>CAXYVX010000001.1:0-63300 GCA_964292495.1 uncultured Candidatus Saccharibacteria bacterium
TGGCACCATAGCTCAGCTGGTTAGAGCGTAGGACTCATAAGCCTAAGGTCCCTGGTTCAAGCCCAGGTGGTGCTACCAAAATTTTGTTTTCAATGAAAATCGTGTTATAATAAACATGTTGACGCGGGGTGGAGCAGTCTGGTCAGCTCGTGTGGCTCATAACCACAAGGTCGTTGGTTCAAATCCAACCCCCGCAACCAAAAAAGCCTGAGTTTCTCGGGCTTTTTCTGATTTACGCGTTTATTTACGTGTTCTAAAATTAATCCAGTTCAACCGTTTCAAGCGCGGACAATTTTCGCGAAATAAACGAGTCCAGCTCCTCGTGGCTTCTCTCTCTTAACCATGAAAACAGGGAAGTGCTTTCCATTTTTGCCTTTCTTTTTCTTTTTATTTTATTTCGCGGCCACGAAATTATGTTTATATTGTAGCAATAATTAGCCCAAATGTCAAGTATATTTTTCAATAAAATGTTGTAAAAAAACGTTGACTTATATCATGCTCGTGCTAAAATAAATGTAAGGAGGAAAACAAAATGAATGAGATCTATGATATCTGGATACCAGCGGTTGCGGCGGCTTTAATTATGGCAAGTTTTTCCATGCCAGTTTCTCTATTGACCATGCTTGCGCACAATATTTTGGGCCACGAGAAGCATCACGTAAAACTGACGCGGTTTTCATTTTTGTATTTTTGCGGCGCGCTTCTAGCGATGCTTTTATTGACATTTTTCGCAATCACAGTGGTGAATATTCCGTTTTTCGCGAATGATCACAGATTTATTTGGTCGCTTTATGCACTTTTGATTATTGACGGATTGTTTGTTTTGATGTTTTATTACCGTTCAGATAGAGGTACGAGATTGTGGCTTCCAAGAAAATCTGCTGTGAATTTGACTCGTTCGGTTGAGCAGGTTAACGGCGGCGGAAGTGCTTTTCTTTCGGGCGGGCTAGCCGTTTTTGCCGAGCTTCTGCTTACTGTCGTCCCGATTTTCATCGCTTCCGAAAGTTTGTCAAAACTTGGCGGCGACACGCAATATTACGCCGGGTTCGGATTTGCGTTTTTGGCGCTTTTGCCAGTGATAGCACTGATATTCGCGAATGCTGCTGGTAAGAAAATCAGCAAATTCCAGAGATTTCGCGAAAAAAACAAGATGTTTTTTCAGATTACTGCCGGGATTTTAATGCTGGCGCTTGGTCTTTATTTATTCATGATTAACAAATAGAAATGGGAGAAAAAAATGGTAAAGGTTTTATTAGATAAAAAGGTTTCGGAATATGATCCGGTTCGTCATCACGCGGCGGTCGCAAAAACTGCTCGCGCGAATGGAACGCCGAGCGGCGATGCGGAAAATTTCGCAAAAAACGTGATGAATAAAATATCAGTATGGATTCGCGATAAAGAAGAGATAACTGCGGAGGAATTGAGGGCGATTACTTCCGGAATGATGGCGGAATATGACGAAGACGCCGCATATTTATACGGCAGCGAAAACCGCATGATTTAAGGAGCAATGGTGGGCAAAAAAGAAAGAAAATTTGATTATGATTTGGTTGTCATCGGCAGCGGTGCTGCTGGTGCGGTCATCGCGGAATCTGTTGCTTCGTGCGGAAAAAAAGTCGCGATAATTGAGTCCGGAAGTTTTGGCGGGTATGCACCAAATTTTGGCGACATCCCATTGAGAGCCGCGCTCGAATCCGCGCATCTTTTCGCGAAAACGAAAACTGCGGGAACGTTTGGGTTGCGAACGAATTCAGTTGGCTATGGTTTTCCGGGGGTGAAAAACTGGCGCGAATCCGCAATTTTAAGAAGTGGCGTGAAAAAAACAGCGGAGTATTTGAGGTCTCGTGGAGTTGACGTGGTCCGCGGGCGAGCACATTTTATTTCAAAAAACGAAATAACTGTTGGCAGAAATTCAAATCGTAGGCACATTTCCTCTGATAAATTTGTTGTTGCAACTGGAATTTCGCGAAAAATACCAAAAATTTTTGACGAAATCTCGGTTTTGACCCCAGAAAATATTTTTGATCTGAATCGTCCACCAAAAACTCTTGCGGTCATTGGTTCGGGCGCCGAAGCGGTCGAGTTGGCGGAATTTTTCGCGATTTTAGGAACAAAGGTTTATATGATTGAGAAGAAAGCTGAGATTCTTGGCGGGTTTGACGAAGAAGTTTCAAACGAAGTTCGCGAAGATTTTTCAAAAAGCTATGAAACAGAATTTCTGGTTTCCGCTGAGATTTTCTCTGTAAAAAAGGAGGGTTCTCTTGCGAAAATAACATACGGCGCGGGTGGATCAGAAAAATCAATCAAAGTTGAGGAGGTTTTGTTTGCGGAAAGCGGATCTCCATGCATGGATTTGGGGCTGGTTTCGGCGGGCGTTGAATTTGACGAATATGGAATTTTGACCGACGATTTTCTCTCAACGAGCGCAAAAAATATTTTCGCGGCTGGAAATGTCGTAAAAAGGAATTTTCTAAATCATGTAGACATTTCAACAACAATATATCAAGCTTCTGTGGCTTCGCAGAACTTATTTAAAAGGAAAAAGGAATCTGCTTTTTCAAGACCGGACTATAAAACTTTGGCGATCAATCCGAAAGTCGTTTCTGTTGGGCTCAGCGAAATTACACTTCGCGAAAATGACATAAAATACAAAAAATCTGTCGTTCAAAACAACATTTCATCCCAGGCGAACATTTCCGGCGAAGCGCGAGGTTTCGTCAAGATTCTCGCAAGCCAAAAAGGCGAAATATTGGGTGCAACAATTATGGGCGCCGGCGCGCTTGAAGAAATTGGCGTTTTTTCCCTGGCAATTCGGCATGGGCTGACCGCAGAAATTTTGGCGGACGAAATACAGCCTTTCGGATCTTGGAATGAAACCGTCCAAACCGCTCTGCGCCAACTGTGATTCGTGTTAATATGTTTCTATATGATAAGAAATTTTTTCGCGAAACATGAAAAATCCGTCAGTGTGATCGCGGTTTTGGTTGCAGTTTTGGTCTTTTCGGCGATTTGTTTTACGCAAATTGGACGCTGGTCAATCTGGTTTGACGAGAGTTTTACTCATTTTTTAGTCAAATTTAATTTTTTGGATATTGCGAAATGGACCGCAAGCGACGTTCATCCACCTCTGTTTTATTGGCTTCTGAAATTATGGTCTCTAATTTTCGGGTCAAGCGATGTTGCGCTCAGAGCTTTTTCAACGCTTTGCGGCGCCGGCGCGATTGCGATGGGATTTGTTGTTTCGCGAAAACTTTTTGGGAAAAAGGCGGGATATCTCGCGCTGCCGCTTCTTGCCTTGTCTCCGATGCTTTTGCGATACGGAATTGAAATGCGGATGTACGCATTCGTGGTGTTTTTGGTTTTTTTGCAGCTATTTATTTTGATCAAAATTCGCGAAAAAAGCACTCGTTTACACTGGGTTTTATACGGTTTTTTGTTGGCGATCGGCGCGTGGACCCAATATTTCGCGGTCTTTTCTGGTGTTGCTCAGGTGATTTGGCTATATGTTTCTGCGCGGGCTGATTTGGGCGAGAAAAAGCTATTTTCGCGAAAAATATGGCGAAAGTTTATTACTGGATCTGAACAAAAAAGCCAAAAAATCAAGGATATTATTTTCGCGAAAAACGGAAATTTATTGCAAGCAGTTCTTGTGGCATTTATCGTTTTTCTTCCGTGGATTCCGTTTGTTTTGATCCAATTTTTGACTGTTGCCACGAGCGGATTCTGGATTCCGCCGGTTAATTTCGCGACAATTCCTGACCTGATTTCGAGCATGTTTTTCTTTGAAACAGCCGCAAATTTGACGGGTTGGTTTTCGATTATTATGATCGCGGTGATTGCGTTGATTTTTGCGCAAGCAAGAAAAGCATTTCGTGCGAATCCTAAAAAAGATTTTCGCGAATCTTTCAATCTGGTTTTATTTGGTGTGATCATTCCGCCAGCCATACTTCTTTTGATTTCGTTGCCGCCAATGAGAAGCTATTTTATCGACCGCTATGTTTTGGCGAGCGTAGCGATGGTGCCAGTTTTGATCGCTGCGATTATCAGTGTTTCGCGAAAAAATACAAAAAATGTGCTGGGAATTGCGCTGTATATTTTGGCGATCGGTTCGTCAATTTTCGGAGTTTTATCTCTGTTCCATTACGGAAATTATAATCGGTATTCGGGCGATATTTCAATGTCAAAATTCATGATGAAGCAAGTTCAGGAGAAAACCGGCGCAAATAAAATTCCAGTTGTGGCTGATTCTGCTTGGAGTTTTTTCGATGCCGACACTTACGCGACAAGTGAAAATCCAGTTTATTTTTTGGATTCGCAGGTTGATAATTATTATTACGGTAGCGAAAAAATGTTGGCTGGAAGCCAGGAAGAAATCGTTGACCTTAAAGAATTTTTCGCGAAAAATAATAGCGAGAGTTTTTGGTATGTTTCTTCAACGGGATCCGCGGAAAATTTGCCCGGAGAACTTTCGGATTTCAGAGGTAAAATCACGAAAATTGATGAAATAAATGTGAATACGCCGAACGGCTGGAAAGGCTCAAGCCAGGCTGTTTTATATAAAATACAACATTAAATTTTGATTAAAATGGCGGTTTCTGCCGAAATTTGATAAAATAGAGATATGAATCCAAGAGGGAAAAAACCAGCGGGCGGATCGCCTGCGAACCTGTCGCCGAAGGGGCGCTGGGTGAGAAATATCTCGTTTTATGCAGTTGTGATTTTTATTGCAGTTTTAGTATTTGCGGCGGTCAAAACTGGATCGGGTCTGAAAAATGTCCCGTTTAGCGAATTGATTGGCCAAGTTAATGACGGAAAAGTCGCGAAAATTGTTGAAAGCGGGCAGGATCTTGAAATAACTTTGAAAGACCAGAAAAACGCAACGGAATCGAGCATGATTCCGAACGGCGCGAGCGCTTCCCAGCAAGGACTTGACATTACGAAGGTTGATTATAAAGTTGTGGCCGCTGATAATACGGCTGGAATGATCTGGAATATTGCTGGAATTGTAGTGCCAACATTGGTCATTATTGGCTTGTTTGTTTGGATGATGAAAAGCGCGGGAAATCAGGGAAACCAATCAATGGCGTTTGGGAGAAGCAAGGCGAAACTTTATGGAAAAGACAAAAAACAACAAAAATTCGCGGAAATCGCTGGCAACGCAGAGGCAAAACAGGACCTTGAAGAAGTTGTTGATTTCTTGAAGCATCCGAAAAAATTCATTTCACTTGGAGCAAAAATTCCGCGAGGGGTTTTGATGGTTGGTCCTCCGGGAACCGGAAAAACCATGTTGGCGCGCGCCGTTGCAGGGGAAGCTGATGTGCCATTTTTCTCGATTTCTGGTTCAGAATTTGTGGAAATGTTCGTTGGTGTTGGTGCGAGCCGTGTTCGCGATTTGTTTGAAAAGGCGAAAAAGAACTCGCCCGCAATTATTTTCATTGATGAAATTGACGCTGTTGGACGACGCCGAGGATCCGGAATGGGTGGTGGACACGACGAGCGAGAACAGACATTGAACCAGATTTTGGTTGAAATGGACGGTTTTGACAAAGACCAAACAGTGATCGTTTTGGCGGCGACAAACCGCGTGGATGTCCTTGACCCAGCATTGCTCCGACCAGGACGTTTTGACAGACGAGTAAACATTTCTCTCCCAGAAAGAAAAGATCGCGAAGCTATTTTGAAAGTTCACGCAAAAGGGAAACCGGTTTCAAAAGATGTTGATCTTGATGCACTTGCTGCCAAAACAGCTGGAATGGCTGGTGCCGACCTCGCGAATGTTTTGAACGAAGCTGCGATTAGGGCTGCTCGCCAAAATGAAAAGGAAATCACGAACGATGACATCACTGACGCTTTTGAAAAAGTTTCAATTGGTCCGGAGCGCAAAAATAAAGCTATGAATGATCGCGACAAAGAACTAACTGCTTTTCATGAGGGCGGCCACGCGCTCGTTGCGCAGGTTTTGCCAGACAGTGATGATGTCCATAAAGTCACAATTATTCCTCGCGGCGGCACCGGTGGCGTGACTTGGACCTTGCCTTCTGAAGATCGTCCATATACGTCAATTGTTGAGTTCAAAGATATTTTGGCTCGTGCTCTCGGTGGGCGAATCGCGGAAGAAGTTGTGTTTGGCCGAGATCACATTACAACTGGAGCTGGATCTGATTTGCGGAACGCGACTTCAATTGCTCGCGACATGATCATTGAACAGGGAATGGGAACGAAATTACGCGACCAAGTTTTCCATGAAGATGAGGGCGGATTGATGATGGATCGCATTGCTCGCGAAAAACCATATAGCGAAAAAACCGCAGAAGAAATTGACAAAGAAGTGAATGAGTTGATTGAAGAAGCGGCGAATCGTGCAAGGACCGTGATCACTCAAAATCGAAAAATGTTGGATAAAATCAAAGATGAACTTCTTGAAAAAGAAACATTGGACGCAGGCCAAGTGAAAGAAATTTTCACTGGAGCGGTCCTGCCTGATTCGGCAAAACTATATTAAATTTTGTTGGAACATAAAAAACCTGCTCGGAGAAATCTGAGTAGGTTTACTTTTTATCGAGCATATTCTTAAATGGACGTGATAAAAGGGATTTTAATAAAATTGGGGGAGATGATATGAGCAATCTAACAAAACAAGTCATTAACGTTCACGTTCTGGGGTGGGTCAAGCACCGCCGAGCGTGCCAAACGCGCCAAACACTGGCTTCATTGGCGGACTTGCTGATTTCGCTCAAACAAATTTCTTAACCATCATCTTACTTACACTTGGTATCACCGCAATCATCCTAGCAATCATTTTCTTCATCAAACACAAGAAGAAGGGCAGCGGCAATAAACTCTCACCAAGCTTCAAAACATCAAAGTTTTCCTTCAAAAACAAGCTCAGCGACAGAATCTCCAAACCGAAAACTAAATTCGCCGCCATATTCTCATCTTTCACAACCGCAATTTTTGCGGCTATTTTCATTCCTACATTTTTAGCGAATGCAGCCACTCTGCCACACACGGACATTACCTCAAGTGGCTCAAACGTGAATATCACACTTGTCAAAGGTGAATCTGGCACAAAAACCACTGTCGCGAAAAGCCCAGTAAATATTACTAGCAACATCAACACTGAACTAACTGCAAAGCTGAGTTTAGACACCACTGAAACCAGCCCAGAAATCATCGCGAACTTCACCGCATACACTGGAAGCGTCTCAGCACCAGCGCAACAAACTGCCAACACGCTCGGTTTCGCGATTCCTAACACAGAACAGTACTTAGTTGCCAACGAATTCGCCCCAGGCTATTCTCAAACTGAAAACAGCACCACCATCCCAAGCGAAACCTTCGCTGGAATTGATGTAAATGGCGCCCAAACACCTTTCAAAATCATCCCAGTGGACACCATCACTAATGGCACATATTTAAACATCGCCACAGATTTGTTCTTCGCAATTACCGCCGATGACAGCTTGCCGGTAGGCGACTACAAGGCGGTTGTGAACATTAAAGCCGCTGACACCTCACAAGCAACTGTAAAAGTAAACTATAACACCACCAGCTCAACCAACCAAGATGTAATCGCGACATTAACTTCCAGCGAGCCACTTCAAACACCAGCTGGCTGGACAGAGGTTTCTGGTAGTGATGGCACTCAGTTTACAAAAGCATTCAGCGACAATATCACTGAAAACATCACGGTCAAAGATCTAGCAGGCAATGAAACAGATGTTCAAATAGACATCACAAATATTGACAAAACTCCGCCAGTCATCACTATAAATGGCGCGATATCACTAAACCATGAAGCCAAAACATCTCACACTGACCTGGGCGCAGATGCTATAGATGCGGTAGATCGAGCAGTTTCTGTCAGTACATCTGGCGCAGTCAACGACCAAGTCAAAGGTCAATACACCATCACTTACACCGCCACCGACGCAGCTGGCAACCAAGCCACCGCCACCCGAACAGTAAATGTGGTAGACACAACCGCGCCAGTTCTCACAGTTTCACCATCCAGACTTGACATTGTTCAGGGCACGACAATCGCGGATTTGAATGCTTATATCGTATTCTTCCGCAAAATCAAAAGGCAGGCCATCGTATTCTTTATTGTCTCGATTTCCTATAACGTCAAGAAGAGCTTGGAAAAGGAGCTTTTTGGAATTACTAATAGCTAGTAAAATATTAATGTCAGAATCCTTGGATTTAAGTTCATCTTTTAATCTTCTATCTCCCTTGATACATTTATGTACTAAGGATTGAAATTTTTTAGAATCAATTTGAGTATAAATGCGAATGAAAAGAGGGTTAGTGATGCCCTTTAAAACCTTATCCTGATTTTTTTGCTATTTTTAATGCTTCTTCCTTGTAATCCTTGTTGATTTCTGGAAATTTTACTAATGAATCTTCCTGCATAGCCTATTTTACTTGGATTATATACGTCTGTAGCCCCATTTGCTATCGCTTTTTGTGATTCTTCGGGGCTGTAGCTATATGCTCCATCTGCAAGAATAAAACTAAATAGCACCGCGGCTATTTTTTGACCCCCATCAAGCGGATCATTACTTATCAGTAACCTTACATGATTTATCGAAACTCTGTTTCCATGCGAGAGTAGCTGAGTATTTTATTATTTCAAAGTAGCTTCTAAAATTCCATCTAATTTCTTTGTTTTTATCCATGATCTCTACCTCTATTGCCTACTATTATACCAAAGCTAGACAATGATTTCCATTGACTTTTTTGCAAAGTATGGTAATGTATAAGAGGTAGATTTAGCGTTTATTGCGTTTACTCCACAAGCCCTTGCTTGCGGAGACGTAAGCAAAATCTATGGCACAGAAAAGGCTATAACTATGGGATTTTATCCGGTAAAAGGTATGGTTTTTAACACACAAGATATGTTCAAAATGCACGTTTTTGATCTCAATATGGAATTAAAAGAACACGCTGCACAAGATCTGATGAACGAAGCGTTTACTTTGAACGACGTATTTGCGGTACGTTTCGCGATGGGGAACTCTACCAGCGACATCATTTTCTTTATGGGGGTTGATGCAGATGCAACTTTAATTGCGATTGATTGGTTTGCTCGAATATTGGAGAGAGATTCTGAATTAACAGAAGAAGATTACGCATTTTATAATCGAATTCTCAAATATATGAAAGCATTCCCGAAGGATGACAGCGAATTGTATGACTCCTTCGATGAGCGACGAGCTAAAGGACACGTCTACATTTGACGAGAATTGAACGTATCTAATTTCACACACTTCCGCCTAAAAAGCGGAAGTTTTTTCTTTGCTCAAAAAATTCATAAACTTCATCTTATTTTTCATGAACTTCACGTGAATGAATGAATTAAGATAAGAGTGTAGAGTTAATCAGGCCTGATGATTTTACAAAATACTTTATAAGGACGGTATTGCAGATGACCAACAAAAAAGAAATCTCAAAAAATGAGCAAGACAGCACTCAAACACATAAAAAAGAAGCAAAAAAACAAAAAGAGGTTAAAATCCTTGACTCTCCAGAGTTTGAGGAAACCTATAAATCTAAGTTTGTGGAGCGTATCATTAGTATTGATGAACTAAGAGAGAAGCTTGGTAAATAATTGAGCTCAGAACAGAGAAAGGCGATTGAAATGAAGATTAGAGCACCTGTGAGCTTGCTCGCTTTATCACGGCAATGTTTTTATGAAGAATTAAACCAATTTTGCAGCTTGTATGAACTTTAAGAATCCAATGAAACGGAGAGAACAGAAATGAAAATCTTAAGATTCAATAAAAATAGTTTGCCATCGGGCGATGATAAAGCAATTGTCCGTATGGAGGCGATGACACCAGAAGAACAGATGAGACCGTCTGATTACCGTATACTGAGCGAATTTATGACGATGAAGCGAGTGAATGCGAGCTTTTTGAAACATTTTAAGGACGGTGAAATTGATGTTAATAATGAAGATATCCGGGATAATTTCATTGAACTTCTGGCTGAAAAAGTGCTGGTGGATATTGAACGTCAAAAATCGGAACATGAAGCTCAGATTGAAACTCTTGCGCAGCTGAGCGAGGCACATAAAAAACAATTTACAGATCATTTGGAAAAAGTAAAAACTAATTTAGCGGAACAAGAATCTATTGTCAGGTTGCTCAAAGAAAAACAGGAGGACTTCCATGTTGCACAAGAAAAATGAACTCTATTATTTAGAACAAGGTAGCCTTGTTTTCACTCTGAATTTACGGCTTAAGAAGCTGGAAATGAGTTGGAGAGCTATGCTTAGGCAATTTTTCGTTAACCCGCTTATACTCGGTTTAAATCTGGTGTTCATGGTGGTTGATGCGCTCAATTTCTGGAATCTTTATCATGCGGTGGCTAACGATAATATTTGGCTGGAAGCAGGTTTGGTTGTATTCTCTGTGATTTTGTTAGACTTTACAGGATTAATCTTGGGGCATGCATTAAAGAAGAAAAAACAAGGATATAAAGTAGAAGTTTTGCCCTTGATGATGGGATGTTTGGCTTTCGTTATTGCAATGTTTATCAATTTCACTTATCGATTTGTCTTTGCGAAAAAACTATTTCCACCAACGCTCTATACGACTTACGTAAACAATCATCCACAGTTCCATGCACTTGATGCTTCGGGTTGGATAGCCTTGAATTATTCCTTGATTCCACTTGCTGTGCTATTTTTCACTTTCATGCTGACTTATCTCTTTGCGAATCCGCTATTAGAAGAGTTGCGCCTTGAACGGGACAAATTGGAACTGATCAAAAGCGAGCGAAGTCAGTTTGAAGCAGTATTGAATTTTTATGCCAATGCGAGATATAAACAAAACCTGCAAGTTTATGATGATACGCAATACGCTTACGTGCGGGAATTTGTGAGGATACAAGCTGAAATATTCAGAAATGAGATTCGTGAAGAAATGAAACTAAAAATGAAGAGTCCGGAAAAAATTGGCTGGCTGTCGCGAAAGGTCATAGCCTTAAAAAACAAAATTTTCGGCGAATCCAAGACCGAAAACAAAGAAAGTGTGAACCTATGAAAAATAAATTATTTATTGTTCTATCTCTTGTTCTGTGCTTGATTATTGTACTTGCGGGCTGCGAGAAAAAGTCAAAATCTAATGAGCGCACAGACGTGGTTTTATTGGTTGGAAATCATGGAAACAGCACTATACCGAGTCTTAATTTCCAAACCTTCAAAGATGAAATGCAGGCTGCAATCAGCTCAGGAGGCACAGTTTCTGCGGTGCTTGATGATGGTAACCCGTTCACTCAAACATTCAACGATGGACAATCTTATACTGCCGAGCTGGAACAATATAAAAACGATCCGAATCAGCAAAAAATGTTAGTGGAGAATATCGTGGATGAAATCTTGAAAAGTGCAGGGAATATGAAAGCAAAAAGTCCTGAAGTTGATATGTTGATGTCACTTAGAAAGAGTGCTGAGATACTTAAATCACAATCAAAAAGTTCACAAAAAGTTATTTTGGTGGACGACACGGGGCTTTCAACGACTGGTGTATTGAATTTCAGAAACAACTTATTGTCGCTGAACCCAGAAAAAATTGTAGAGGAACTAAAAGCAAAACAGGACATCCCGGATCTTTCGGGGATTACAGTGAAGTGGATACAAGAGGCGGTCGTCAGCCCACAACAAGCTCTGTCGCAAAAAGATAACAATCGGTTGATTGCAATTTGGCGGATGATTATTGAAGCGGGCGGTGGAAAATTAGAAGTTGAATTATCCACTCAAACTGGGAATGTTCGTGAGAAGTTCAAAACTTTGCCCAATGTTTCATCTGTTGATGTTGGGGCAGACACGCCGATCAATTATGACCCGAAAGCTGAGATATCTTTTGTACAGCCCTTGGTGTTGAATGACAAGCAACTGAACTTTCAAGCAGATTCAGCGGCCTATATTTCAGGGAAATCCGCGCTGCTACTGCTTGAACCAATTGCTAAATATCTGAAACTGCATCAGAACTTCAAGCTCCTGCTCGTCGGGACAACTGCTGGAGACACTGGTCAGGTAGATGAAAATCAGGCACAAGCTTTATCGCTGGCGAGAGCGAACGCAGTTAAAAATTCCTTGGTTAAGCTCGGAACCAAGCCACAAAACATTGCGACAGTGGGTTGTGGCATCCGTTCACCTTGGCATATTTCTGGGCTTGGTTTGACGGATATAGCAGCGGCCAAAAACCGAACTGTGGTTATGATTGATGCCAGTTCAGGAGTTGCTAAAAATATCACAAAATAAAAAAGAAAGCAGGAAAGAAAATGGAAACAGAAGAAACGATCGCTGAACGGCTTGAATATTTGGAAGACTGTATGGAAGAGGTTTGGGAACAAAGTGGGCGTCAAAAAGCTATTTTTCAGATGCTCGAAGAACTCTGCGAAACGCTTGGTGTGCCGCTGAACAAATGGGCGGAGTTGGAGAAAAAAGAGATTGATGAGTTGCGCGAACAGCAGGAACAAAACGAACGGGAGCTGCGAGGAGAGGAGGAATAGACGATGATTTCTAATGTTAGAGTGTATTTTCCGCCTTGAGAAGGTGAAAAAAAGAGCCGTTTTACGACTCTATGAAAGGTGCGAAAAGTACCACGGAGAACGTTGACGAGAGGTATTGTAGACTATGTCGGTCTTTTCCCTTATCATCTTAACAGCTTCCTAGGAGGTGCGCGGTCTGTTTTCCGATAACATTTCTTCTTTAACTAAATGTTTAATCTCCTGCTTCATTTGTTCAGGACAGATGTATAACTCGAACATCACACTAGTTATACGCTTAGGATCTCTAGATGATTTTCTCATATTAAAACTCCTATACTTTTTGGATTTCATTCGGACGAATGATACAAGAAAACAGCATTCGTTTTCAATACGAGACATTATAGCACGGCTTAATATCGCGTATCTATATCCTTTATTGCCTTGGTTAGGAGTGCCTTTCGATTTTCCATGGGTAAATTGTGGCTAATCTGCTTTATGTCCCGAACAGCATTTTTTACAGCACGCTCTTTTCTAAAGTTATAAAAGGAACTTGCGATAGCGGCATTGTTTACAGAGATATAGTCGCTATCAATACTGGTTGTGCGATATAATTTTGCAGATTTAGGGGCAGTTCTCTTAGAATAAGTGCTATTGACAATGTTAGCGTGAAGATTGTTCTTTTGAGTATTTGACATGATATATATCCTTTCAAGTGTGACTTTTGGCTTAGTATAAATGAAATTATCGAGTATAGCAATCCCGTAACATTTCAAGAAAATCAAATTCCTTGGACAACTCATCAGCGGGTTTCAGAATATCACTGCCTTTTTCCAGATTTCTTCTCATTTCCGATAAATAATAGCCGATAGCTTCAGAGTATCCCACCAGATTGGGTAAGACAAATTTTGAAAGTATATGATCGCTAAAAATATAAGTGTCAATATAAACATTTAAGAAACCAAATAGAACATATTGCCCATTGCGAGAATTTCTATCGGTTAATGGGATTAATATATTGCCTTCACTAATATAGCTTCTCAAATTTACATTAAGTTCATCGATGTAGTAAATTTGCTTCATTCTATCGGTGAAATGGTGTACTTTGTATTTTTCAACTTTACGGTGGCTTTGATCATCTACAAACGTATTATAGTAAAAAATCCCATAGCCTTGAGATCGAAAATTATCCGCCAAACTCTGCCCAAAATCAGTATTCTTACTGTATTTATCATCAGATAGTATCAGTTGCAAAGCAGACACTTCAAAATCCTCAGTCAATAACTGAAGCTTAATTGTGGGATGAACACCAGTAGAGTTATAGATACTTAAATCTATGTCATTAAATATAGATCCATAAAAGTGTTTACTTGTTATTGATGAGTTTTTTTGAAGAGTAAATAACAGGTTATCTACCAAACTTTGAAATTCTTCGTTATTTTCTTGTGTGTTCTTTAACTTTATACGATTTTCATAAAGTATTTCTGGAATAACCAATGAGATGACATTGATAAGTGTCATCCACCGACCAAACAATTTGGTCTGTTCCGCTAACTCTATGAAAGAATGTCTGGAATATTTTTGCAATGAATCTGGTGATTTTTGTGCGATTGACCTATAAAAATAATAACGATAAGTGATTATGCCTATAAATAGTGAAATAAAAAAAATAAAGGGATTCGCTATAATCACTAAATAAAGGTGCTCATTCCCATATGAGAAAAGCTTCCTTGAATAAAACCCGAGAGAAGGGCTAATATTGTCAGTTGTTAAAACAGGCGTAAACACTGATAGGGTAAATATAACACTGTAAGTCCAACCGAATAGTTTGTTAGCCTTTGAGATTCCTATTTTATATGATTGAAACATCCATCTAAGCCATTGCCAAATATCAAGGATGTTTAACCTTTTTACTGATTTATTCAATTATATACCTCCAAATAAACGCTCAATATATACGATTATCATATAAGCAAGCAAATAACAATCAATCACGGTTAAAACTAGTTTTTCCAATAAACATAGTAGAGCGGACAAGAAATCCGCTCTTTTTGTTATCTCTAGTATCTGAATTTAATATTGAGTAT
The DNA here is from genome assembly GCA_964292495.1 of uncultured Candidatus Saccharibacteria bacterium. Taxonomy (GTDB): domain Bacteria; phylum Patescibacteriota; class Saccharimonadia; order Saccharimonadales; family Saccharimonadaceae; genus CAXYVX01. The sequence goes on from CAXYVX010000001.1 coordinate 14,583, forward strand.
ATATTGTTGTGATACACTATGGTTGATAGAGATTCTCTGTCAATTCCTAAATAAATAAAGGAGGATGTATGATAATGGCTAAAGAAAAAATAAAGGAGATGTGGAAATAAGAAGTTATGTTAACAAAGATGGGTCAACGACCCATGAACATAAAATTGGCGACATAACTTATATTATTAGCTCAAATTTTATACCGACAGAACAAAATAAGAAAGCGCTTATCAAAACGATTCAGCATATAATGAAAAACGCTAAATTATCAGATGCGGAAAAATTTATGGATGACGATTTTTAACTGAATGTTAGTCTGGTGATTCAGACAAAATAGAAGTAAATAAAATAATTGAGAGTGTATTGCTACGTACCTTTAAGTATAATACTTTGAGAATTTGAATCATCAGATTAAAGACAAAGCTCAATAATATAGCTTTGTCTTTTTTATTCTTTTTCACCACACCCTCTTGCATTTCCATCCCGCCTATGATTAAATTAACATCTCCGTGCAGGCTGGAGATATTGTGAAAGTAACGGAAAGTAATGGTGATAATACATTCCGAGGTTGGCGTGCATATGGCGACGACCCACTAGTCAAGGAACCGAAAACAGCGATAATATCTATGCCTGAAATGAATAGGTTTACCACAGACACGGCGGGAACAACAGCAAAGGGCGACTTCTTCTACAGTTTTAATCACGCTGGCTCACTCACCTCGCTCCCAGCTGGATCATTTGACACCAGCAACATTACGACAGTAGGAAACAATTTCTTCGCAAACTTCAACCTCAACGGCGCCCTTACCTCTCTCCCAGCAGGGTCATTCAATACCAGCAACATTACTTCGGTAGGAAACTATTTCTTTGATAATTTCAACTACAATGGTAAACTAATCCAGGGAAACAATTCAATAAGCATTAAGAATATAACAAGTTCAGTAATGGCGTTTTATTACTGGACGGGCTCATCAACGACTCAATCCGTAGCACCGGGCGACTCCATGACCTACAACGGAGACTAAAATAAATCAAATTCTCCTCGCGAAATCGGGGAGAATTTTATATAAAAGACTCTATTTTTCGCGAATATTTAAGTGTCCGTAAAAGATTTTCTTCAAATATTTTAAGACCGGGTCAACTTCAGCTAGTTTGAACATTCGCGAAAACCCGATGTAAATCACGAACGACAACAACGAAATAACCGCGAATTTTGGCAGAACCATCATCAGATTTTGATTCTCAAATTCAAGGTTTAGGAAAGTTGACATCGCGTATGTTGCAATACTCATTACCCCTGCCGCAATAAACATTTTCAAGACTCCGGACCAAAATTCGCGATTGAAAATGCCGGTCATTCGCCTGTGGATGATGAACCACTGGCAGACAATTTCCATGACGGCCCACAAAACTTGCGCGATTGCGAGGGAAATTGCGCCAAGATTCAGCACAAAAACCATGAAAAAGTTTGCCGCGATTGAGATCGCGAAGGTGACCAGTGAGATTATCAGAGGTGTTTTTGTGTCTTGCTGTGCGTAAAAACTGCGCGCGGCAATTTGGTAGACTGAACGAATAAATATTGCGATCGTGAGAATCCCAAACAGCCCGGCGATGGTTGAGTTGCCGCCTTTTTGGATGATGCTGACGATATATCCTCGCGCGAAAAATGCGATTGTCGCGACCGGCAAGGAAAGCCAGATGATTACTCTGAGGATTGAGCGGAATTCCTTTTTGAACAAATCCGGGCGTCCTTGACCGATGCGTTCTGTCATCTGTGGGAAGGCTGCTGTGGAAATCGCCACGCCGATGAGGTTAATTGGCATGTTGTAAAGTGATCCGGCTTGCTGATATGCGCGGATTGTGCCGTCCGCCATTCGCGAAGCAAGGTTGGTGTCAATCATGCTGCTGAGATAGTCAAGCCCTTGATCCGCCGAACGAGCAGGGAGCAGCGCGAGAACTTTGCGAAAACCGCGGTTTTTCCAGTAGATTTTGAATTCATAATCAAACCCGAGCCCAATCAGCCCAAGGCAAGAAACCAGAAGCTGCAAAACCGCGCCAAGAACCACGCCGAGCGCCACACCCATAATTCCGCCGGCGAAAATCTGGTGCCCGAAAATCGTGATTCCGTTTGTGAAGACGGTCGCGCCGATGATGATACCGATGTTGTAAATCATTGGTGCGAGCGCGAAGAAAACGAAGCGCCCGACAGCTTGCTGGATACTCGCAATCACTGTCGCAACTGCGAAGAGGAACGGGTTGATTGCGATGATTCGCATCATTGATGTGGCGAGAGCTTGTCCGCTTTCGCTCATGCCTGGACCGACTATGTATTTAACAAAAACCGGCGCGAAAATCATGATTAAAACAGACGCAATCAATGTCAAAAGCGCCAAAAAGTTCAAAGTTGAGCTGGACAATTGCCATGCGCTTTTTCGGTTTCCTTTCGCGAGACGATCATTGAAAACAGGGATAAATGAGACTGAAAGTGCGCCAGTAACCAAAATCATATACATAAAATCCGGGATTATAAATGCGGCAGTGTACGCGTCAATGCCGATTTTATATGTGGTTAAATACATTCCGTTCAGCAATCTGTCGCGATAAATTCCGAGAACTGCCGACATCATGGTCGATCCAGCCAAAAGCGCGGCTGCCATTTTGATTGAAATTTTCTGGTTTGCTTTTGCGAGAGTTGTAATAAGTTTGTTTTGCGCACGCTTCTTTTTCGCGATTTCAGCCTGATGAATTTCAAAAGCGTGGTGCTTTTCAAGCCGGATATTGCGATCTGTGTAGTCCGCCAAAAGATCTCCTGCTTCAGAATTGAGAACTATATTTTTATTAGCATCGTTTTCTTGCTTGGGTGATTCGCTTTGATCGTCTTTCATTATGAATAGTTTAACATACTTTCGTAAAAACGTGTTTTTTGAAAACGTAAATTTCTCTCTGTAAATCGATTTGAGAAATTAAAAATTGGTTTTTCGCGAATTTTCGTTTTTATTTTTCACTAAAAAACTGTCTGAAATTTTAATCTTTCAAAAATGGCTGGATAATGTTAGAATATACTGGTGAATAATATTAGAAATTTTTGCATAATCGCGCATATTGACCATGGTAAAAGCACTTTAGCTGACCGAATGATGGAATTAACCGGAACGGTTGAAAAGCGCGAGATGAAATCTCAACTTCTTGATTCCATGGATCTTGAACGCGAGCGCGGCATCACCATTAAACTTGCGCCAGTTTCCATGCTCTGGCGAGAAGGTTTTTTTGGTAGTGCTGATTTTTCTGAAAATAATTTTTTGAAGAAATCGCAAGAAAATTTTCGCGAACTTCATGGCGAAATTTTTGGAAAAGATGAAAAAATTTCGCGAGAAAAACGCGATGATTTCCGAAAAAATAATTACGAGTTGAACTTGATTGACACGCCCGGACACGTTGATTTTTCATACGAAGTTTCGCGAAGTTTGGCCGCTGTTGAAGGCGCGATTTTGGTGGTTGACGCGACGCAGGGAATTCAAGCGCAAACACTACAAAATTTATATCTCGCGATGGATCAGAATCTGGAAATAATTCCGGTTCTTAATAAAATTGATTTGCCAGCAGCGGATGTTGAAAAAGTGAGTCGCGAAATCATCAATTTACTTGGAGTTTCAGAAGACGAGATTTTGAAAATTTCCGCAAAAACCGGCGACGGCGTGGCGGAAGTTTTGGATGCGGTTGTTTCAAGAATTCCGGCACCGCGAAAAACAGATTTTGCGGAAAACTTCGCGAATGAGAAAGACGTCCCGTTGCGCGCGCTGATTTTTGACTCGTATTATGACGATTACCGTGGAGTGATTCTTTATGTGAGAGTTGTGGACGGGCACGTCGCGAAAGGTGATGAAATTTTCATGATGGCGACAGAGAAAAAGGGTTTGGCGCTGGAAATCGGGAAGCTTTCGCCGAAAATGACTGAAATCCGAGAGCTCGGACCGGGCGAAATTGGCTATATTGTGACGAACTTGAAAACCACGCGCGATGCAAAAGTGGGGGATACGGTTAACCTTGCAGATGAGTTAGCCAATGAGCCTCTCCCCGGCTACAAAGAAGTCAAACCCTTCGTCTATGCTGGATTTTTCCCGACCAGCAACGAAGATTATGGCAAACTAAAAGACGCAGTTGAGAAGATTTCACTCTCGGATTCTGCACTGCAATTCGCGCCGGAAAACTCGCCGGTTCTCGGGTTTGGTGTGCGAATTGGATTTTTGGGGCTCCTGCATTTGGATATTATTCGCGAAAGATTGGAGCGTGAATACGGGCTTGATTTGATTGTGACAAACCCGAGCACGGACTACGAAATCGTCTTGTCGAGCGGAGAAATTCTTGACATTAAATCAGCCAGCGAATTGCCTGACCAGACGAAAATTCGCGAAATTCGCGAGCCGTGGGTGAACGGAGAAATCATCGTCCCGCGCGAATATGTTGGCGCTGTTTTGAATCTCATCATTACAAAACGCGGAATGCAAAAAAATATTTCTTACATTGAAGAGCGATCACTGATCACTTTTTCGGCGCCGCTCGCAAACCTTTTGACCGACTTTTACGACCAGCTGAAATCAGTCACTTCCGGCTACGGATCTTTTAATTATGATTTGGCGGATTACAAAACCGAAGATTTGGTGAGAGTTGATTTTCTGATCGCGGAGGAAATTGTGGACGCGCTGTCGGTGATGTGCCACAGAAGCGAAGCTGCTCCGCTCGGGCGAGAGCTCGTGAAAAAGCTCAGAGACGTCATCCCGAGACAGAACTTTGTTGTGAAAATTCAGGCCGCAATCGGCGGAAAAATCATTGCTCGCGAAACAATTTCTGCATACAGAAAAGACGTGACTGTCAAAATTCACACCGGCGACCCAGACCGCCGAGCCAAACTTCTTGACAAGCAAAAACGCGGCAAAAAACGCATGCGCAAATTTGGAAAAGTTGAGATACCAAGCGAAGCATTTACGGTGATGTTGAAAAAAGATTAAAAAATTCTTTGTTTTTGTTTCGCGATTTATTTGAGTCGCAAAATAAACTGGTGGGTTTCGCCGCCTAGTTCGCGTTCGATGTCGTCGTGAAGTTTTTTGGCTGCTTTTTTTGCTTCGTCATCGCTGTATTTTTTCGCGAATTTTTTGTCGGCAATGAGTTTTCGCGAAATTTCCGCAGCTTCTTTGAGGTCGTCGTTGATGACGAAACGGTAGTAATTTGAGCGTAAAGCAAAATCTAGTTCGGCTTCTGCGCTGATCATGCGATTGCGTTTTTCTTCTGAACTTTTGCTGTCATCGCGGCCGGACCAGCGTTTTTGCCAAATCTCAAATGATGGCGGAATGATGAAAATTGAAACTAAATTTCGTGCAACGCGGTGATATTCCTCAACTCCTTGAACATCAACATCGCCCAACGCAATCTTTTTTTCCTCCGTAATTCGCGAAAGTTCGTCGGTTGTCGTCCCGTAAACTCGTCCATGGACAAGCTTTGCTTCAAAATATTTTTTGTTATTTAGATTTTCGCGAACTTTCTCATTATCAATAAAATGATATGAAACATCTTGAATTTCTCCCGGTCGCGGCGCGCGCGGAATTGTGGTGATGATGCGCGAGAAATTTTCTGTGTCTTTCAAAATTTCGCGAATGATTGAATCTTTTCCAGCCGCAGCAATCCCAACAATCAATGCAATCCGCATTTTTTCAACGATTTTTTTTGCGTCTTCCGGCGCTTCATAACTATCAACTTTTTCTCTCAAACTTTCCATAGATAGATTATACAGATTTTCGCGAAAAAAATGAAATGAAGCTGGAGGAAATCAATAATCTTCCGCCGGTTCGTCAAACTGCGAGTTGTAGAGCTTTGCATAGAAACCGTTTTGCGAAAGCAGGGAAGCGTGATTTCCGCTCTCAACAATGTCGCCGTGATCCATCACCAAAATCAAGTCCGCGTCGCGAATTGTCGACAAACGGTGTGCAATCACGAAACTCGTGCGTCCCTTCATCAGCTGCAACATTGCGTGCTGAATGTGAGATTCGGTGCGCGTGTCAACGTTTGAAGTTGCTTCGTCTAAGATCAGCATTGGCGGGTTTGCGAGCATTGCCCGAGCAATGGTCAAAAGCTGCTTTTCGCCAGCCGAAATGTTTTCTGCGTCTTCCGACAGAATCGTTTCGTAGCCGTGAGGAAGTGAGCGGATGAAATGGTCAACGTGAGCCGCTTCTGCGATTTTCGCGATTTCTTGATCTGTTGCGTCGTGTTTTCCATACGACAGGTTTTCGCGAATTGTGCCGCTGAAAAGCCAAGTGTCCTGCAAAACCATCGCGAAGTTTTTGCGAACATCTGCGCGCGTCATGTCGCGAGTGTTGACGCCATCAATGGTGATTTCGCCTGATTCCGGGTCATAAAAGCGCATGAGCAAATTCACGATTGTGGTTTTTCCTGCACCGGTCGGGCCGACAATTGCCACTGTTGCGCCAGGTTTTACGGATGCTGTGAAATTCTTGATAATTGGTTTTCCGGTTTCGTATGCGAATTTTACATCTTTGAATTCAACTGCTCCGCGAACATTTTTAAGCTTAACAGGTTTTGCTGGATCGGCGATTTCATTTGGCTCTTCAAGGAATTCAAACACGCGCTCCGCGCCGGCCGCCATTGGTTGAAGCATGTTCATGATTTGCGAAAGCTGCATGATCGGCTGGTTGAACTGCTGAACATATTGAATGAACGCCAAAATGTCGCCCACACCCATCCCTTGGTTGATCGCCAGCCAGCCGCCCATTAGCGCCACGCCGACATATCCAAGGTTGCCAACAATGTTTGAAATTGGCCACATTAAGCCAGACAGAAACTGCGATTTCCAGGCTGTGTCGTGAAGGTCGTCATTGTATTTGGAGAATTTCTCGACGGTTTTTTTCTCGCTACCAAAAACTTTAACCACGCTGTGTCCGGCGTAAACCTCTTCAATTTGCCCGTCAATTTTCCCGAGAACTTCCTGCTGTTGCGCGAAATATTTCTGCGATATTTTCACAACGCGCATAACAAAGAACATGCTAATCGGGATGACCGACAGGGAAATAAGTGCCATTTGCCAGCTAATCGTAAACATCATTATCGGGATGCCAATCACCATTGTTAGAGATGAAATCATACTGCTTAGCACCTGGCTCATTGATTGCTGGACCAAATCAACGTCGTTGGTAATTCGCGAAAGAATGTCGCCAAACTGCCGCGAATCGAAATATTTTAGTGGCATCTCATTGATTTTTCGCGAAAGGTCGCGGCGCATCCTAAGAGCCATTCTTTGCGTGATTCCCGCCGCAAGAAAACCTTGAATGTAGCCAAAAAGCATTGCGATCGAATAAAACCCGAGCATCAACAAAATGATTTCACCGATAAACCCAAAATCCATTTGCGGTTTTTCGCTAAGTTTCATTGATGCAACTTCTTTGCGCTGATCACCAGAGAGATTTTTCAAAACTTTATCAACGGTTTCCTGAGCTTTGGAAACTTGCTCGTCAGCGGATTTTCTGGCTTGATTTAGCTTTTCAAGCGAAGCTGCACGAATCGCTGGCGGCGCTTTTTCAAGTTCAGCCCCAGATTTCGCGAATTGCTGGTCGGTTTCCTGACGCATTTTATTCGCGAAATTTTGGAATTCCCAATCAGTAGGAATTTTTTGTCCCTCGGGAAGATTTTTTTGAATCTGGCTGTAAATTTGATCTTTGATCACGTAATTTTGAATTTTATTTGTCGCGCCAGCCAAAATTTTTGGTCCCAAAATTGACAAAACAGTTCCAATTATCGCGAAAGCAACCACCAAAAGCACCTTAAACTTTTCGTTTTTCAAATAATCAACAAGGTTTTTCACGGCTTTATTGAAGTCATTTGCTTTTGCGTCAGACAACATTGCCGCGCCGTGCGATTCTGGTCCAGACGCTTTGCTTTGAGCTTTTTTCAGATCGTCTGTTGATTCTTTTGCCATTATTTTCCTCCTTTTTTGCGCAAACCGCCCGCATGATTTTTTGCAGTTTTCATCTCGTCCGCGAATTCACTTTCAGCAAACTGGCTCTCCGCAATTTCGCGATAAGTTTTACTGCTATTTAACAAGTCGTAATGCGTTCCAATTGCGTCGATTTTTCCGTCGTCAAGCACGATTATTTGCACCGCGTCCTTGATGGTTGAAATACGCTGCGCAACAATAATGACGGTTTTGTCTTTCGCGAATTTTTCCAAATTTTTGCGAACTTTTTTATCTGTTGCGTAATCGAGCGCACTGAAAGAATCGTCAAAAATCAGAACGTCAGGATTTCCAGCTAATGCCCGCGCAATGCTGATTCGCTGTCGCTGACCACCGGAAACATTGGTTCCACCCTGTGCGATTCGCGATTTGTATCCGCCTTCAAGTTTGCGAATAAAGCTGTCGGCTTCGGCAACTTTCGCGACTTCTTCGATTTCTGCGTCTGTGATTTTTTCGGACTTTTCGCGAATATTTGAAGCCACGGTTCCGGAGAATAACACGCCTTTTTGCGGGATATAACCGACTGTTTTCACGAGGTCATCCTTTGCGATTTTTTTGATTTCCGCGCCATTGATAAAAATCTGTCCTGATTTTGCGTCATAAAAGCGGGGAATGAGCTGAATTAGCGTGGATTTTCCGGAGCCGGTTGAGCCAATCACGGCGGTGGTTTTTCCCGGCTCGGCGACAAAAGAAATTCCGTTCAATGTTGATTCTTCTGCGCCAGGATATGCAAAATCCACGTTCTTGAATTCTACGGTTCCAACTGGAACATTTTTCGCGAAAACGGTTTTATCTTTTGTGAAAACAACTGAATTTTCTGTGTCAAGAATTTCGCCGATTCTTTTCACGGAAACGGCCGCTCGCGGAATGAAAATCATCAACATTGCGATGAAAATGAAGCTCATGATCGCTTGGATTGCGTATTGCGGGAAGCTGACCATGTCGCCGATGTTGACATAATGATTGACAATTCCGTCTGCCATAAACCAAGTGATCATCAGCGAAATTCCAGTGATCATGAAGCTGACGAGCGGAAACATCACCGCAATCACGCGGTTGACCCAAAGTGTCGTCTCTGTGAGAGCGTCGTTGGCTTTCGCGAATTTTTTCTCCTCAAATCGTTCGTTTCTAAATGCGCGAATAATGCGCAAACCAGTCAAATTTTCCCTAGAAGCGAGGTTCAAATTGTCGGTCAATTCCTGAATTTTCGCGAATCTCGGAACGACCAAAATAATCACCAAAACCAAAATTATGATCATGGTTGCCATGCCGAGCCACATTATCCAGCTCAGGCGCGGCGCTTGCTGAACCGCCAGAATGATTGAGTAGGCCGCCATGATTGGTGATTGGAGAATCATTCTTAAAACCAGGATTGAGGTCTGCTGTATCTGTTGAATATCGTTTGTACTTCTGGTGATCAAAGAAGCGGTGGAGAATTTATTGATCTCGTTTTGCGAGAAATTTTCAACTTTTTCAAAAACTTCTTGGCGCAATCTTTTTGCCCAGCCGGTGCCGATTTTACTCGCGAAATATCCGGCGGCAATCACAGTAGCAGCGCCAATCACAACCATGCCGATCATGATCAATCCGTGCTGCCAGATGTAATTCATGTCTGGCGAAATCACGCCTTTTGCGTCAACATGATTGATGCCGTTATTGACAATATCTCCGGTTATTGAAGGTAATTGCAGTTGCGACCAAACGCTGATGGCCGTTGTGGCGAGAATAAGAATGATCATCCACCAGTAGGGAATAAGGTATTTAAAAACTTTTTTCATGCTTACATCATACTTGATTTTCGTGAAAAATCCGAAAATGCGGAAATTATTTTTTCGCGATTGAGTGTGCGCGCAAAGCATTTAAGATGACCGTAACGTCAATCAGCTCTTGAAGTCCGGCGCCAACGATGGCCGGAATGAACCCAAACGCCGCGATCAATTCCAGGACTATACACAGCGCGATTCCAGACCAAACGGATTGCAGTGCAACGGAAATCGTCCGTTCGGAAATTTTTCTCATTAAGACAACTTTTGACAGGTTGTCCAACATGATCACCGCGTCTGCGCTTTCGCTGGCGGCCGTGTTTCCGCGAGCGCCCATCGCGATTCCGACATCTGATGCGGCAATAACCGGCGCGTCGTTAATTCCGTCGCCGACCATCGCCACAGAACCGTAAGTTTTTCGCAATCGTTTGATCTCCGCGACTTTATCCTCAGGCAAGAGTTCCGCCCGGAAATCCAGCCCAATTTTTTTCGCGATTGCCGATGCGGTTGTTCGGTTATCCCCGGTCAACATCACGATTTCGCGAAAACCAAGTTTTGAGAGATTTTTCACCGTTGATGAGCTTTCTTTGCGCAAGTGATCCGCAAAAATAATCCGCCCGGCCAGCTTTCCGTCCACTGCGACAAACATTGAAGTTTGGCTGTCATTTTCAGGGAGATTTTCGGTAATTTTATTCTGTTTCAAAAAGTCCAGCTGTCCGACGAGTATTTTTTTAGAGTCAACATTTGCGTAAATTCCTGAGCCGGTGATTTCGCGAACATTTTTCGCTGCGGACAACGAAATTTTTTGCTTTTTCGCGAAATTTAACAGGGAAGCGGCGAGAACGTGCGAACTTCCGCTTTCGGCGCTGGCTGCGAGTCTAACCAAATCTTTGGTGCTGAAACTTTTCGCGAAAACTTTGACATCTGTTATTTCAACTTCGCCTTTTGTTAAAGTTCCGGTTTTGTCAAACGCGATTGCGCGAGCGGTGCGGAATTTTTCAAGCACCGAGCCGTTTTTGACGATAATTCCGTTTTTGCTAGCGATTGACATTCCGCTGATCAGCGCGATTGGCGCCGCGAGAATTAGTGGACACGGACTAGCCACGACCAAAACCTCCGCGAATCTGACAGGATCGCCGCTGATGATCCAGGCAATTCCCGCGATCACATAAGATATCAGCGTGAACGGCACGGCGTAGCGGTCAGCGAGTCGCACAAACGGCGCTGGCTGGCTTTCGGCTTCGCGAACGAGTTTGATGATTTTCGCATACTGCGAATCTTTTTCTTCGGCGGAAACCTTGATTTTGATCGCGCGGTTTCCGTTCAATGAGCCGGACATGACGCCGTCGCCCGGGTTTTTCAGAACAGGTATGCTTTCTCCGGTCAGCGATGATTCGTCAAATTCCGCGGATTCTTCCAGTAAAGATCCATCAACAGGGACAACTTCTCCGGCTTTGACTAAAAGAATGTCGCCAATTTTCGCTTCGGCAACTTTAATATCGCGAATTTCTTCTCCTATCACCAGATGCGCCACGTCTGGGACGCGTTTTAAAAGTGCGGTTAATTCGCGTTTTGCTCGCCCAGCCGCAAAATCTTCAAGAGTTTCGCCACCAGTCAACATCAGGACTATCACCAATGCAGCCCAAGTTTGACCGACCAAAATACACGCCACAATCGCCGTGATCGCCAAAATGTCAACGCCGTATTTGCCGCTGCGCAAAGTTTTCACCATGTCTGAAAACAGTACAACAGCGATGAAAATTCCCCAAACCATGATTGCGATTTCGCCTGCGGTGAAGCTTGAAATTTCCATTTTTCGCGAAAATAGCGGAATATCGTTTCCCCAGCTCCCTGAAATTCCCGACCAAATCAGCGCAAATGCGCCAACAAAAATCGTGATCAAAAACTGCCAATAATTTTTTGCGAAATCTAATACTTTCTTCATTTTTCCTCCTGTTTTTTCTAAATCTTTATCAATTCTAGCAGATTTATTATAAATGATATACTGGCAATATGTTTTTATTTATTTTGGGGCGTCAACCAGAGATCGGGACCGCAGAACTCGCGGCGGTTTTTGGGCGCGAGAATATTCGCGAAATTTCACGCAATATTGTGGCGGTTTCCGAAGAAAAAATTTTGGCGACTGCGGTTTCTGGCGCGAAAGATTTATCTGATCGCGAAAAGCAAAATCTAGTGTTTGACCGGCTTGGATCTGTGGTGAAAATCGCGCGGGTTTTCGCGAAAATTGCAGACAATAAAGATTTGAAACTAACAACTTTTGCAGATGAAATTTCGCGAAAATTCAGCGAAAACGGCGGAAAAATCACGCTCGGTTTTTCTAGCGAAACGCGTGATTTATCGCCGCGAAATTTGGATGAAATTTCGCTGCAAGTTCGCAAAAATTTAGCCGCGCAAGACATCACTTTTCGCGAAATTTTCCGCGAAAAAGGCGAAAATAAACTGAATTCCGCTAGCGTTTTTCACAATAAATTGACTGGCGAAAGTTTGCGAAAAGCCGAAGTTATTTTTGCAGATTTCAATCACGAATTTTTGCTTGCGGAAACGGTTTTTGTTCAAAATATCACCAGCTACACTTTTCGCGATCGCTCCCGCCCGAAACGAGATGCGAAAGTTGGCATGCTTCCGCCAAAACTCGCTCAAACCATCATCAATCTCGCGGTTGGTCAAGATGATATGCGCGGGAAAATTCTGCTGGATGCGTTTGTTGGAACAGGGGTGATTTTACAGGAAGCGGCGCTGATGGGCATGCGAGTTTACGGTTCTGACATTGAGCCGCGAATGATTGATTACACGCGCGAAAATTTGGATTGGGTTTCGCGAAAATTTGGGCGAGAATTTGCGCTGTCTGGCGCGGAACGTGATTTTCAGAGATTGCTTGAGGTTGGTTCTGCAACAGAGATGAAATGGAGTTTTTCAGACGAAACCTCAACGGATTCCGCCACAAAAAAAGACAAAGTTTTTCCTGATTTTGTAGCTGGCGAAACATATCTTGGGCGCGCATATGCAACGGAGCCGAGCGCTGAGAATTTGCGCGAAAACATCGGCAACGTGAATAAAATTTTGACGGAATTTCTCAAAAATTTGCGTGGGCAAGCCACGGCGAAAACCGGGATTTGTTTGGCCGTTCCGGCTTGGTTTATCGCGAAAAATGGCCGCGAAAAAATAGTTCATTTACCTCTGTTGAAAGAGTTGGAAAACATGGGTTTTTCGCGAAGTTTTGAAGGGCTTGTTTACCACAGAGAAGGACAGATTGTCGGGCGCGAACTGCTGGTGTTGAGAAAAGGCAAAAACAAGTAAAACGCCGAATCGCCGAAAGACTTGATTTTCGCGAAAAATTTGTTAAAATAGAGTCAAATAATTTAATGATCTTCGGATTGGCGCGCTGATTGCCTTATCAGTCTCGGTCCGTCTGATCGAGAAAAAGGAGTATAAATGTCACACGTGAAAGCAGGCGGTACCGCCAAAAATATCCACAATAACGCCGGTCATCGTCTTGGTGTCAAGCGATTTGGTGGCCAGAAAGTTTGCCAAGGAGAAGTGATTGTTCGCCAGGTTGGCGCAACTAAAATTGCTGGCGCCGGCGCTTATATGAGCCGCAACTTCACCATCCACGCAGGTCGCGACGGAGTGGTGAAATTCATCACACGCAAGGTTCGCACCTTCACCGGGAAAACTGTCCCTCGCACAGAAGTTCAGATTGTGGACGCGGAGTAATTCGCGAAAACTTGAGACACCGCCCTTAATTGGGCGGTTTTTCTTCTGTGAAAAGTTTTTCCACACCACGTTGTTGAAATCACAATTGTAAAACATTGTGTAGTTAAAATATCTGTACTAAACTGATTATGTATATTATTATATAAAAACAAAGATTTAAATTGAGCCAAAGGAGACAAGCCCAATGAAAAACCTATCTATTAGCTTAAAATCGCGTGGTCGGAAAAAATGATCACAGGAGCAATCCTGCTCTCGGCTTCTTTATTAGCTCTTGGAGCCTCTTTTATTTTTGCGAAAACACCGAACGCGAACGCAGAATCTTCCTCGGATATTGTCATCCGTATCACAAATCAAGGTGATGGAGCAATAAATGATATTTGGGACTCGCCGGTTAATTACAGTAGTAGCAACCCAGGGTGTTTGGCGTCTGGCACGCTCAATGCTCAAGCGTCAGTTGATCTGGGAAACTGTGCGGTCGGCGACACAATTACCATTTCTGAGAGCGTTCCAGGCGTGAGTTTTAGGCAGTGGAACGGTAATAACTATAACCCATTATTTAGTAGTAATAATAATGTTAAGGCGGTTATTGACTCCATGCCGGCAATGAACGCATTCACCACTGACAGCACCGGGGAGACAGCAGGAGACAACTTCTTTTCCAAATTCAACTATAATGGCGCCCTCACCTCATTCCCAGCGGGCTCATTTGACACGAGCAACATCACAACAGTGGGCAACTATTTTTTCGCGAGTTTCAACAGCTACGGCGCTCTCACTTCACTCCCAGCCGGCTCCTTTGATACCAGTAAAATCACAGCATTAGGAGACTTTTTCTTTTCCTTTTTTAACGACTCCGGCGCCCTCACTTCACTCCCAGCTGGTTCATTTGACACCAGCAACATCACAACAGCGGGTAACTATTCCTTCAATAGTTTTAACTCCTTCGGCGCCCTCACTTCGCTCCCGCTTGGTTCTTTTGACACTAGTAAAATTACAACAGCAGGCAACAATTTCTTCAATGGTTTTAACTCCTACGGCGCCCTCACCTCACTCCCGGCCGGTTCCTTTAATACTAGTAAAATCACAACAGTAGGAGACGGTTTCTTTAATAGCTTCAACTCCTCCGGCACCCTCACCTCGCTCCCAGCCGGCTCATTTGACACCAGTAAAATTACGACGCCAGGCGACAATTTCTTCCATAGTTTTAACTCCGATAACGGCAAACTTGTAAAATCCAACACCGGCATCCCGATCAAAAACGTTTCCTCGAATCCAGTTGATTTCCAATCATGGAACGGCGCTTCATCGGACACGAACACGGTCAATTCTGGCGACACCTTTGAATTCTACGCAGTAAACGCATGGAACTACACAATTAACGCAGACAGTGGCAACCTCACCGGTGGAACAGTTATCGGCGTAATAGACGAAGGCACTCTCGTCCAGCTCCCAACCACCGCTACCCGCGAAGGCTACACTTTCGCCGGATTCACATCAAGCGCGTGGACTGGAACCAAAAACCTCGGTGAAACGTTTACTTTAACAGGCGACACAGAAATCACCGCAACTTGGACCAAAAACGCTGATCCTGCGCCAAATCCAACACCAAACCCAGACAACGGCGGTCAAACACCAGCCGCACCAAACACGGGGTTCCGCAAATAATTTTATTTGAGCTGAGAAATAGATAGTTTCGCGAAAAACTTGTATACTGTTTATATGCCTATCAAAAATCTTGAAAACGATGAAAAAACGCGAATTGTGAGCGCCGACTTTTCAGAGTATTCCGACGAAAATGAAACAAATCTTCGCCCGCAAACTTTCTCGGAATATATTGGCCAGCCGCGTTTGAAGCAGAATTTGGCGCTGGCGATTGAGGCTGCGAAGAAGCGCGGGGAGGCGATTGATCATGTGCTTTTATATGGTCCTCCTGGGTTGGGAAAAACCACGATGGCGGGCGTGATTGCGAATGAAATGGGCGCAAATCTGAAAGTTACATCTGGTCCAGCGATCAAAAAATCCGGAGATCTCGCGATGCTTTTGACGAATCTTGAAGACGGCGACGTGCTTTTTATTGACGAAATTCACCGCTTGAACACGGCAATTGAAGAGGTTTTATACTCGGCGATGGAGGATTATAAATTGGATATTATCATCGGTGAAGGGCCAAGCGCGAAAAGTGTGCGACTGGATTTGCCCCGTTTCACAGTGATTGGCGCGACAACGCGGACGGGGAGTTTGGCGGCGCCGTTGCGAGACCGTTTTGGGCACGTTTTTCGCCTGGAATTCTACAGTGACGACGAAATTCGCGAAATTATTGAACGCTCAGCCGGGATTTTGAAAACGGATATTTCGCGAAAATCGGCGGAAATTATTGCTGAACGATCACGAAAAACTCCGCGTATTGCGAACAGATTATTAAAGAGAGTCAGGGATTTTGCGGAAGTCAAAAGCAATGGAAAAATTGACCAAGAAACCGCCGTTGAATCCATGAAAATGATGGAAATTGACGCGCTCGGGCTGGATCCAGCAGACCGCGAAATGCTCGCAAAAATGCGCGAAAATTACGGAGAAAAACCAGTTGGAATCGCCACAATTGCAGCGCTCACCGGAGATGAGATCTCTACGCTTGAAGATTTTATTGAGCCGTATTTGCTTCAGATCGGGTTTTTGATCAAGACACCACGCGGACGGCAAATTTCGCGAAAAGCTGTGGAATTTTTGGAGCGCAGAAAGTGATAGAAGTTGAGAAATATTTGCGGAAATTCCCGAGTGATCAAGATCAAATTTCGCTTTCTGAATTACGAATTATTTTGAAGGAATTTGCGAAAAATTTGGATGAAAAAGTACTTGGAGATGTGGTTGAATTCGGGTGCTATAAAGGTGAAACTAGCGAATTTTTCTTTGAAATTTTACGCGATGAAAAATCACAAAAAAACTTATGGCTTTACGATTCTTTTGAAGGTCTTCCGCAAAAAACAAGAGAAGATTTTTCAATTATTGGTGTGGATTTTAAGAAGGGAGAACTTTTTGCGGCTAAGGCAAAAATTGAGGAAAAATTTGCGAAAATTGGCGCAAAAAACGTGCGAATTGTAAAAGGATTTTTCGCGGAAATTGCCGACCGAAAAGTCCCAAATGAAATCTGTTTTGCATTTTTTGACGGCGATTTTTACGCGTCAATTCGCGATTCCTTCGCGAAATGCGAGAAAAAATTCGCGAGCAAAGCGACGATAATTGTTGACGATTACAGCAATGAAAAACTGCCGGGAGCAAAGAAAGCTGTTGACGAATGGTGTGAAAAAAACGCGAAAAAAATTGAAAACTTTCGCGAAGAAAAATCATTGGCGATCATCAACTTGAAGTGAAATAACAGATTAAAAATTGATTTTTCCACAGGAATTTTGCGAAAAAGTCTTGACATAAAAAGTATGAAAAGTTATACTTCTTGCATGTCAAAAAAAGATTTTGATTTTCGAGTGTTCGGCGTCGTAAAGATGGGCGAGAAGGGCCAATTGGTCATTCCTGCCAACGCGCGAGAAGAGATCGGCATTCGCCCAGGAAGCGAAGTTGTGATGTTTGGTAGTTGCAAGAAAAAAGTTCTTGCTGGAATGCGCGAAGAAGATTTTCGCGAATTTCTGTCTAAATTCGGTGAAAAAATCGGAGAAGCGGCGGAAGATTTCGCGAAAAATACCGACGGCAAAAAATCGGAAATTAAAATCAATAAATAGGAAGGATTAAGATGTTTAAGAGAAAAACTCGCGATCAATTCACGACCAAAACAAAAGTGGCCGCGGAGGGCATTTCGCGAAAATCTAAGAATGAGGCGAAAATTGCGGAGAACGCAAAAAAAGGCTTGCCTCTTTTGAATCACCTCAGTAATGGGCGAAAAATCGTCATCATGCTCGCGGTGATGAGCGCAACTTTTTTGGTGGCGCTTGACAGCACAATTATGAGCACCGCGATCAATAAAATCGCGAGTGATTTCAACGCTTACAGTTCGTATAGCTGGTTGTTGACGAGTTATTTATTGACTTTCACGATTGCGATTCCGATCGGCGGAAAACTTTCGGATTTGTTTGGACGTAAAAACATGCTTTTGTTTGGCCTGTTTGTCTTTGTGTTGGGATCTCTTGGAAGTTCGGCTTCTGGCGACATTATGTGGCTGATTATTTGGCGCGCAGTTCAAGGTCTTGGCGGCGGCGTGATTATGGCGAACGCTTTCACGATCATTGGAGATTTATTCACACCGCGAGAGCGAGGACGCTGGCAGGGTTTGATTTCGTCAGTGTTTGGGCTGGCAAGTGTTGCTGGGCCTCTGATCGGCGGGGCATTTGCTGACGCTGGAACAATTCTTTCAATTGCTGGCTGGCGCTGGAATTTCCTGATCAATATCCCGATTGGAATTGCTGCGATTGCGTTGATTTGGGTGTTAACTCCGCTCATCAAACACGCAAAAAACGCGAAAGTTGACTGGTTTGGCGCTGGCGCGATCGCGATTTCGGCGGCCGCATTGATTTTCGCGACGGACAACGCCGCGGAAACATTTAAGTTTTTGACCGACAAAGGTTGGTCGCTTGGGCTGATCCAGCTCGGGCTATGGGCTGTGGTGGCAGTGTTTGCTGGACTGTTCGTGCTCGCTGAACACAAGGCTCACGACCCAATCATCCCGAACCGTTTCTGGACAAACAGAACTTATTTATTCTCTATGATTGCTTGGATTTTCTTCGGCGCAGCGATGATGAGCTTTATTTTGTACATCACGCAATTTAACCAGCAAGTTTTCTTGGCGGGCAATAAACATGCGGCAACAATCAGCGGACTGATGCTTTTGCCGGCAATTCTCGGGATGTCAGCGACTTCCGCTGTGAGTGGAATTTTGGTGACGAAAACTGGGCGATATAAAGCAATGATGGTTGTCGGGTTTGTGATGGTCACGATCGCGGGTATTGCCGCGACGACCTTGAACGCAAATTCTCCGTATTGGTACGAAGCGATTTGGCAGATTGTGGCTGGAATTGGCTTGGGAATGAGCATGCCGACATTGAACTTGGCAGTTCAGAACGCTTTCCATCAAAAAGATTTGGGTGTTGCGACGTCCAGCTCACAGTTCTTCCGTTCGCTCGGGCAGACCATTGGTACGGCTGTGCTTGGTTCCATGATGACCGCCGGCGTCGCGGGATTGATCGGCGATGTTCCAAAAATGGATTTTGTGAAAGATATTCAACTTTTCGCGAAAACTGAGACCAACAAAGACCTTTCGGGCATGGTTGAAAATGCAACGATTGACAGCAACTTCGCGATCAGTATCAGCGGATTCATCAGTAAAGACACTGTGAAAGACATGCAAAACGGTGTGAACGAAGGCTATGTGAAAATCAACGACGCGGTCAAAGACGCGCAAAATTCCGTCCTGGAACAAACTGCGCTGAAAATGAATATCCCAGCGAGCGCCATCCCGGAAACCGCAAAACAGAAAATTTTCTCGCAAGTTCGCGAAAAAGTTCTTGCAAGTTTGCCGTCCAGTAAAAAAGATTTGACATATTCTGAAATTGAGCAGCTCACGAAAAATCTGAGCGGAGATTTTGATAAATTCCACAAAGCCGTGGTTGACGCGTTTGTCAAAGAACTTTCGCAAATATTTATGATTGTTTCAATTCTCTCGGCAACTGGCGCAATAATCGTGGCGTTTGGCGTGAAAGAGCACAAACTTCGTGGCGGTACCGAAGGAACACCAGGGATTGAACCGTCAAAAGGTGAAAAAGTTGAGGAAGACGAAGCTCACGAAAAATGGTCAAAACGCGTTAAAAACGCAAAGAAATAACCAAATAAATCGCCTGAGAAATCGGGCGATTTTTTCGCGAAAAATTAACTTTGCCGGTATGCTATAATTATTTAAATCAACCAATTCAAGGATGTTCCATATGGAAAACGTAGACAAAAATAATTTGCCGGACGCGAAGAAGGTGGAACAGAAGAAAACCAAGCTTGGTTTGATAATTGGTCTGAGCGTTGGCGCCGCGGTTTTGGCGATAATTGGAATCGCGGTTGCGTTGATTTTTGCTTTTAGCATCAGTAAAGCTGATTGGCAAAAATCCGAAGATCATCTTGATTCGTTGAATTCTTTTATTAAAAAAACGAATACGGTTATTGAGGATGATGTTTCAGAAATGACTGATTCTCCAACTCAGGAGAACATCGCGAAAGTCACGAGCGACATCAAAAAATATCGCGACGATTTGAAGGGCCGCATTTCTGATTTGTCGGCCGAAAAAGCGATTAAGCAAGATAAAAAAGCTGCTGATAAATTCGCGAAAATCAACACAATTTACAAAAAATACGACAATGAATTGGCGAAACTGGGCGTGATTTACGCAAAAGTTTTGCCGTTGTTTGGCGAGATGAAAGATTTGGGAAGCCGAGAAAATTCTCTCACTTCATTCAGCGATGTGAAAAGTTTAGCCAATAAATTTATTTCAATTGGCAATAAATTTGCTTTGGTTAAAACCGGATATTCTGATATTGACGAGGTTGTTGCGAAAATTGGCGATGACATGAAAAAAATTGGTAATCAAATGAGCGGACTTTCTGCCGGCGATTTGAGTGGAGTCAGCAATTTGACAGATTTGACAGACGAACTGGAAAGTGATTCCGAAGATTTAACAGATGTGTTTGAAAGCAGCCCAGTCAGCGACCTTGAAAGTGATTTTGACGACGCTGTGTATGATCTGAGTGCGTATATTTCATTGCAAATAAAATAATTTGTTTCCAACTTTTCGCGAAAATGTTAGAATATACAGATGTTCGGTAATAAAAAAAATTCTGATTCGCGGCGGACGCCAAGGCTTGATGGGACATATAATGTGCCGAGATATCGCGAATATCAGTCGCCGAGAATGCGCCGTTTGATGCGCGACGAAGAGCGGCAAAAGCGAGTCAGAATTTCGCGAAATTACGGATTGTTGCTTGTGGTTGCAATTGTGGCGAGCACGATTATAACCGGCGTCGCTGGCGGAAACGCGGTGATTCAAATGCAAAAAGCTGACACAATAAAAAAACAACATGCACCAACAACATTGATCAGTGAAGGCTTACAGAGTGAAATAAACAGGTTGTCGGCGCAGAATAATTTGCCAGGAGAACTTGATTCTTCGCTTCAACCAAATGGAGCGCAAGTTGCGGTGAGTTTGATTGATTTGAGCGATAAAAATCGCGGAGAAGTGCATTTTAATGATCAAACTCAGTGGACCAGTGCCAGCACGTACAAACTTTTTGTTGCGCTGGATATGAGTAAAGCTGTGGAAAGTGGGCGGTTGAATTGGAATTCTCCTCTGAATGGCGACACGATGGGTGGTTGTTTGAGCCAGATGATTCACGTTTCGGATAATGAATGCCCGGAAACTTGGCTCGCAACTTATTCGGATTATGAGAAGCTGACGCAGACTGCTAAAAATTTTGGGAGCAAGCAGACGGATTTCAATTACGGGAACATGACAACCAGCGCTGGCGATCTTGCCAACTTTTTGAAAAAGCTCTATCAAGGTGAATTGATGAATTCTGATGACACGAAAAATCTCATGGATCTTTTGGAACATCAACAATACCAGGACGGAATTCCCGACGGAATCCAAAATAATATCAACGCAGGAAAAACACCGCAGGGAACTTTGGTCGCGGATAAAGTTGGATTTGTGGATGATTACACCGGCCCAATTCTGAATGACGCTTCAATTGTGTCCAGCCCGAACGGCGCATATGTTCTTGTTGTGATGGCTAATGGTTATTCATGGCAGTTTATTTCGCAGTTGACGAGCTGGATTGATGCGCAAATGGAGTGAAATTCGCGAAATCATGATAAAATAGGAATGTAAAAATTAACGTCGGCGGTGAAAATTTTCGCAGGAACAGGCGCGAGCCGGAGGGTAGTTTCCTGGGAAAATTTGCACGGCTGACAGAGAGGAGTTTCGCAAAAAATGGGCGAAATTGTAAAGCAAACAGGTAAAGAAATTATCGAAGTTTCATGCCAATGGATGGGTCGTGAGCTGAAAATGACGGTCAATAAAGTTGGTTTTAGGACCAAAGGAAGTGTTTTGGTTAAATACGGCGACACAGTTATTCTTGGAAGTGCGAGCGCTGGGAGCGTCAACCCAAATCTGGATTATTTCCCACTTTCAATAGATTACGAAGAAAAATTCTACGCGAGTGGTAAGATCTCATCAAGCAGATTCATCAAGCGTGAAGGCCGTCCAAGCGACGAAGCGATTTTGATCGGGCGCTTGATTGATCGCCCGATTCGCCCGCTTTTCCCGAAAGGTTATCGCAATGAAACTCAGGTTGTCGCGACAGTTCTTTCAATGGATCCAAGTTTCCGCCCGGACGCAGTTGCGATGATTGCGGCGAGCACGGCTTTGATGCTGACAGGAGTTCCTTTTGACGGACCGGTTGCTGGTTTGCGTGTCAGCCTTGACGATGAAGGCGAATTTTCCGCGTTCACAACTCGCGAAAACCTCGCGAATTCGGGCATGGATTTGTTTGTGGCTGGTCGAACTTTGCCAAACGGCGAAAACGGCGTGATGATGGTTGAAGCTGGAATGAACGAAGTTCCAGAAGAAAAAGTTGCAGACGCGATTGAATGGGCGCTGGCTGAAATTGCTCCTGCGCTTGAGCTTCAAAAAGAATTGATTGAAAAAGTTGGTGTTGAAGCTCAAAAATACGAGCTGGTTTTGCCGAACGAAGAGAATTTTGCGAAAGTTGAAGAATATCTTGCTCGGGTTTGGACGGACGATTTGCGCGTGGCTTATCCAGAGCGAAATCCAAAAGTTCAGGAAATTCGTGATAACATGTTCGCGAAATTTGAAGAAGAATTTGGTGCTGAAAAGTTTGCGGAGATCAAAGGCGATTTATATGCAGCTTTTGACAAATACAATTTCGCGAAAACTCGTGGCGGAATTATCTCTGATGGCGTGCGCCCGGATGGACGAAAACTGACGGAAATTCGCCCGCTCAGCGCCGAAGTTGATGTCTTGCCGCAGGAAGTTCACGGATCAAGCTTGTTCACGCGCGGTTTAACTCAGGCTTTGAATACGGTAACATTGGCCAGCTTGTCGTTTGCTCAGCTTGTTGACACAATGGAAGTGAATGACGGCACTCGCCGCTACATGCACCACTACAACGCTCCTGGCTATACAGTTGGCGAAATTAAGCGAATGGGCGCGCCGGGACGTCGCGAAATCGGCCACGGTTATCTCGCGGAACGTGCGCTTTTGCCGGTTCTCCCGAGCGAAGAAGATTTCCCGTACGCAATTCGTTCCGTAACTGAAATCATGTCTCAAAACGGATCCACCTCAATGGCCGCGACTTGCTCCTCATGCATGGCGTTGATGGCCGCTGGCGTTCCTTTGCGAAAACCGGTTTCCGGCGTCGCGATGGGATTGATGGTTGCGCAAGATGCCGCACATAATTACGACCTTGACAAAAACGAATATTACGTTTTGACAGATCTCGCGGACCAGGAAGATTTTGCTGGGGATATGGACTTTAAATGCACGGGAACTGACAGTGGAATTACTGCTTTGCAGATGGATATGAAAGTTCATGGATTGCCGGCGAGCATTCTTCGCGAAGCGCTGGAACATGCGAAAGTTGGTCGCGCTGAAATCCTGAAAGTCATGCTTGAAGCGATCCCTGAACCGCGAAAAGAACTTTCGCCGTTCGCGCCGAAAGTCGAGAGTTTGCAAATTAAAGTTGACCAGATTGGAACAGTAATTGGTAAGGGTGGAGAAACCATTCAGAAAATCACCGGCGAAACTGGCGTTCAGATTGACATTGCGGAAACAGGACTGATCACTTTCGCGACCAATGATGCTGAGATGATGAAAAAATCTGTTGATTGGGTGAAATCTCTGGTTGAAGAGCCGGAAGTTGGCAAAATTTATCGCGGAAAAGTTGTTGGGATCAAAGATTTTGGCGCATTTGTTAACATTTTGCCGGGAACCGACGGAATGCTTCACATCAGCCAAATCGCGGACCACAGAATTGACAAAGTCACCGATGTTCTTAGCATGGGGCAAGAAGTGAATGTTAAGCTTGCGTCGATCGACGACAGAGGAAAATTGTCGTTAACAATGCAAGACGTTGAACAATAAATTCGCGAAAATAAAAACCCTTCGCCATCGGAGGGTTTTATTTTTTTGTTAAATTCAAGCGAGTATAAAAAAACGGATGGTCAAACTCATCCGTTTTTAGTTTCACTTTCGTGATTAGTTCACGCTTTTCAGTGCTTCGTCAATGGCGCTTCGCATGTCGCTGTCATTGCTGCCGCTAACCGTTTTGGTTCCGTTCGGGCCGCTGATAATCCAGGTTGGAGTTGCGTTGATGTTTGCCGCAAGACCGAGATTTTTGTCGCGATTGAGTTTGTCCTGAATTCCGTTCGTAGCGAAATTCGCAACCAAATCGTCAAATTTATCTTTGTTTAATCCCAGATCTTTGACGTATCCATCAATAGCTTTTTGGCAAGTATCTTTCGCGCTTCCTTCTACGCATTTCTGCCCCTGGAAGATTTTTTGCACCATATCCCAGAAAATATTCATGTTGTTTCCGCTCTCAACATATGCTGCCTGAGCGCTCGCCTGCGACAAAATGCTTGTCGGCTGACCGATGGAGAAGTTGCGATAAACAAACGCAACCGACTTATTTTCATAGTCTTTATAAATTTTTTCCGCGCTAGGTTCAAATGCTGTACATGCCGAGCAAGCGAAGTCTTCGTACTGTTCAACGATCACTTTCGCGTCTTTTTTGCCGGTCCACTGATCGGCAATGATGTTTGCGCTCGGCTTCCAATCCGACTTTTCAGATCCGCCGTTCACGAATTTATTTTGCGCGGTTTTAATTTCGTCGACATTCAGAATTTTATTTCCGTCGCCCAAGTATTTCGTGTAATCACCGTTTGACGGGTCTTTGCTGCCGCCAAAAACGCGCACAGCAATCACGCCAATAACCGCCGCCGCAATCAGAGCGCCCAATACAATCCACATCAGATTTGCCACACCGTTTTCCTCGCGAATTTTGTTCAAAATTTTCACCTAATCCTCCTTATGTTTAGCCTACATTATACCAAATGCACGCGCCAAATCAACTTTCTCGCTGAAAGAAGATAAATCTGATATATTATAAACATGAACATTTTTATTTTAGTCGTTATTTTTGTGTTTTTATCCGCGTTTCTCTCTGTTAAATGGAAATATGAATTGTCGGCTTTTGAGGTTTCGCGACGCGCCCAAAAAGATAAAAAATACGCCAGAATTGAGAAATTTCGCGAAATTTATCCAGGTTTTCTCGTGTTTTCGCGAATAATTTCTTTGCTTCTCGCGGCTCTGTTTTCCGGACTTTTGTTCGCTGATTTCGGCTTCCTTGAAAGCTGGGTTTTGGCGTTCGTTTTTCTGATCATTTCCTGGATTATTTCGCGTTTGCTTGAAGATTTTTCGTCAAAACTTATCTCAAAAAACATTGATTTTTTACTGAAATATTTTGCGTGGACAGGGATTTTTTCGCGAATTTCCAGGCTTGAAGGCGAGATTAAAATCAGTTCCAAAAATGAGTTGCTTCACGTGATTTCGCAGGCCGAATTTTTAAGCGAAAGCGACAAATTATTTTTCGCGAAAGCGACCGATTTTCGCGAAAAAAAGGTTTCTGACGTGATTGTTCCGAGAAATAAAATTGCGTTTGTCCATGCAAAAGACGAACTTACACCTCTGTTTATTGACGAACTTTTTGAAAGCGGACACAAAATTTTTCCGGTTGTAAACAAGGATCTTGACCACGTTGTCGGTTTGCTTGATCTGGATGATTTTCGCGAAATTTCTGGAAAACAGGAAATTTTATCTGAAAAAATGCGAAAAATTTCACATCCAATTTCCGCAGATGAAAGCTTGGCCGACGCTCTGAGGTTTTTCGCGAAAAACAATGTCTTTTTGGCACTGGTTTCGCAAAATGAAAAAATCGTCGGCATGATCACTTTGGAAGATGTTCTTCGTGAAATCGCGGAATAATTTTGAAAAAACCTTTTACTAGCCAAAATCCACCGCCTATTAAAAACGAAGATCGATGATTTCGTGAAAATGTGATAAAATACGGGTATAATTTAAGTTAAATTTTTCGCTGTCGCAGTCTACGATTTCGCGAAAGAAAGGAAAAAATGGAACGAACTATTAGTTTGGAAACTCGCGAAAAAATCGGCGAACAAGTTAATTTGAAGGGGTGGGTGAATACGCGCCGAGACCACGGCGGTGTGATTTTTGTGGATTTGCGCGATCATAAGGGCATTGCGCAGATCGTTTTTAATCCGGAAAACGCGGAAATGTTCGCGCTTGCGGAGAGTCTGCGCGATGAATTTTGTATCTCCATTTTTGGAAAAATTCGCGAACGTGGAGCTGGGCTGGAAAACCCAAACATTCCGACTGGAAATGTTGAAATTGTCGCTGAGAAATTGGAAATTTTGAATAAAAGCGCCGTTTTGCCGGTGGCGACGCGTGATGAAGGCCAACAGAGTTCGGAAGAATCGCGCCTGAAATATCGTTTTCTTGATTTGCGCCGTCCGTCGATGCAAAATTTGCTGAAAACGCGCGCGAAATATCTTTCGTTTATTCGAAACTGGATGGAAAACGCAGATTTTACAGAGGTGATTACGCCGATTCTCGCGAATTCCAGCCCAGAAGGTGCACGAGATTTTTTGATCCCGAGTCGGCTCAGACAGGGGCAATTTTACGCATTGCCACAAGCGCCGCAGCAGTTTAAGCAGCTGCTCATGGTTGCGGGCGTGCCAAAATATTACCAGCTCGCGCCGTGTTTTCGCGATGAAGATCCGCGCGCCGATCGCTTGTACGGCGAGTTTTACCAGCTGGATCTGGAAGAGAGCTTTGTTGAAAACGGAGAAGTGATCCGCGATGAAATGGAACCGATGATTGCTGATTTGACAGAGAATTTTGGTGGTAAAACGCTCGTGAACCGCAACGAAAATTTTGCGAAAAATCTTCCAGAAAACGTAGTTTTTTCTGAAAATAACGATTTGAAAATTCCGCGAATTCCGTATGAAATTTCCATGAATACTTATGGAACAGATAAGCCGGATTTGCGATACGACATGAAATTGACGGAATTGACGGATGTTTTCGCGAAAACGAATTTCAAAGTATTTCAGGCGGAAAACATCAAAGCGATAAATGTGCGTGGCGGAGCGGTTTTGGCTCGTCGCGAAATTGACGGATTCACTGAAATTGCGAAAGGCGAAGGCGCGGGCGGACTTGCGTATTTGACTTTCCGCGAAAACGACGAAAATGCTGAAAAACACGGCGAATTTTTCATTCAATCCCCGATCGCGAAGTTCATGAGCGAAGAAGAAATTCAAGAAACCGCAAAAAGAACTGGCGCGTCCGCTGGCGACATTATTTTCTTTGGCGCTGACAGCCGGGAAATAGTAAACAAAGTTCTTGGAAAATTGCGTGTGGAATTCGCGAAAAAATTCAACCTCACGAAGAGCGATGAAGTTGCGCTTTGCTGGGTGATTGATTTTCCTTTTTATGAATGGGATGAAAATAATCAGAAAGTTGACTTCGGCCATAATCCGTTTTCAATGCCAAAAGGCGGACTTGATTTGATCTGCGCCGCAGAAACCGACGAGCAAAAACTCGCGCTCGTTGCCGACCAATATGACATGGTGATGAACGGATATGAAATTTGCTCTGGTGCCGTGCGAAACCACAACCCAGAAATCATGTACGAAGTTTTCGGAAATCTCGGCTATTCTCGTGAATATGTTGAGCAGAAATTTGGCGCAATGTTGCAGGCTTTCAAATTCGGCGCGCCGCCGCACGCGGGATGTGCGTTTGGAATTGACCGGATTTTCATGGTTCTTAACGGCACTGAAAACATTCGCGATATTGTTGCGTTTCCGAAAAATGGCCAAGGTGTTGATCTGATGATGCAAGCGCCGAATTTTGTCGACGAGGCCCAATTGCGCGAACTTCATGTGAAAATTCGCGAAAGCCACAAATAATCAATTTCAATCAAAAGAGAATTCAGGCTTGATTGCTTGGATTTTCGTCTTCAAAAATAATATTTTTCACGCCCTTAACCATTTTTCCGCTGAGAAATTTGCGCGGCGCTTTTGGAAGCATATGTAAACCTTCCGCGAAGCCAGCGAAAACTTGGTTAAGAAAAAGTTCTTTATCTGTTGTTTTGCGCAGTTTTCCATTTTTATCCAGCAAAATTATTGGTTTGTGGTAAAGAATCTGTTCATTTTGTTTATCTGTTTTGATAAGGATTTTTTTGGATCCAGGAATTTCTGTCATGATTCTGTGAACAGGATCGCCGGCGGCAGAAATATTAGTGATTTTTGCAAAAAATTCGCCGGGATATTTCGCGAATTCTTTCTCGTATTTCGCGAAAAATTCCTTGCTAAAACCTTGTCCGTCAAATGAAACTGCACGCGAAATTTTGCCGGAAAATAGCGCTAAGTACATCGCGATATTTCCGCCTTTGCTGTGGCCAGAAACAGTAATTTTTTTGTAAGGAAGGTTTTTGAGATGTTTCAGAGCGACTTTTTGCATGGGTGAATCCGAAACATAAGTTGAAATTGCGTTGTCGTCCCAATCGCTGGATTCCGCGCTTCCGCGAAAAATAAGGTTGACGTCATTCGCGAAAAATCGCCTGTTTTTTGCAACGAAGCAGAACAAACCTTTGTGTTGAAAACGGTTTGAAATTCTATACTTTAAGAGTTTTTCGTCGGATAAAATTGCCTCTAAAACCAGTTCCCATTCTTTGACGTTTGTGCGCATTGGATTCCGCGGAGTTTTTTCTTTGAGGATATATTTTTCGCGAATTCCCTCAGTTAATTCGCGAATATTTCGCGCTGGAATCTCGGCGGCAGCGTAAGACAAAATGCTTAATAAAAGTAGTTGTTCGTGGTTTAACATGTTTATATTATCTGCAAATTTTGCCCGAAAATCAAGGCGACGGCAACGGCTCGTTTGGGCAATTCGCGAGAACACCGCGCATCGCAGCTGCTTCGGGCTCCGTCAACCAGAGGGAATATTTGGTTTTAACCGCAATTTGACGAGCCACATATTCGCAGCGAAAACTTTTGTTTGGCGGCAACCAAGTGGCTGCATCTCCGTCAGATTTTTTGTTGTTTGCCGGACCGTCAACCGCCAAAAGTTCAAGTGGATCGTTGTAAAGTTGCTTGCGCTGATCGGACGAGAGATTTTGCGCGCCGGTTTGCCAAGCGTTTGAAATCGCGACGACGTGGTCGATTTGAACCAAACTTGAAGTTTTCGCGCCTCTTTCAAAACTAATTGTTTTTCCAGTATACGGATCGTCCAGCGTTCCCGATTTTACCGTGCAATTGTCGTCGCTTAAAACCGTGTTTTTTAGATCTCGCGCCAAGATTTTTTCGCGTTCATTACATGTTTTTCCGTAAGATTTCCAATCTCCGCCAAATTGTTCGCGAGAATAGCCGGTTTTTGGCGCGCGGCCTTTAATTTGCAACTTTTCCAGCGCCTCAATAGCTAGGGTTTGGTTTGTTTCAGGTGGTCGTTGAGAAGGAGCTGTTTGTGGAAAATTTGCTGGATTTTGGCCGGAATTCCAAATGTAAAACGTGGTCAAAATTAGAACAATTCCGAAAATTACTGTGGTGGCCACGCGACGAAAGCGATAAACATCTCTTTTCATACTTATATTTTACAAAACTTTGGCCGAGAATGTTATAATTGTTTCAGATGAAGAAAATATTTTTAATTTTAGTTGGATTTGCCGTTGTGATTTTCGGGGGATTTTCTCAGGTTTTGGCAGATGACGCGCCGGTTCAGCTCGGGCAAAATGGTTTGCCAGACCAAGCAACCGTCAGCGGAAATTGCCGCTCGGCGCAGAGCTTGCTCGGGCGAATCGAGCGCGCGGATAGTGTGATCCGGGTTAATCGCGGATCGGATTATAACAACATCCTCAATCTGTTTTTTGCCATGAATGCGCGTTTGGCGAGCCAGAAAATCAGTGCGCCAAAACTTGCAGATATCACAAATAATTTTCAAAACGAATTGGAAAATTTTCGCGATTTTTATAACAAATATGATGACAGCTTGAGCGCGCCGATTTCCGTTGATTGCTCGAACGACCCAACCGGTTTTTATGGAAATTTACAAAAATCGCGAACTTTTGTGAATTCGCTGAATCAATCAACAACGAATCTCGACAATTTGGTTCAGGATTATAAAAACGAACTTATGAACATCACATCGCAGAACGGGGATAAAAAATGAGCCAGAAAAAATTCGCGAAATTAAAAAAAGATATTTACACGCACCAATTTGTGGTTTTTGTAGTTTTAGCTCTGGTCATCACCGGATTTATGACGTTTATCAGCCTTGAAATTTACGTTTCAAGCGGAGCGGTGAAGCTTGATTTGTCGCGCCCTGGGTATGAAAAGTTGCGAAATGACGTCCAACAATCTTCCTCAGATCAGACTTTTTCCGCGAGCGGCGATGTCAATTCTGAAACGATCAAAGACTTTAATTCGCGAGTAGATTCGTCGGTGAAAGATTTGAAAAATAGCGGAAAATTTGGCGGATCCGACGCGCTCTCCGATACATCACTTGGACTTTAACTGAGAATTAGCGCTCTTGACTCCCGAGTGCTAATTTTGGTATAATAATTATGTTATGATGACTGAAAGACAAGCAAAAATTTTGGCCGCTGTGATTGAGCAATATGCCGAGTTAGCCAATCCGGTTGGCAGCGTGATTCTCGCGAAATTATTTAACATTTCGGCGGCGACGGTCCGGATGGAAATGGCGAGGCTTGAAGACATGGGATATTTGGAGCAACCGCACACGAGTTCTGGCAGAATTCCGACCGACAAAGGATACAGAGTTTATGTCAACTCAATTAGTGAAAATTACGACAAAATTCACGAAAAAAATCTTCGCGAAAACGAGAATTATCTTCCGGATTTTTCGCGAAAAACCAAAGCTTTATTTTCGCGAATTTCCACGCCCGACCGCGCGGATGTTGCGATTAAAAACGCTGTTGATTCACTGGTTGATCTTACGCGAGATTTTGGTTTCGCAACAATCGGCGAGCAATTGTATTTGGCTGGGCTTGGCAATTTATTTTCTCAGCCAGAATTTTTGGGCGGAACGGAAGCTCGTGATGTTGCGCGTTTGATTGACCAGCTAGAGCCGTGGCTCAGAGAAGCGGAACCAAATCAGCCACTAAATGTTTTTATCGGTGCGGAAAATCCGATTGGTAAAGAGACTGGCGTGAGCTTGATAATTTCCAGGTTTCGCTCGCCGTTTTCGGATAAAAGTTATATTGGCGTTCTCGGATCAACGCGACAAAATTACGCAAAAGTTATGAGCCTTGTGGCTGAGACTGGAAGAATATTGGAAAGGAATTTATGAGCAAAGACGATAAAAAAAACGGACAAAATGTTGACTTAAATCAAGCCGACGAGCAATTAAAAACCACAGAAAGCGACCAAGTAATTTTGGCTTTGACCGCAGATTTACAGAGGCAACGCGCTGATTTTGAAAACTATCGCAAACGCGTTGACGGCGATCTAAAATTCGCGAAAAAATCCGGAGAGAAAAATTTCGCGAAAAAAGTTTTGCCACTTTTGGATGTTTTTGACAGTATTTTTCGCGGTCTTGAAAATCAAAATCTTGACCAGAATTTTGCAAAAGGCGTTCAGCTTGCGAAGAAAAATTTTGATAAAACGCTGTCAGAAATGGATTTAGAAAAAATGAATTATGTAGTTGGTGATGAATTTGACCACGAGAAAATGTTCGCGATTTCTGCAGATGAAACCGAAGGCGAAACTGAGGTTATTTCTGAGATTTTGCAGCCTGGCTATATTTATGGCGGCGAAGTTTTGCGCCCGGCGATGGTGAAAATTACGCGGAAATAATTCTTGTAAATTTCTATGTTTACGCTAGAATATAATGGTTGTAAAAAATAAAAAAGGAGATTTATGGCATGGCAAAAAATAAAATCAAAAATGTGAAAAAGACCGATGAAAAGACTATAAAAAAGCCTCAATTTTTTCCGACAAAAAATTATGATTTCAGGAGTTCTGCGATTATTGCGACCCTAATTGCGGTTGCTTTTTTGGGAAGTACAATTTTTTTGTTTGCAAAAAATATGGAAAAGGATCAACAAGTTGAGCGACTGCAAAAAGAAATCTCTAGCCTGCATGATACCGTAAAAACCCAAGATCTTAAGTGAAAATTAGTAAAAAAACATTATGTAGATAATTTTACTACATTGGCACTCTTGACACGAGAGTGCTAATTTCTTATACTAATTATGTTGAAATTCGCGAAAAAGTTTGCAATATATCGAGTGCAAATCTCGCGAAAAGTAAAATTATTTAGTAAGAAACCTAAAAAGGAGGAAAAATGAGTAATATTATTGGAATTGACCTCGGTACGACCAACTCGGCCTTTGCTTACCTAGTGGCGGGAAAGCCAGAAGTTATCGCGAACAAAGAGGGCGATCGCACGACGCCGAGTGTGGTTGCGATCACGAAAAAGGGCGAGCGATTGGTTGGAAAACCTGCTCAGCGCCAGCGCGTAACCAATCCAACGGGGACAATTTACGCTATCAAACGCTTGATTGGGCGCAAGCTAAGCGATCCAGAAGTTCAGAAAGATATTGAAATTTCGCCGTTTAAGATTGTCGGCAAAAATGGCAACGCGGCGGTGGAATTGGATGGAAAAACATATTCGCCAGAGGAAATTTCTGCGATGATTCTCGCGAAAATCAAGGCTGATGCGGAGGCTTATCTTGGTTCGCCGGTGAACGAAGCGGTCATTACAGTGCCAGCGTATTTTGACGATGCTCAGCGCCAGGCCACAAAAGACGCTGGAAAAATCGCGGGGCTTGAAGTGAAGCGAATTGTTAACGAGCCAACCGCTGCGGCGCTGGCTTACGGTCTTGAAAAAAATAAGGATGAAAAAATCGCGGTGTTTGACCTTGGTGGAGGAACATTTGATGTCTCGATTTTGGAGCTCGGCGACGGTGTGTTTGAGGTGAAAAGCACTAATGGCGACACGCACCTCGGCGGCGAAGACTTTGACAACCGAATTGTGAATTATTTCCTGGATCAGTTCAAAGGTGAATCCGGCATTGATCTTTCCGGTGATAAAGCCGCGATGCAGCGTCTGAAAGATGAAGCTGAAAAAGCCAAAAAAGAGTTGTCTACCACCACGGAATATGAGGTGAACCTGCCATTTATCACGGCGGATGCAGATGGTCCGAAACATTTTGAGACCACTTTGACCCGTGCGAAAATGGAAGAGTTAGTTAAGGATTTGATTGACCGCTTGGCTGGACCGTGCGAGAAAGCGCTGAAAGATGCGGGATTGAAACCGGCGGATCTGGGCGAAGTGGTTTTGGTTGGCGGCATGACTCGTATGCCAGCGGTGATTGCGAAAGTCAAGGAAATTTTCGCGAAAGAGCCGATGGCTGGCGTGAACCCGGACGAAGTTGTTGCGGTTGGCGCAGCGATCCAGGGCGGCGTGCTTGCGGGCGACGTGAAAGACGTTTTGCTTCTGGATGTGACGCCATTGACGCTTGGAATTGAGACGGCTGGCGGCGTTCGTACCCCGATGATTGACCGCAACACCACGGTACCAACCAGCAAATCTCAGGTGTTTTCAACCTTCGCTGACAATCAGCCCCAAGTTGAGATCAATGTTTTGCAGGGCGAGCGAGAATTCGCGAATGACAACAAATCTCTTGGAACATTTGTTTTGGACGGAATTGCACCGGCACCGCGCGGCGTGCCGCAAATTGAAGTCACCTTTAGCATCGACGCGAACGGACTTGTGAACGTTTCTGCGAAAGATAAAGGCACTGGAAAAGAGCAATCAATCACGATCCAGAACAGCGGTAATTTGAGCAAGGATGACATCGCGAAGGCGCAGGCGGAAGCAGAATTACACGCAGACGAGGATAAAAAGCGACGCGAAACAACCGACGCGCGAAACTTGCTTGAAAACACAATTTACCAGGCCAAGAAAATGCCAGATGAATTCAAGGACAAAATCAGCGACGAAGACAAGAAAATCATTGAAGACGCAGTGAAATCTGCTGACGAGAAAATGAAATCCGACGATCTTTCAGAGCTTGAATCCGCTCAAAAAGAACTCTCGGAAACGATTCAGAAAATTGGCGCAAAACTGTATGAAAGCGCAAAAACTGAGGAGACAGCCAGTGAAAGTGGAGAAGGTAAAACCAAAACTTCGCGAAAAAAGGCAGATGATGACGCAGTTGAAGGCGAAGTCGTTGACGAAAAGTAGTTAGCCAAAATTAAAAAAACCTCTCAATCGCGAGAGGTTTTTTGCTATTTGCTGAGTTTGTCAATTTTTGCATGGAGATCTTCAAGAGATTTTTTCAGTTCATCGTGTCGCGCGTGAAGTTTTTTGACGGAAGAATGAACCGCAGTTGAAGCGCCGGCCGCGATTGCTGCACCGAGCGCGCTGGTCACATTTGTGTAATTTCCTAAAACCAGCTGCATGTCCGCGCTTGGGGCGAGATTTTTCGCAAAAATCCCAATTAGACCGAAAATAACCAAATAAACAAACAGGAACAGGAAAATAAAAATTGCTGGTGTAGAGGATAAAACCCTGGGGATGAGATCGATAAATTTTTTCATAAACACATTTTAGCACGGCTGAAAAAACATTGAAAATAGACATTGAAAGGTAAATTCGCTTCTGTTATAATAAAGGTGCAAATTAACTAAAAAGGAGAAAAAATGATCAACCGTGCAGAGATAAAGGCTGATGCAAAAGACAAAATTAAAGGAAAAATTTTACCGATTTTCATAATTGGTGTTGTTTATTTTGTGGTGATGACTATCCTTGGTTTCACTATGATTGGAGCTCTTGTTTTGGAAGGCTCGTTCTACATTGCGCTCGTCGCGATTTTCTTGAATCTCGCGAAAAATAAAAAAGAACCTGAGGTCAAAGATTTGTTTACGACAATGACAACGAAAGATATCGCTCGCGGATTTTTCGCATATATCCGATTGACGTTTTTCACGTTTGTTTGGAGCTTGTTGTTTGTGATTCCGGGAATCATTAAAGCGATTGCGTATTCTCAGACATTTTACCTGCTCGCGGACAACGAAGATATGACTGCGGCTGAGGCGCAGAAAAAATCCATCGAGATGATGCGCGGCCACAAATGGGAATATTTTGTGCTGGGCTTGTCGTTTATTGGCTGGAACATTTTGGCACTCTTCACATTTGGTCTGCT
Source organism: uncultured Candidatus Saccharibacteria bacterium (assembly GCA_964292495.1). Taxonomy (GTDB): domain Bacteria; phylum Patescibacteriota; class Saccharimonadia; order Saccharimonadales; family Saccharimonadaceae; genus CAXYVX01. The sequence goes on from CAXYVX010000001.1 coordinate 49,395, forward strand.
TTACATCTGGCTCATGCCGTATATGGAAGCAACTCTCGCGAATTATTATTTGAAACTAAAAAAAGAAGCGTAAATAGTTTCGCGAAAAACGGTTAGCACTCTTGACCCAGAGAGTGCTAATTTGCTATAATTGGTTTTATGGAAAAACGAGATTATTATGAAGTTTTGGGCGTTTCAAAAACGGCGAGCGATGAGGAAATTAAGAAAGCTTATCGCAAAAAAGCTGTGAAATTGCACCCAGACCATGGAGGAAGTGAGAAAGACTTTAAGGAGCTGAACGAGGCTTACGACACCCTAAAAGACGGAGGTAAGCGTGCTAATTACGACCAGTTTGGCCACGCGGCGGCAGGCATGAATCAAGGCGGACCGGGTGCGGGGGGATTTGGCGCTGATTTTGGAGATCTTGGCGATATTTTTTCACAGTTTTTTGGCGGAGGTCAGTCAAGCGGATTTTCTCAGCAGAGTTCTTCGCGGGCGCGGCGTCGCGGAAGAGATGTTGAAACTCGTGTGAATGTTAGTTTTCGCGAAAGTATTTTTGGCACGGAAAAAGAAATTTCAATGACCTTGGATATTGAATGCGACCACTGCCACGGAGACGGATCCGAGCCTGGAAGCAGTCTTGAAACTTGCCCGACTTGCCACGGATCCGGCCAAATTGTTCGGACGGTTAATTCTCTGTTTGGTCCGATTCAGCAGGCTGAAACTTGCCGCACTTGCCGCGGTCGCGGAAAAATTCCGGAAAAAACTTGCGTCAAATGTTCTGGGCGCGGTGTTGTTCGCGAAAAAGTTGAACTGAAAGTTAAAATACCGGCGGGAATTTCTGATGGAAACGCTGTGCGCCTTGCTGGTCGCGGCGAAGCAGTGCAAGACGGTAACGCGGGTGATCTGTATGTTGTGGTCAATGTCAAGCCAGATAAAAAATTCTCGCGCGACGGTGAATTGATTTTGAGTGAAGAAACCATTTCTTTTGCGGACGCAGCTCTTGGCGCGGAAATTGAAGTTGAAACTTTGGATGGGAATTTAGTGATGAAAGTTCCGGCTGGCACGCAAAGCGGATCGGATTTCAAATTGTCTGGCCACGGCGTTCCTTCGCGAAATAATCCCGAAAAACGTGGCGCGCAAATCGTGAAAATCAATGTTGAAGTGCCGCGAAAACTCTCGCGAAAGCAGAAAAAGTTATTGGAAGAATTTCGCGAAAGTTAAAATAAATCCATTCCGCTTGACTTTTGTTTGAATTTATGTATAATATAAGATATGTTTGAAGACAAAAAAACTATATTTGGCGCCACTGAGAAAGTGATTCTCCCTGATTTTGCCAGTATTCAGCTTGATGCAAAAATCGATACCGGCGCTTGGAGCGGAGCGCTTCATGCGGAAAATATTCGCGAAATTAACGGAGAATTGGTTTTTGAGATTGATGGAGAAGAATTTCAGGAGAAAAATTTCTCGAAAGTGAAGGTGAGATCTGCTTCTGGCCACGCACAAAATCGGTATAAAATTCCCATACGCATGATGATAATGGGGCGAGAATACAACGGAGAAATAACGCTTACAAATCGAGAGCAATTGACGTTTGAGATGTTGATTGGGCGGAAATTTTTGGCAGAAAATGGAGTTTTAGTGGATGTAAATAGAAAGGGAATTTGAAAATGAAAATTGCAATTTTAAGCAACGGACCGGGAAATTATTCAACAAAACGGCTGAAAGAAGTCGCGGAATCTCGCGGGCATGAAGTTGATGTTATTAAATACAAAAACTGTTATGTGAGCGTTTCAAAAACTGACGGAAAAGTTATTTATAACGGCGAAGAAATAGATATGAAAGTTTATGACGCTGTGATTCCGCGAATCGCGAACTACATGACGCGCTATGGAACCGCGATTGTTCGGCAGTTGGAACGCGAAGGTTTGTTTACAACTTCAAGCGCTCTCGCGATTCAACGCAGTCGCGACAAACTTCGCGCGACGCAAATTCTCGCGAAATATGTTGACATACCAAAAACGATTTTTTCGCGAAACTCAACCGACATCAACGACATGATTGAGGAACTTGGCGGTGCGCCGATCGTGATTAAACTCGCACAGAGCACGCACGGAAATGGCGTAGTTTTGGCGGATACGAAAAAGGCGGCCAAGAGCGCGTTGCAGGCGTTTTACCTCTATAATGAAGACGGAACAAATGTGATGATCCAGGAGTTTATTAAGGAAAGTATGGGGACCGATATTCGCGCTTTTGTGGTTGGCGGACGCGTTGTGGCGAGCATGAAACGCCAGAGTTTGGACGACTCGGATTTCCGGAGCAACTTGCATAAAGGCGGTGTTGGAACTCCGGTTAAATTGACACCAGAAGAAAGAAGAGCTGCGATTAAAGCTGCCAAAGCGATGAATCTCGGAATTGCCGGCGTGGATATTATGCGCAGCGAGCGCGGACCACTTGTGCTTGAAGTCAATGCGTCGCCTGGGTTCGGAATTGAGCAGGCGACTGGCCGCGATGTTGCAACGCCAATCATTGAATATGTTGAGCGCGGCGCGAAACATGGTCAAAAAAAGGATAAAATCGGAGCTTAATTCGCGAAAAATTCAAGCCCAAAAAACTTTTTCAAAGGGGCTTGAATTTTATTAAAAAGTTTGATAGAATTACTAGGTTATCAGCTGTGGGTCTATAGCTCAGCTGGTAGAGCACGGGCCTTTTAAGCCTGGTGTCGTGGGTTCGAACCCCACTGGACCCACCAAAATTATCCGGTCAATTGGCCGGTTTTTTGTTATTATTGATACATGGTAAAACGCGAGCCACCTCAAAAACTCGACGCCCGCGCTCATAAAGTCGAACCTGACCGAAGTAAAAAATCTTCGGAGACTGCTTTTTCTTGGAATAAACGAACAATAAAAACAGTGCTTTTTCGCGAAAAAATTCGTTCATCGTGGATGATTACCGCGATTTTAGCTGGTTTCATTGCCGGAATTGGTTTATCGCTTTTGCCGCAAGCAAATTTATTTTTTGGCGAAATTCCTTTGATTTTTGCTGGAATTTTGGCGGTTTTGGTCTTAATTTCAAGGCTGAAATTCGCGATATTTCTTGCGATTTTTGCCGGGATGATTTTAGGAATCAACCGCGGGTTGCCAGCACAAGGAGACTTGTCTTCGTGGCAAAATGTCATTGGTAAAAATGCAAATATAACGGCGAAAGTGGAGCAAGATCCCGGGCTTGGCGCATCGGGTGCGACGAGCTTATATTTGACGGATATTGTTTTGGGTGGTCGCGAGATGCCGGGCACGATGTATGTCAGTTTATTTACAAAAGGTCAGAAGATTTCGCGAAGTGATGAAGTTGAAATTTCAGGAAAAATATCGGCTGGTTTCGGATCTTTTGTTGCGAGCATGCGGTATGGATCGCTCGACGGAATCACTGAAAATACTGGCGCAGATCCAGCGAGAGAAGCCAGAGATTTTTTCGGGGAAAATCTGCGCAAAACAATTCCTTCGCCCGCGTCTGATCTTGGGATGGGGATACTTGCCGGGCAAAAAACAGCTCTTCCATCCGCAGTTTCGGTGGCTTTTATCACCGTTTCTTTGACGCACATTGTTGTGGCCAGCGGGTATAATCTCACCATTCTCATCAGGTTCGCCAGAAGATTATTCGCGAAAATTTCCAGGTTTTCCGGACTAGTTTTTGGCACGATTTTGGTTGTTTTATTCGCGAATGTGACTGGATTTTCGCCAAGCATGTTCCGCGCATCTTTGGTGGCAATCATGAGTTTGTTCGCCTGGTATTATGGCAGAAAATTTCATCCCGTTGCGCTGTTAATTATGACCGCGGCCGTGACGGTTTTCGTCAATCCGACATATCTCTGGGGTGACGCGGGCTGGTGGATGAGCTTCACGAGTTTTGCTGGAGTTCTGATTTTCGCGCCGTTAATTAAGGATTTCTTTTGGGGGAATGAAAAAGATTTTCGCGAAAAGCCAAAAATTATCAAACATATAAAAACGTTCCTTTTCAGAGGGAAATTTTCCAAAATTCAGAAAAGCGAACAGGTTGAGAAAAAGCATTCAATTCGCGGAATTGTGATTGAGACTTTTAGCGCACAACTGCTTTCTGCACCTGTGATTGCTCTGGCGATGGGACAATTTTCGCCATATGGTCTGATTTCAAATCTGCTTGTTTTGCCGGTTGTTCCACTGGCGATGGCGCTGACATTTGTGGCGGGAATCGGTGGATTTTTGTTGCCAGAATTTATCGCGAAAATTGTGGCTTGGCCGGCGACGCAGTTGTTAAACTATATTATTTCGGTCGCTGGGTGGGTGAGTGAATTTCCGGGGGCTGAACAGAAAGTTGAATTTGGACTTTGGCATGCCGCAGCGTCGTTCGCGATAATTTTAGTGATAATAATTATCCTGAAAAAGAAAACCAGGCACAATTTTTACTCCGACAATCTTGTTGAGTAAACTTTGCAGAATGCCGCCAATTTTGCTAAAATCATAAGATGAATTTAAGAAACTTTTTGTCCGTCGCGGTTGGGAAAACAGTTGCGAAAAGCTCTCGTATTCGCGGCGGCCATGGCTCAGCTCTGCCTGGCTTGGTGATTGAAAAAATTGATCCAAAATTTCTTCAACGGATTTTTCGCGAAATTCCAGTCGCGGTTATTTCCGGGACAAATGGCAAGACCACAACAACGAAAATGGTGGTGGAATTGCTTGAAAAAAACGGATTAAATGTTTTTACAAATGATTCTGGAAGCAATTTTTCGCGAGGCGTCGCGAGTAGCGCGGTCAGCAAAATGCGCGGCGGAAAGCTGGAATTTGACATTGCTGTGCTTGAATTGGATGAGGCGCACGCGGTGAAATTTGTCCACGACATAAATCCAGATTTCTCGCTACTACTGAATGTTTTAAGGGATCAACTTGACCGGTTTGGCGAAATCGATACGACCGCAAAAATGATGACGGAAATCGCGAAAAACACGCGAAAAAAACTCGTTCTAAACGCCAATGATCCACGCATTTCACAGAACGAAAAATTGACGGAAGCGGATGTTTTATGGTTTGGTTTTTCAGATGATCTGAGTGAAATCTTCCCGACCGATGAGCAGCTACATGATGGAAAAAAAGCGCAAAAACGAAATGGAAAATCCGAGAAAATTTCGCGAAAAAATGACGATATTTTGCTTGCCGATTTTTCAAAAAATAATTCTGCAGAGTATGATTTTAATGGCGAAAAAGTTCGCGAAAATCTTGCTGCCGGCGGAGCTCACAATGCTCTAAATGGTTCTGCCGCATTGCAGCTCGTGAGAGCAATTTTGCTGGAAAAAAGTTGTGGCAAATTTGATTTCAAAAAGAATGTTGAATGGCTCGCGAAAGTTAACCCAGCTTTTGGCCGCGGAGAATCTATTAAGATTGGAGACAAAAATATTGTTTTGAATTTGGTCAAAAATCCGGCCGGTTTCCAATCTGTTTTGCGCTCTGCGGACGCGGAAAAAACCACGCTTTTTGCCGTGAATGACCAATACGCGGACGGTCGGGATGTGAGCTGGCTATACGATGTTGATTTTGACGTTTTCGCGAATAAAAACACCAAAATTTTCACAACGGGAATTCGCGCGAATGACATCGCTCTGCGTCTTGAATATGACGGCGTAAAAGTGCTCGGAATTGATGGAAATATCTTCAATGCAACCGAGAATTTCTTGACTGAAAATAGTGGAGATTTGCAGATTTTCGCAACCTATACGGCGATGTTGAAAATTCGAAAGATAATAAAAGAAAAATTAAGAAATGAGGATAAGCGATGAAAGAAAAAACATTAAAAATCGTCCAACTTTACCCAGACGAAATGAATATTTACGGCGACAACGGCAATGTTTTGGTTTTGTCTGAGCGTTCAAAATTATACGGGTTTTCACCTGAAATATCGTATTTTGAGGTTAGATCTGATCCAAAAATAATTCGTGAAGCTGACATCTTGGTTGGCGGTGGCGGGCAAGATTCCGGGCAGCTAAAAGTTGCTGCGGACCTTCAAAAAAACGCGGAAGTTTTTCGCGAATCAATCGCAAAAGGTTGTGCGGGGGTTTTGATTTGCGGAATGTATCAGCTGTTCGGCAAGAGATTTTTGACAAATGACGGCGACGAAATTGCTGGAATATCTGTTTTTGATGTTGAAACTATCGCCCAGCCGAAGCGATTGATCGGAAACATTGTGATTGATTCTGATTTTGGCAAGCTCGTCGGCTTTGAAAATCATTCTGGATTGACTTATCTTCGCGACGGACAGGCAGCGTTTGGAGAAATTGTATCTGGCGGCGGAAATAACGGAAAAGATGGCAGCTGGAACAGGGAAAAAGAAGATCTTAAAAACATTTCAAAAGTTAGCGAAAAAAATCTTGGCGGAAGCGAAGGATCGCGCACGGAAAATTGTTTTGGATCTTATTTGCACGGGCCAATTTTGTCAAAAAACCCGAAGTTTGCGGACGCTCTTTTGCTGATAGCAGCCAAGCGGAAATTTGGTTGTGAACAGCTGGAAGCGGTTAATGAAGATTCGCGAAAAAGATTGGCTCATCTTGATGAGATAGCGGAAAGAGCTAGAGAAATCGTTTTTTTGAGACCAAGATAGTAATGTAAAATCGCCAGAAATAATTCGCGAATTTATGAAAAACAGTTCGCAAATTGTTTTAGTAATGGACCCAAACAGGCGTGCCGATTTGCGAGAAATCGTAAATAAATTTCGCGTCGCCTTTCCACATGTTGAGGCAGCCGTGAGAAAGCCCGGTTCTGAGCTGATCTGGCGTTAACCACCAAGCTTCGTGAAATGCATATCCGCCTGGACCCCAGTAAGTTACATAGTGGATTGAGCAAAGGCTGGCTTGTGTTCCGCCCGGATTTGGCATGCAGACGCCGCCATAAGGGTTTGAATTCACTGCGTTTGAGCGGTCTCGCGACATTCCCGCGGCGAGGTTCGCTTCGTAGCTTGCGTTTGGCCCGGCTGAGCCAGATGAATCGTTCCCGCCCACCTTTCCGAAAACCTTAAATAATCCAGTGATAGTTGCGCGCTCTGGGTCGATTTGCGCGGCACCTTTTGCGAAATTGTTGAATTGGGCTACCGGAGTCGCGCCGTTGTATGCGGTGACTGTCCAGGTTGAGAGGTTCGCTTCAATCCAATGCTGGTCGGAAAGTGTTTGAACCTTGTCGCTTTGCGCGGCGGACTGAGTTGTATTTAGGGCAAGATTTACTGGCTGACCGTCTTGAAGCGCGGAGATTATTTGAAGGGAAATGTCATCTGTGTTGTTAATGGCTTGGCCGTTTTGCCCCTTTGAGACCGTGGCGTAAACTGTGTTTCCATCGGGCGAAGTTATCATTTTTCCGTTTATCGGCTTGTTTGGAATTGTCGCTTGGACTTTTGTGGAGATAAATTCTTTAACTTTATTTCTGTCAAAAGTTATGCTGAGACGACCGTTTTCAGGAGTAAATACAGCCCAATTCGCGATGTCAACTGGATCTGGAAAATATACGGTTTGGCCATTTATTTGAAGGTTTATTCTTTGGTGAAGTCGCGAATTTATGGAATCTGCCGCTGCGGTTGCCGCTTCATCTGAGACAGCTGGTTTGCTGGATGTGATTGCAACTTCTGAAACGGCGGATCGAGGATTTTTAACAAGACTTTCAATAATTAATTTCATTTTGCTCATATCAATCACTTTTCCTTCGGCACTAGCTTGGGTGACGAATTTTTGCGCTTTTTGATCGTAAATGACGCCGGCATTTTGAGCAGGGCTGGTGATCAGATCAGGGAAATTCTGGTTTAAAAACTTTTGCGTTTGCTCCCAATCAAAACTCGCGGAAAGCTCAATATTATGCTCCCCAAACAGATTCACGCGGTTCAGCCAGTTGTCGCTCGTGGAAACAGCTTGCTTTATGGTCTTGTCCATGTCAATTGTTATTCCCAGATCGCTAGCCTGCGCGGTCACTGTGTTTCCGCGAGAAGATAGCGTGAGCTGAATTTTGCTTTGGATTTGATTGATTTGGTCCTTGATTGAAAGGGAGTTATTGCCGCTGACGTTATTTCCAGCGATTTTTGTGCCTGGTGCCGCTACAGCGTTGTATTTCGCGATTAAAAACGCTGCGCCACCCGCAATAACCAAGAAACAGAAAGAAATAAGGATCACAACAGCATGTTTTTTCGCCCATCCACCCGTGTGCTTTACTAGCTTTTTTGCGTGTCCAAAGTGAACCACTTCTCCGCCTGCTGAATCCTTAATTTGTTTCTTATTTTTCATCATGCTATGACGATTTTATCATAAGTCTAATGAAAACTTTGTTTTTTTCGCGGAATCTGATAAACTTTACGTATCGGGGTGTAGCGCAGTTGGTAGCGCACGCGGTTTGGGACCGTGAGGTCGTCCGTTCGAGCCGGATCACCCCGACCAAGTTTTTCGCGAAAGCGCGTATTTTTACGTTTTAACAGTGTGCTTGCGTCGCAAAAGAAATGATGATAAACTGTTGACGGTTTGTCTGAGACACGCCAAGGAACACTTGGGGACGTAGCTCATCTGGTAGAGCGCGGCATTCGCATTGCCGAGGTGGTCGGTTCAAGTCCGATCGTCTCCACCAATATTCCGGAGTAGCGCAGCGGTAGCGCAGTTGGCTGTTAACCAATTGGTCGCCGGTTCGAATCCGGCCTCCGGAGCCAGAGCAAGCAGAGAAAAGCGCAGACTAAGGTCCTAGACCTAGCTGTAACTTCTCTCCTCACTCAGCCAAGAAACAATGTGCTGATAATAAAGTACAAAATGTTGGAACCGTCCGAAAGGGCGGTTCTTTCATGTACACCTCTGTAATTTAGTTCGAACCCAGCCCTTCGTGCCCTGAGGGATCAAGCAGGCAAAAGGCAGACCCGTTCCCTAGACCTGTTTTTTGTATTATCACACGCTAGCTAGTGCAGGAGGGGGGGTAAGTAGTACACTGTAGTAAGAACATCATCGTTTAAAAATAGCTATATTGGGAAAAATTCAGAGTGATCCAAAATAATATTTCATCAGCGATAAGTCAGCTTCCAAATACAAAAAACCTTTACGTACTTGTAGGCTTTAATCGTTGGCTTGATATAATTTCTAACGATTTAGACGAAACCTCACAGTTTCTTGACTTGCCCTCTGCTGATGGAGATATAACTATTGACTTGACTGCGCTGAATAGCGCCTTCCAGTCTGGTAAGCCAATATATTTTTCAGCTGAGGCTTTTCTCTGGCTGTCGAATAACTCTTTAGCTGGCATCCCAAAGATGTACAGCTACGAAGTGGTTTGTGTATAGAACGATATCTTTAGTTCGTATTACCCCGATTCATTGACTAAGTCTGAATCTCTTGCCAAGCAGGCTCTTTATCAATCAGATACAGACAATCATATCCAAACTTATTACAGTGACTACCAGATACGCGGAGACAACGGTTATATCATTTATAATCTTTCCACGTCTGAATTCACTCAGACTTTAACAGTTAGCTCCTTTTTAGAGTCGCCTGTGAACCCCAGCTTGTCAGGTAGCTCTATCGAAATACCAGAGGAGTTTGATAATGTTACATACTCCGAGATCGTACTATCTATCGATCATAAGTGACGGTATCTCTCGTGCCATCATAGCGAGTGAGGTTCGAGAACAACATAAACTGGTTGAGCTTGCCAATGTCTTAAAATCGCTAGGTATTGGCATTGAATACAAAGAGTATCGCACCGAGCCTGAGGAGATAGATCAAGACAGGGCCAATGCTTATAGAAGTATTCTTCATCGAAAAAATCCAAACTACGACTTCTACGATATACCCGTATATACCGATCCATACGAAGATACATCTCTATCCTACGTAAACCAAATCCAAATTATTGATGATATAGTTAAAAACAGCACAAACTCTGTTGAAGAAAAAGTATTTCGTGATGTTTTCGTTACAGCTCCGACGGGCGCTGGAAAATCTGTCATGTTTCAGATTCCGGCCATTTACCTAGCAGAAAAAGAGAACCTGCTAACGATAGTTGTCAGTCCGCTGATCGGTCTCATGAATGATCAAATTGAAAATATTCAAAGCATGACAAACGTGGCCGCTACAATCAACTCTGATTACAAACCGCTTGAAAAAGAGAGCACACTTGAACGCGTAAAAAATGGGGAAGTTTCCATCTTATACCTTTCGCCAGATTTTTCGAGTGTTCAGACTTATATTCAGAGCGGAAACGTTATCTTGGAGACAGATTTATCTTTAGGGGAGACAGAACAATTAATCCATAAAATAATCTTGGATAATTTTGGAGGCGATTTGGTTATTATTGCCAAAAATCATGAACAATTACAAAGAAGTTTCAAAAATTACCCCATCAAAAATATACCAACAGAGCGCCAATATTATACATTTTTAAAAGAATCACCAACAAAAGACGGCATAAAAAAATTGGCCGAACGTGACTTTGGAAATGACAAGTATCAAATTATAGGCGACATGGTTTATGTCGCATTTGCTACTAAAGCATCGGACTCAAGGCTCACCAATAATGTTATTGAGCAGAAGTTAGGCGTAAGCGCCACGACAAGAAATTACAATACCGTGAAAAAGTTAGTCGAATTAATTATCTAGAGTCTTTCTTAATTATGGTGTGCGGCAGGCATGTTACGTATATTATTTTTATCGGCATTTTAATGATTACTAAATCCGCATAAATTCTGTGGCCCGTCAGTTGAGCCAAGAGCGCATATTTTATAGTGTACCCAGTGAGTATTCACGCTACTGGGTATTTTGATAACAACTAAATCATCTGTATTAGCACTATTGCATCGAGAGTGCTAATTTACTATACTAGTAGTTATAGGAGGTATAGATATATGCAGTCACAAGAAAATACGAAAAAACCACTCGAGCAATTCGGACAAGATTTCACTGCGCTTGCGCGTGAAGGTAAATTAGACCCAGTTATTGGCCGCGACGAAGAAATTCGTCGCTGTATGCAGGTGTTATCTCGCCGAAGTAAAAATAACCCGGTGCTGATCGGTGAGCCAGGTGTCGGTAAGACGGCTATTGTTGAGGGTTTAGCGCAGCGTATCGTCAAAGGCGACGTGCCGCAAAGCCTGAAAAACAAACGCGTCGTGGGTCTTGAAATCAGTAGTCTGCTCGCTGGTGCCGGATATCGTGGACAGTTTGAAGAGCGCCTACAGTCGGTTCTGAAAGAAATTGAAGAAGCTGCTGGAGAAATTATTTTATTCATTGACGAGATACACACGCTTGTTGGGGCTGGCAAGGCTGAAGGTGCGGTCGACGCTGCCAATATGCTCAAACCTATGATGGCGCGCGGTAAACTGCATTTAATCGGCGCCACGACACTCGACGAATATCGCCAGTACATCGAAAAAGACGCCGCGCTCGAGCGCCGGCTGCAGCCTGTCTATGTGGGTGAGCCGGACTTTGACAATACTGTGGCGATACTCCGTGGGCTGCAAGAAAAATATGAGGTTCACCACGGTGTAAAAATCCTGGACGAAGCAATTATTGCGGCTGCACGGCTTAGTGACCGCTACATAACCGAGCGTTTTTTGCCTGACAAAGCTGTCGATCTTATCGACGAGGCGACTTCGGCGCTCAAGATGCAGCTTGATTCAAAGCCAATCGAACTTGATCGGTTAAATCGCAAAATCATGCAGCTGCAGATTGAGCAGACAGCGCTCAAAAAGGATAAAAGCGAGAGTGTTAAAGCTCGAAAAGCCGAAATCGAGCAAGAAATCAAAACTATTCAGACTAAAGCTGACGAGCTAGATGCGAAATGGCAAAAAGAAAAGAATTTGATAGACAAGCTCAATGCCGAAAGTGAAAAACTCGAAGCAGCCAGAACCAAACTCGAGATGGCCGAAAACGAGAGCGACCTTTCTACCGCCAGTCGTCTTAAATACGGTGAGATTCCTGAAATCGAGAAAAATCTCACCGAGCTCAGGCGCCAAATTAACATAATACCGGCCGATCAGCGCCTGCTCCGCGATGAAGTGACGGCAGATGATATTGCCGCTGTGGTGTCGAGATGGACGGGTATTCCGGTTGATCGGCTCAAAGAAAGCGAAACCCAAAAGCTCGCCCATCTCGAAGATGACTTGCATAAGCGTGTGATTGGCCAAAATCGCGCCGTTGAAGCGGTCGCAAATGCTATTCGCCGTTCGCGGGCTGGTATTGGCGATTATCGCCGACCGATTGGCTCGTTTCTCTTTCTTGGCCCGACCGGAGTCGGTAAAACCGAATTAGCCAAAAGTCTTGCCGTTGCGCTATTCGACGACGAGCGAGCTATCACGCGTATCGATATGAGCGAATACATGGAACGACACGCCGTGTCGCGCCTGATAGGTTCGCCGCCAGGATACATCGGCTACGACCAAGGTGGCCAGCTGACCGAAGCAGTGCGTCGTCGCCCGTACAGTATTGTGTTGCTTGATGAGATTGAAAAAGCTCACCAGGATGTATTTAATATATTGTTACAGGTACTTGATGACGGCCGCTTGACGGATGGTCAAGGCCGAACGGTTGATTTCTCAAATACGATCATTATCATGACTAGTAATATCGGTTCGCAGTACATTCAGGAATGGGACGGTAAAAATTTCAGCAGTCTGGAGAGTCGTCTACAGCAGGAGTTAAGTCACAATTTCCGCCCTGAATTTATAAACCGTATCGATGATATAGTCATATTTGATCGCATCGACAAAAACGACATACAGCATATTATTGAGATGCAACTCACGGCATTTCTGGAAGAAGTCGAGAAGTCAAAAGACATTAAGCTCGAGTTTACGCAGAGCGCCAAAAAAGCGCTTGCCGAAGAAGGCTATGATCCGGCATTTGGCGCGCGGCCGCTAAAACGAGTCATTCAAAAGCGTATCCTCAATGAACTTGCCAAAAGAATCATCGACGGATCAATTAAGTCGGAATCGGAGGTAACGGTCGATTACAAGAACAATGCGTTTCACTTTGACACAAAACATCGGTAAACCAATGTGCTTTTAGGTTTAGCAGCTATTTGTAAATTAGCACTCTTGACACGAGAGTGCTAATTTTATACTATACTAATAGAAGCTTTTATGCTTCTCCAGGAAACCATTAATGCAATAATGAAAGGAGAATAGTATGAGCAACCTTGTAAAGTGGGATCCGTTTGCAGAACTTTCTGCATTACAAAAACAATTTTTTGGTGATGACTGGATGTCGCCCCTAAAAGGCGTTAACATTCCGACGACTGACGTCTTTACTAAAGATAATAACCTTGTGGTTGAGGCGCATCTGCCTAACTTTGAGCGGAAAGATGTCAATATCGAAGTGGAGAACGGTACACTCGTGATTAGTGCCGAACGTCACGAAAAAGAAGAAGATAAAGGCAAGCAATACGTTGTGCGTGAAAGCTCAAGTAGCTTCTACCGTCGCATAGCTCTGCCAAAACGTGCTGATGCCGACAAGGTCGAGGCACACCTGGATGATGGAGTATTGAAAGTCAGTATTCCACTAACACCACTACCTGAACCAAAGAAAATTGCTATCTCATCGAAGAAGAAATAGCAGTCGCGCGTTCTAATCTAAAAGGATGCCTTAAGGCCTCCTTTTAGTTATAAAACCCGATTCAAGATCTGGAATTTGTTAGTTAAACTCCTTTAAAATAAGACACGCCCTAAAACATGCGTTCTGTGTCTTATTTGTCCCATCTCGTGTCCCCACCCCGTGATTGTTCCGTGACCTGTATGGTGAGCCAAAAACGCCTGATTTATCGGGCGCTTTTTTGATGTAAAAAACTCCGCATAAGAGCGGAGGTTTTCATTTAAACACTTTTTATTCTGAAATATTCGCGTTTGTCCAAACAGCGGTCACATCGTCCAATTCGTCCACCGCATCAAACAACTTTTCAAATTT
>CAXYVX010000002.1:0-50978 GCA_964292495.1 uncultured Candidatus Saccharibacteria bacterium
AAGTGGTACGCGAGCTGGGTTCAGAACGTCGTGAGACAGTTCGGTTTATATCCGGTGTGGATGTCAGGAATTTTGCGAGAATTTGCCCCTAGTACGAGAGGACCGGGGTGAACGAACCTCTGGTGTATCAGTTGTCGCCACCTGCGGCATTGCTGAGTAGCTATGTTCGGACCGGATAAGCGCTGAAAGCATATTAAGCGCGAAACCGATCTCAAAATTAGAATTCCCTATGAGGACACAAGTAGACTACTTGTTTGATAGGCGCAAGGTGGAAGTGCAGTAATGCATGGAGCTGAAGCGTACTAATAGTCCCATTGCCTTTTAGTTCATTGAACTGAGTTGATAGTTGGGTTTTAAACCCAAAATCAAAGGCGTCAATCCTAACCATTTAACGAGGATTTCGCAAATTTAGCGAAAAACGACTTAAATAAAATGTCAGGAATCGACGATTGAACGTAAATCTGTTAGAATATTTACAAGCTGCTTTAATGTCATTGACATTGAAATTTTTTCACGAATTTCGCGAGAAAATTTCGGTGCCCATGGCGCCGGGGAAATACCTGTATCCATTCCGAACACAGAAGTCAAGCCCGGTAGCGGCAATTATACTGCGCAAGTGGGAAACTAGCACGGTGCCGAATTATATAGAGGACCACCCCGACGGGTGGTTTTTTATTTTTTGAAAAAAATGTACCCAGTTAAAATTGCTCTCCTTAGGAATAAGTTTATTTCTGCGAAATATAATTGACATAATTAAAATAAAAATGTATAATGAAAATACTTTTCGGCATTTTTCGCGAAAAGTGTTCCTTTACAGGATAGAAAATTTAAGGAGGCCAAGAAATGGCTAAAGCAAAAGCACCCGTTGAGACGATTGCTGAAAAATCAAATGAGAGCAATCAAAAAACTCAGACCAAGGCAGCAAAAAATATCGTTCCTTATGCTGACTCTGCGAGATTTGCAGAGTGGATGAGGGAACATGTTTGGCTTTCTGTTGTGGCAGGTGGAAAAGGGACACGTTTGTGGCCAATTTCGCATAGTGATCGCCCCAAACAGTTTATTATCAGCCCAGGGATACCAGAAATCTTGAAAGATGCTTGGTACAAGGAGAATGTTTCTTCAACCTTAAAAGGGTTTGGTTTGCCGGATGATGAAGACGCTGAATATACTTTTATTCAGCGTACAGTGCGACGCTTTGTTGCTGGAGGCATCAATCCGAAGCACGTTGTAGTTTTGGTGACTAATGATCGCCAAGAAGAGCTTGTTCGTGAACAATTGATTCATATGGGAGTCCTTGACGTAAATATCATGAAAGTTAGTGAACATTATGGATACGCAGGAGCCATGATCAAGATGACAGAGTTTATCTATAAATTAGATAAAGATGCGGTCATCGTGAACACTCCAGCCGACCACTACACGCTTCCTTCTAAGAATTTTTACGAAACCGTAAATCTTGCGATTGAGAATGCTAATAAAGGTTTTGCAACGATCGTTGGACTTGTGATTCGCGATTCTGTCATGGCTCAAGGCTTAGGGCACGCGATTTTTGACAACAAAGAGGCCGTGATTGCAAAAAGAGTAATAAGTTTTGTTGAAAAACCAGATGGAGAACGTACAGAAGAGCTTGTTAGGCAAGACAATTCTGCCGCTAATACCGGTATTAATGCTTGGCGTGCTGATATGTTGCTTAGAGAAATCAAAAAAGCTAAGATCGATATTGAGGAAATCGCTAAGCGTGAATTATCTGATGGTTTAGATACAAGCGAATTGATGAAAGTATTTACTGACAGCAATAGCCTGGACGTAGTTCGCGGGGATTTTTGGTGGCGAGACGCTGGAACATTAAGCTCACTTCATGAGATCATGAAAGAACTCAATGATAAAACGACGCACAATAACACTCGTCTCGGAGGAGGAATAACTATTCGCGAAAATTGCGAAAATAACCTATTCTTCACTGAGTCAAGAGTGATTGTGGAGGCTCTAAACCTTAAAGACTTTGAAGTATCCACAAAATGGATCTCAAAAGACGACACTTTGGTTGTTTCTGTTGTTAACCATAAAAGCACTCAGAAGACCAAGAAAGCCGCCGAAGAGTTCTCGAAAGTTTTAGAGACGAATTCTATCTCGATTGAAGCTGAAAACAACAGAGTTGTTCCATCGTATGTCGGAGCTAAATTGGTCTGCTCGTTTGTTGGTGTGAATAATGTTGAAGTTTCCGCAACTAAGGTCAGCACATCTCTGCTTTCAAGGGCTCTTGGAGTCGAGAAAATAACCTTACACGAAGAGGAGGTAATCCTTATTAAAGTCGCTCAACACTAATTTTTATCCTAAAATTTGAGATCTGATTTGTAAAAGTCAGGTCTTTTTCTTTGTATTTTATTTTTCGCGAAAATCAAAAAAATCCGTCTCGCAGATCGGATTTTTTGATTTCTCTCTCTGTTTTTATCAGATGTGGTGGAAATCTGCTAGTATTATATATCATGAGCAGAATAAATGCAATACTTACAATAACATAAAATCTAAACAAAAACATATTGACAAAACGCGAGCAGTATGATAATATGTAAACGTAATCGCGAAAAGAAAAAACGCGATGTGATATAAATTAAGAAATCATCTCTGTAAATTTCGCGAAAAACCCATAATTCGCGAAATCGGGTGGGATTTCGCGAACGAAAGGAGTCATGAAAATGGCAGGAACAAAAGAAGGTGCACGAAAAGCAGCAGCGACAAACCGCGCTCGACACGGTGAAAGTTTTTACGCAAATATCGGTCGAAAAGGCGGACAGAATGGACACACTGGCGGATTTGCCGCAAACCGCGAGCTAGCGAAAGCGGCTGGCGCAAAAGGTGGGCGCATTTCGCGCCGCGGACCAGCGGTCAAAAAGATTGCTGTTGAAGACGAAAGCGTTGCAAATTTCGTCAACATCAACGCTGCGTAATTTACTTTAATCGCGAACAAATAAACCGGACGCTGATCCGGTTTTATTTTTGGAGCGAATTTTTCGGAATCAAGTGCCTGCGTAGGCCGATTTTTCGCGAATCATTCGCAGTCCAGATCGCCCCGCAGTTTAAACATTCATAAGCCAAACTTTCGCGATTTTGCAGCCCAGTTTGCGAACAATTCGGACAAAGCGCGCGCGTGTGGAGCCATTCGCGGTATTCATCAAGAGCACTTTCAATAATTTCCTCCGGAATTTCAAAACCATATTTTCGCGAAATTCTGCTGGCGCAGGTCCAAGCTTCGCGCTCCATTTTCACCAACTCAATGTCCTGAACAAATTTTTTATGTCCCGAAATTGCGTGCCCAAGCTCATGGAATAACTCCGGTAGATTTTCGCGAAAATAAATTTTGTGTTCAGTTGGAGACCATCGCGAATCATCGCTAGCGCAAAAAATAAATTGCGGAAAATCTGCTTCAAGTTGGCTGGTAATTCGCGAGAAATCTTTCATTTTTCCAGCTTAACTTTTTTTACTGAAAAATAAAAATGCTTATGCTTGCGATTTTTCGCGAAAAATCATAAAGTTGAAGCAAAATAAGAGGAAGGTTTGTGATGAAGAAAAATTCTATTTTGAGATTTGTTTTGAGTTTAACAGCGCTGGCGGTTGTGATTTTTGTGGGAATCTGGATCATGAAAAGTTTTCAGGTTGATGCACCGAAAATCGCGAAAAATGATCCAGCAAAAACATCAGAATCTGACAAAAACGACAAAAACGACAAAAATGATCCGGCGAAAAATGTTGATAAGTCTGAGAAAAATGAAGCAAATTCTGGCGTGAAAGAAAATTCCTCGGACAATAAAAATATTCCATCTGCGCCGTCCGCTGACGCCCCACAGAGCTCGAATATTCCGCCTGTAGCTGTCGCTTCTACGCACATTGCAACAACTGGACCAAAGGAAACTTTAGCTGAATACGCTGTAATGGCGATTATTTTGGCGGCTGGATATTTTTATCTGGATTCGCGAAAACTTGCGAGAAACTCGCGCGGCAATAAAGAAATTTTCTCTTGATTTCGCTTAAAATCTCTGTTATAATGGCGGTAATTTGTGCGAGAGGCCGGTCTTTCGCGAATAATGTTAAATAAGAGAGGAATTTTTGTCCGGATTCGCAAAAATTCAGAGGTAAAAATGGCAAAAATGACCATGGACGAACTGCTTAATGGTGCAGAAAGTCAAGCTCTTGAAGCTGGAATTAGCGTTGAGGGTAAAATTTTAAGTGTCAAGAAAAACGAAGTTTTGGTTGACATGGGTTCAAAAGGAATCGGAATGGTTCCAAAACGAGAAATCGGCTACGGTAAAAAATACGAAGTCGGCGAAGAAGTCACTGCTAGTGTGATTGAAACGGAATTAGACAATGGATATGCGTTGTTGAGCTTGCGAAAAGCGGCCAAAGAAAGCGGTTGGGCGGAAGTTCAGGCGGCTATTGAGAAGGGTGAAACAATTGAAATCATTCCGTTTGACGCAAACCGTGGTGGACTTTTGATTGAATACGAGGGTGTTCGCGGATTTATGCCGGTGAGCCAGCTCGCAGCAACTCATTACCCACGCACGGCTGACAAAGATCAGATTCTCACGAAATTGAAAGCTCTTGTCGGTAAACCAATGCCAGCACAGATTATCGACGCTGACCAAAAGGCAAACAAGCTGATCTTCTCTGAAAAAGAGGCGATCAAAGATGGCCTTGCAGATCGTTTCGCGAGCCTGAAAGTTGGCGACACGGTTCACGGCGTTGTGACCGGTGTTGTTGATTTTGGCGCGTTTGTGAATGTTGACGGCATTGAAGGTTTGGTTCACATCAGTGAAATCAGCTGGGAGCGCGTTGCTCAGGTTAGCGACAAACTGAAAGTTGGCGACAATGTTGACGCGAAAATCATCAGCATTGATAAAGATCGTTTGAGCCTCAGCATTAAACAGACTTTGCCGGATCCGTTTTTGACGGAAATCGCGAGCTTTAACAAGGGTGAAACTGTCGAGGGAACAATCACTCGAATCACTCCGTTTGGCGCATTTGTCAGCATCAGCCCAGCTGTTGAGGCGCTTTGCCACGTCAGCGAGCTCGGAAAAGGCAGCGATCCAGAGAAACTCTTTACTTTGAACGACAAAAAAGAGTTTGTGATTTTGGATATTGACGCTGATAATCGTAAAATTTCACTCGGTTTAGCGAAATGAAAAACTAAATAATGGCGGTTTCGTGCCGCTTGAGAATTCGCGAAAATTCGCGAATTCGGAAAGGAGCAGGAAATGGCTGAAAAAAATACAGCGAATGAGGAGATTGATTCGCGTAAAAAACTCGAACTTCCAGAGATGGTGACCGTCGGTGAGTTGGCGGAAAAGTTGGAGATGCCAACAACAAAACTGGTCGGCGAGTTGTTTCGACAGGGGATAATGGCCACAGTAAACCAAAAAATTGATTTTGAGACGGCGGAGATTATCATCGAGGAATTGGCGCTGCCGGTCGATGTTTCGCGAAAAGATTCTGAGAAAACCGCAGTTGAGCAAAATGAGTTGAATATCAAATTGTCGAAAAACGCGAAACTTCGCCCGCCGATGGTGGCGGTGATGGGGCACGTTGACCACGGCAAAACGACTTTGCTTGATTTCATCATGAAAAAACAGACTGCGGCCGGGGAGGCTGGCGGAATTACGCAGCATATTTCCGCATATCAAACGATTCATGATTCGCGAAAAATCACGCTTTTGGATACACCGGGACACGAGGCTTTTGCGGCGCTTCGTCAGCACGGCGCGGTTTTGACCGATGTTGTTGTGCTGGTTGTGGCGGCGGACGATGGTGTGAAACCGCAAACTGTTGAAGCTATCAAATTCGCGAAAAACGCCAACGCGAAAATCATCGTCGCGATCAACAAAATGGACAAGGAAACCGCAAATCCAAACCTGGTCAAAACTCAGCTCGCGAGCGAATACGGTTTGAACCCAGAAGAATGGGGCGGCGACACGATCATGGACGAAGTTTCGGCGCTTAAAGGCACCGGAATTGACAAGCTTTTGGATGATATTTTGCTGGTCAGCGACATGGAAGAATTGAAGGCGGATTACGAAGTCCCGGCCGAAGGTTTGGTGATTGAATCAAACATGGAAAAGGGGCGCGGAGCTGTTGTGCGCATTTTGGTTGCGAACGGAACGCTGAACCAGGGCGATTTTATTGTTGCGGGTTCTGCTTGGGGTAAGGTCCGAACAATTGAAGATTTCAAGGGCGATAAATTCGCGAAAAATTCTGCTGGACCGTCCACACCAGCCACGATCACTGGATTTCGTGAAATTCCATCGTTTGGAACTAAAATTGAAGAGGTGAAAAATGAGCGCGAGGCCAAAGCTCTCGCCGCGAAGAATTACGACATTGCCGTGAATTCTGCCGCCGGAGTGAACTTGTCTGGCGCAGATCTTTTGCGCATGATGAATCGCGAAAGTGAGCAGAAAGTCGCGAATTTCGTGGTGAAAGCGGACGTTCAAGGCTCGCTGACATCTGTTGTTGATAGCATGAAGATGCTTGATACTGATGAAGTCGTCACGAAAATCATCGCGAGCGGCGTTGGTGATATTACAGAGGGCGATATTCGCGCGGCGGTCAGCTCGACCGATGATGAGAACAAGCCGGTGATTCTTGGCTTCAACGTGAATTTGCCGGGAAATGTTAAACGTCTGGCGAGCGCAAATAAGGTTGACGTGCGGATTTACAGCGTGATTTATGAACTTTTGGATTTCACAAAAGAGCAAATGTCCGAGCTTTTGGAAGACGAAGTTGTTGAAACTCCTGTTGGAAAACTGGAAATCAAAGGGATTTTCCGCACAACGCGTGATGAAATTATCACCGGTGGAACTGTAAAAGAAGGCAAAATTTCCGCGAAACTTTTGGTTCGTGTATGGCGCGGAAAAGGCAAAAAACGGGAACTGATTGGCGAGGCTGAAATCGAGCGAGTTCAGCGCGAAAAAGCTGAAGCAAAAGAGGTTTTTGAAGGTGAAAGCGTGGGTATTTCCCTGAAAATCGCTAAACGCATGACCCTCGAACTCGGCGACGAGCTCGAAGCATTTACCCGCGAACTGAAAAAGCGAGAACTGAAATAACTCTTATTTCGCGAAAAATAAGCTCCGTTTACGCGGAGTTTATTTTATTTTTGCAACGACCCGTCGGCGGCGATTTTTTCAACAACCTGTTTGCCGGAGCTGTCGGTGAATGATTTTTCGGTGATTTTTCCGAACATGTAATGTTTTGCGTATCCGTTGCTGCCTTGCGAATAATTTCCCGATTCGTCGAGATTATAGAGTGTATTGCCGTTTGAAAAGCAAGTTTGAAAGGCGACTTCTGGTCCGCCAAGTCCGACTTTCGCGAGATCTTCCTCGCTTGAACTGAGGACGTTTAGATTTGATAATTTTCGCGGAATTTGATTTTCTGAAATATTTTCGGTCGGAGTTTTGTAAAGCGAACCGTCTTCATTTGCGTAAATCTGACCCTTGTTATTAGTGACAAAATCTGCGCTAAGAGTGATTGTGTAAGTCACGCCATTTTTCATGGTCATTTTTACCGTGTCGCCCATTTTTACGTTGCCGTTTGAGAAATCTTCAAATTGTCCGCCCACGCCGTCGTGGCCAGCAAAAACGCTTAGCTGGTTTGCGCCGAGATTTCCGGTTCCGCGCAAATGCTCGATGTTATTTATTGCTCCTTCGGTTGAGTTCTGTCCGCTGGACGACCACCAATTTCCGTAAATCGAGTCGTTGATGAATCGCGCGTCGCTAATGTCGTCCGGGGATTCAACGATATTTTTTCCGCCGTAAATGTTCCATCCAGGCTGAGCTTGCGTAATTTCCATGCGTCCAACATTTTCTCCCGGTTGAGATTTCGTGAAATCAAAAGTCGGCGCCAGTGAGACATTTTCCGCAGATTTTTCGCTATTTTGGACGTCAATTTTCTGACTTTCTGGGGTTTTAACAGGGTTTTTCTTGTTTGCAACGGAGGTTGCGATTTGTCTTTCAATTGGTCTGTGAAAATTCGCGTAGCCCATCATGCCAACAGCTGTTAATGCCACAAGTGCAACAGCTTTTCTTGTTGTTGGCTTCCACCAAGGAGTTTCTTTTTTCTCTGATTTATTGTGTTTTCTCGCAGAATTTTGCTTTTCTGCCGGTTTTTGCCCCTGAAAAGACCCAATTTCTTGCGGTTTTCGCGAAGTTTCTGGTTTTTGCGCGCTGTTTCGCGCATGTTTTCGCGCCGCAAGCGTGTCCAATAATTCACCGGCAGTAAATCCAGCCATACTTTCTCTTTGTTCATCGCTCATTGGCGGGAGGCCTTTGCGCTCGCGCAAATTATCTAGTAAATCAACGGCTTGAAAGTCCCGGAAATCAACTGTTTCTGGGCTATTTTTGTTTTCTGGGCTTTTGTTCATAGCACAATTATAGCAAATTTCGCGAAAAAGTTGACAAGCAAAAACGCTTTATGATATTATTTTAATAATGAAAAATTAGGAGACAAAAATGACAAAAAATAACTTTCCACCAAACAATAACGAAGATAAGAATAAGCGTGATGCTGCCGCTGATGCTTTTGAAAAAGCTCTTAATGATGCTGGATATGGCTTGGATGGGTATTTAGGAGATGTGGATGAAACTCCGGAAAATAAAGAGCGAAAAGAAAAAATTGAGGAAATTGAAGAGGAATTGGGTGAAACCGCTGTCAAATCTGAGGTTGTGCTTAGGGAAGGCGGAGAAGAGTTGCTGAAATCCATTGATGGAATGAGCAACGGTGATCTTAGGCGGCTTTCAAAAGAACATGGATTTGAAGGTGATTTGTATCCAACTCTTGACGAGCGCGGAAATTGGGATACAACAACATCAATGACAATGGAGGAGAAACGCGCAAAAGCAAAAGAGTTGATTGCTAAAAAATTTGAACAACCCGAAGAGGATGAGGTTTCCGCTGGAAAAGAAGAAAAAAATGAAAATAATGTGGAAAAACCGTCTGGAAATTCTCAAAAAGAGGTTGATAAACTTAAAGCTGAAAATGATCGGTTGAATGAGATTTACGACAAAGTGATGTCGATGAACAAAGACGCGTGGACTAAAGAGGAATACGAGAAGGCGAGCGGCAGATTAGATGAATATCTTGGCAGAATTACTGAAAACAACGCAAAAATTAAAGCATTGAATGCTGAGAACGCGAATTCCGATAAAGATGAATTAGGTAAAAAAGTTGAAGTCTTCACCGAAGAAAAGCAAAAAGAGCTTGACCGCCTTGAAGCTGAAAATAGAACAGCTAACAGACTTTATGATGGCGAAAAATTGATGACGAAAGCCGGATCTTTTAAGAATGGAAAATACACGGCTCCGGAATTTCGCGAAATGACAGAAGACGAAATGGATGTTTTACTTAAAAGAATTCGCGAAAATAATGAAAAAATCATAACTCTAAATAAAGAAAAACTGAGCGCAATGTCAGATGAAGAGCTTGAACAAATTTTAAATAATGCGGGCTTGGATGTTGATGAAGCTGCTGGTGTTTTGGATGAAAATGAGTTGTCAAAAAAAGTTGGGCAAATGTCGGACGAGGAATTAGCTGCAATCGCGAAAGCGGAAGGCATTGATGTTGACCTGATGCAATCACTGTTGGACGAAAGCGGAAAAAGCAGTGAAGATGATGGACAAAAGATAGATTTTTCAAAAAAAGCTAAATCTGATGAGAATAAAAAACCGGAGACTAAACCCAAATCTGATGAGACCAAAAAACCGGAGACTAAACCCAAAGCTGAAGTGGAAAAAGTTGGCGACGAACTCATGGATGATTTGGCTGAAAAATTCGCGAAACGCAAAGCGATTTTCCTAAGGAAATCCGGAAAAGAAGAGTTTGAAGCGAGTTCAAAAGCCTTTTCGGACAAGCTGGGAAAAGAATTGACGGCAATTAAAGATCCTGCGGAAAAGCTCGCCAGATATGAAGCTGTCATGAACAAAATTGACGGAAAAATAAAAGACGCCATGAATGGAAAAAATGGCGGATTCCACCCAATCAGACGTTTTGGGCATATTTTGGACGAAAGTAAGAAAAAATTCAGTGAAATTGACGGTTTTGGCGGAAAAGCCGTGAAAGTCACCAAAGGCGTTTTGCTGGGCGCGGGGCTTGTAGCTGGAATTGGCACTGGCTGGGCAGTTTTGACCGGTGCAACCGCCGTGTCATTTGCGGTGGGGTCTGGAACTCTTCTTGGCGCGTTGAAAGGCGCTGGCATGGGTGCACTCTTTTCGCGAAAAGGTGCTGGTGATTTTAGCTTGAAAGAGATCGGAAAAGATGGTGATAAGGGTGGTTTGGAAAAAATAATGAATAACGGCGGAAACGCTGGTGAACTCGCGAAGTTCATCATTTCTGCCAGTGAAATTAAGCATAAAGAGAATGTTTCGGCGACAAGAAAGTCGGCGATTTTGGGCGGAATCACGGGCGCGGTGATGGGATCTCTGCACTTCCAGAAGACTGAAATTGTTAAAAACCAACAAAACGTTCAAGGGAACGCCGCGCAATACACTGACGCGAATGGAAACACCACAGCGAACGCTACTTCAAGTGTTCCGAATTCTGCGCCTGATGTCAGTGGCGCAAATGTTGGCGCTTGGCAGCCGACCGGCGATCCGTCGCTTAACTCATCGCAGCAATATATTTCAAACATGGTTATGCAACACGCAAATGGAAATCAGCAAGCGGTTGAATTCGCGAATCAGATCGCACATTGGAGCGATCAGCAGCTCGCTGGATTCATCAATTCGGCTGGCGGAAACGCTGTTCCTGGGCAGACGATTTCCTTTGAAGGGCCGCTCAGCAGTGAATTGAACCACAATCTTCTTACTGGTGTAAATGCCGCGTTGCAACATGTTGCAAACTTTGGCGCGTTTGGCACGCATGATGTTGCTAACACTCTGGTTCACGCTGCGACTGATCCGTCAGTTTTGACTGAATTCGCGAAAAAATCCGCGGAAGATAACTTGTCAAACTTCGTTGCTAGCTGGTTAACAACATTGGCTGCGGGCGCATATATCGGCAGCGCGTTCTCTGGAAAGCCGTCTGGTGAGAATTCGCGAAATAATAATCATGGCTACGGAAATTTCACAGGTTCATCTGAAAATGGATCCGAGTCCGAAACTGACTCAGCGACAAAACAATTGCTTTTACAGCAGGGAATTAAAATCACGCGGGACAGCCAAAATCGCGAAATTGCAGAGGTGAAAAGCGATGTTGATTTAAGTAAAATTAAATTACCGAGTGGCTGGATAGCGAGTATTCGCGATAATTCACTGAAAAATGAGAGATCAGGGAAAAAATATAAAATAATTAATCAACGTTAACGAAAAATAAATTAAAAAAAGGGGGGTAAAAATATGTTCAAACTAAACGAAGATTTTCTAGAAGGAATGGGCGTTGAAAATGAGTCCGCGGAAGTCAAAGAGCAATTGCTTGCTGGCGCGGAAAAGATGATTCAAGACCGAGTTTTACTGAAACTTTCAGATCAAATCACGGATTTCCTGGCGGACGAGCTTGCTGGGATTAACGAGAGTTCGGCTGGCGCTGAAAATTGGCTCGCGAAAAATGCTCCGTATTATGCCGGCAGCGAAGATTACAAAGCTTTTGAGAAAGATTTTGCAGAGAACGCGCCACAGATCTTTGCTCAAACGAAATGGTTCCAAATGAACCTTCCGACTTACGCAGAAGAGATTAAAATTGCATCTGATCAGGTCAGAAATGAGATGCTTGCAGTTGTCAATAAATAGAGAAAAATAAAGGTGTGCAACAAAGGTGATTAAATTGATCATAAGCTTGACAATTAGAAATAAACATGATAATATTCCACTATAAATTTGTAAGGAAGGAGAATTTATGAAATTTGGATCAAAAGCGAATAAAATAAATTCGCAAGAAAATAAGAATACAGTCAGAGGTAAAGAAGCTGGACATCAGACGTTGCTTAAACGCATGCTGGGTGTTGCAGCTGTTGCGGCCGCTGTTATTTCGTTTGGTATCGGTTCGCATGCTAATGCTGATGAAGTTAAAACGGAAACCACTCCGCAGACGGAATTGGTGAACAAGAGCAATGAAGCGGCAAGCGCAGCGCAGGCAAGCGAGGTTGCAGCGAGCACTTCTGCTAATGAAACCAATCTTGGTTCAGTTGATGCCTCAAAAGTCAATGCAAATAACACGAACAATACCAACCAGAATGTCGATTTGGGTTATTCAAGCACAGCTGAAACAACTCAGGCCGCAAAAGAGACAACTGTTGCTGAAACTAAAGAAACCGTCGCGAATGCACAGCAGGCTGAAGCTGATCAGAAAGCTGCTGCAGAACAAGCCGCTACAAAGGCTGCTGCTGAACAGGAAGCCGCAGCACAGGAAGCCGCAAAAGCCGCCGCAGCACAGGAAGCCGCAAAAGCCGCCGCTGAACAGGAAGCTGCAAAAGCCGCTGCTGCAAAAGCTGCTGAAAATACTCAACCAGCTACAGAAACTCACACTCAAACTCCAGTTGAGACGCCGCAGAAAGCTCCGGAAAATCCAGTCAAAGAGCAGGAAAAACCGGCTCCAGTTGAGAATAAAACTGAAACGAATGCAAATGCGGGAAACACGGTGAAAGTTACGCCGACGTACGATGATTTATTTAATGATAATGGAACTGCCTCAGAATTGCCTGACAGCTCACATAATACCAGCTCAACAAATCAAAACGGTGCAGGGACTGCGAATGTGCCTGTTTCTGGTAATGCCGAGCATTCAAAAGTTACAGATAAGAATGGTAATACAGTTAATGTAGATAGAACGGAAACTCACTCTGACGGGAAGACTGATTATCACGTTGATGGTAATGGACCAGACGGGAAGCATGTTTCTGGTGATAGGACAACAGTGCCAAAAGGAGGTGAAAAACCACCAACACCACCAACACCACCAACACCACCAACACCGAAACCGCCAGTCAATCCACCGGTAAATCCGCCGGAAAAACCGCGAAAACCGGTAAATCCACAGACTCCTAACGCCCCAGTGATTCCAAGAGTAGCAAAGGGAAATCTTCCCCCAACCGGTGAAAACGATGCTTTGGAAGCAATAATGAACGCGACAGGAGCATCAATGCTTGCAGCTCTTGCGGTTCTGGAAATTTTACGACGACGCAAACAAGCAGGAAATAAAGCGAAATAATTCTCGGAAAGGAAGGATAAAATATGTCAAAGATAGGAAATAAACTTAAATCGTTTTCGCGAATCTTCCGGAATTATACTCCGCGAAAGTTAGCGATCACACTTCTGGCGGTGGCAGCACTGCTGGTCCCAGCGTTCATCTACGCTGCAACACCTGGTCAGACTCCAACATGGACATGGAATCAACCGGCTCCGTATGTGTATTTTAACTCAATCACAGACAACCCATATTGGGGAAATGAGCAGGATTTTGTTCGAATCATTGATGCGAACGGAAATCAAGTAAATAATGTTAGCGTCCAAGATGGTCAAACATATACTGTTCAGATGCTGGTCCACAACGACAGCAGCTTGGGCCTGAAGCCGGACGCAACAGATGTTAGAGGCGGTCTTGGTTATGATGTCAATAACGATGGCACGAGCACGACAATTACTGGTGTTGTTCGCGCAAGTAATGTCGGCGCAATGACTCAGGCAGATGGAAAAGTTTTGAGTGTTGGAGGTAATGGCCAATGGACAGATACAGCGATATTTAGCAGCACGTCTAAATTTAAGTTGAGTTATGTTCCGGGAACCGCAAATTACACGACACAGTTTAGTGGTGCAAATTATAACGATGGCGGAAAAACTTTCCAACTTCCAGACAGTGCAATCAATACTGGAACAAGCCTTGGATTCAACTCAATGGACGGCAACATCCCAGGATGCTGGCCGCACCACGGAATCTTGACTGCGAAATTCACGGTCAAGGGCGACACGCCGACACCGCCGGTTGTTTACCACCCGTCATACGATGTTGCAAAAAGCGTGGATAAAACCACTGCAAAACCAGGTGAAACCCTGAGCTATACAATCACTGTGAAAAACACAGGCGACCAAGCTCTGACAAATGTCAAAGTTAACGACACTTTGCCAAAATACCTGACCGCGGTTGACGGAACATTTTCAGCTACCCCAAACACTGGCGTTTCTGGATCGCTTCCAGGAACTGTAAATATCGCGAATTTGCCAGTCGGCGCAACAACCACGTTGACCGTTAAAGCTAAAATCGCGAATGAAAACGCGCTTGAATGTGGCAACAACTCGATCACCAACAAAGTGACCAGTAGCACAGATCAGACCAATAAAGAGGATAACAATAATAACAACAGTGCGAACACAAACGTGAATCGCGATTGTACTCCTCCAAAACCAAACAAACCATCGATGAACCTCGTTAAAACCGTTGATAAAACCAGCGGCGTAAACGGCGACACTTTGACCTACGTTCTTCTGCTGACGAACACTGGAAACACTGAATTGAAGAATGCTGTAATTAAAGATTCCTTGCCGGCTGGTGTTAAACTTGTTGGTAAAATCGACGCAGCTGGAAAAGGCGTAACTGGTGCCAGCGATCTCGATAAACTTTTCACAACTGGTGCTAAATTCGCGAAAATCGATGTTGGCGGCTATGTGAGAATTACATTACAGGTGAAAGTCAACGACGATTTCGTGAAACTTCCTAACGGCGTGAATTGTGGAAATGCAAGTAAAGATTTGGTTAACACTTCTTCTAGCACCGCCACTGACGACAAGGGAAACAAGGTGAACGAAACCAAAACCGACGACAACACTGTTTCTACCGTCATCGTAAAAAATGAAGGTCCTTGCAGCCCGGATGTCCCGGTTGTTCCAACTAATCCTGAGACACCGACAAATCCGACAACACCGACAAATCCGACAACACCGACAAATCCGACAACACCGACAAATCCGACAACACCATACAACCCGGGAACCATCGCCGCCACTGGTCCAGTGGAAACGATCGCCGCGTTGCTCGCAGTTGGTGCGCTGACATTCGGAACTGTTGCTTATGTCAACAGCCGCCGTGCAGTCAAAGCAAACCTTAAAAAATAACAAAAGCGGTATAGCCGCAAGCTGACCGCTTCTGAGACCTCTGTAAAACTACGGAGGTCTTTTGTTTTGGCCCGCGTGGATACTTGCGGAATTTCGCGAAATTTGTTATGCTTATTGTATATAAATAACAGGGGAGGGATACGAAATGTTTCAACTTGACGAAGAATTCTTAAATAATCTTGGGCTCGCAGCTTTGCCGGAAGATGCAAAGGATGATTTCTTGCAGCATATTTATGCTGAGCTGGAAAGCCGTGTGGGTGAGCGATTGACTGAAAACATGAGTGATGAGCTGCTGGATGAGTTCGGCATGTTTGTTGATCAGGATGAAAATGGTGTGAATGCTTGGTTCTCTGAGAATCTCCCAGACTACAAATCTCGCGAAGATTACACGCAATTTGCAGCCTCAAACCCTGATGCAGATCCAAAAGTGATTGACAGCCAGTACGGCGCGATGAAATGGCTTCAACTGAATCGCCCAGATTATCCACAGGTTGTTTCAACGGTTTTAGATGAACTGAAAAACGAGATTCGCAGCAACAAAGATGCAATTTTGGGCGGAATTAACGGATAAAATTCGCGAAATCAAGTCTTTTAGATTAACTATCCAAAATCTAACCAGTAAGGAGGAAAATGGCAAAAGTTAAATCAGAAGCAGGAAATCGCAAAGACGATCCGCACGCTGTTGACGCTGAAGCAAAATCTCCGGCTGTAAACAAAATTTACAACGATAAAACTGTCTGGATAATTTTGTCCAGCATTGTTGCGGGTGTAATTCTTTTGTCTGTGATTGCATCAATTGTTTTTGTGTGTACTGGAAACTTTGGTAGGGAGATTAGGGATTTTTCGCGAAAAATACCAGTCGTTTGGAATGGTGATGGGCGATTAGAGGCTTCAAAACGCGAAACAGCTAAAGAAGGCGTGCGCGGTCTTTCTGGGAAAGTTCAGGATGTGAATGAAAAGTTGATAACAATCAAACCTCGCGAAGGCGCAGAAAAAACATTTTCAATTACGGAAGATACGGCGGTACGAGTGCTAAAGTCTGAAACAGCCAGTAAAACAGGCGAAACCAACGTCTCTCGTTCTTCAAGAATTTCAATTGTTGACGGGAAAATTAGTGATATTCGCGAAGGAGACAATATTACCGTGCGAACAACAGAGAAAAACGAGTCTGTCGCGAAGATTATCACCGTCATGAACACAACAAATAAATAGTTGTTCAACGCTACATGTTTTTGGCTATTTTAGCCCCCGCAAATAATCGCCCATTTGCATCTCTTTCCCGCTTTTTGGCGAGACGATTTTGGCTATTTTAAGCGCAGTTTTTTGGTCATTTTTTTGGTTTTCCGCTGCAAACTCAATAACATCTGGCCAGCTGTTTCCTGGCGTAAAATCCAAAGCTTCCGCCTCTGTAATAATGATGTTTTGATCTGGAAAATTTGCGGAAAATCGCGCACTGCTTTCCGCGAAATTCATCCTTGCTTTCGGCCAAGCCAGAAAAGCGCGGATTTTTCGGTCGGCGTCCTGAGCTGTGATTTCATTTGGATTAAGCGTCGCGTCATCTTTGCGGATCATTCGCGAAAAAGTCGCCAGATCGTCGTTTTGTTTTTCGCCAAAATCAGGATTATTTTGCAAATTCTCAATGGTTGAAATTAGTTTTTCCCGGAAAATTTCACGTCCACGAGCCGCCATTTTTTCGCGAAGAATAGGCGAATTTTCTTCACCCGAAAGCGCAAATTTCTCTTGAAACAGAATGTTCCCCGCATCCATTTTCTGCACAAGTTTCATCAAGCTTAAACCGGTTTCCGCGCAGCCGTCCAAAATCGCCGTTTCAATCGGAGACGGTCCGCGAAGTTTCGGCAAAAGGCTGGGGTGAAAATTTATGATTCCAGCTCTGTTATTTCGCGAAAAAACGTCGAGTATGCTCTGGGGAATTATCTTGCCAAAAGAAACAAGAACTCCGGCGTCAAACTCAATATTGTCGATGTCTTGGTTGATTTCACTCACTTTTTCCGGTTGAAAAATCGCAATATTTTTACCGGTTTGTGCAATAAATTCTCTTGAAATCTTCACAACTTCTGGGGAAGTAATTTTGCACCCGCGACCGCTCACTGCGTCGGGTTTACTGATAACGGCGACCAGTTCAAGCGAATTATCTTTGTCCATTTCTATAATTTCGCGAAAAAATGGAACTGAAAAATCGTCGGTGCCAAAAAATATGATTCGTGGAATTTTCTTCATGTGCCAATTATAACATTTTTGCGCTACTGAATGATGGTGTTATTTTCGTCGTCGGTTGGTAAAATGCCGAGCGTTTTGATTTTCTCAAAATCGGCGGAAATCAGGTCGCCTTTGTTGTTCAAAAACTCAAAAGCGTTTTCGTCATGCGCGATATGATCCACAAAGCAAATCCCGTTCGTATGGTCAATTTCGTGCTGTAGAACGCGCGCCAGGAACGGGCTAGGGGATTTGAAGCGAACTTCACGACCGCTCTCGTCCAAGGCTTTCACGCGCACTTTTGTCCAGCGCGGAACTTTGCCATAAACTCCGCCAGCCACGCTCAAACAGCCTTCGTCGTCGAGATCAAGTTTTCCTTCGTATTTGACGATTTCCGGATTGATTAAAACGGTGAAATTCTGATTATTTTTGTCTTCAAAATCTTCGCGAATAATCACAATTCGCTCCAATTTCGCAATCTGAACCGCGGCCAAAGCGACGGCGGCTTCGTGTGGGCGAGAATTTTCCCAATCAATTGCCGCATCCTTCATGCCTTGAATTACATCAAGAATTTCAGGAGAAAGTTCGCGAATTTTCGCCGATTTTTCGCGAAGAATTGGGTTTGGCAAGGTGATGATGTTTTTTCGAGTATATTTCATGTTTATATTGTATCATATTGACTTTTTTAGTGAAAGGTGATAAAATAAAAAAATCTATTTCTTTGAATTAATATTCACGAAGAATTAGATAAAAAAATAGAAGGAGGAGTTTTATATGAAAAACTCTCGAACATTAACCGACGGAAACTTGTTTTCAGCGAAATCCCCGCAAATTTCAAAATATTTTTGCGAAAATAACATGAATTTATGCAATGATGTCAAAGTTGATGTGAACCTGTTGAAAGATGGCGACGAACAGGAAGATATTGTTGTTTGCGCGAAGCTTTCAATCAGTAAAATTCAAAAAGAATTTGATAATTTTCGGATTATTGGGTATATTTATACGCCATCTAGGATGGGGAGATTGAATTTTAACGAGATTTATTCCCCAGAAAAGGATGATTTCTTGTTGAATACCACCCTTGATAATGATTGCATGAATAAGTTGAAAAGATATTGGTCATTCGTTAACGCGAGAAGACCTGTGTCTTTCACTGAAGAATAAGTTTT
Source organism: uncultured Candidatus Saccharibacteria bacterium (assembly GCA_964292495.1). Lineage (GTDB taxonomy): Bacteria > Patescibacteriota > Saccharimonadia > Saccharimonadales > Saccharimonadaceae > CAXYVX01. The sequence continues at coordinate 18,461 of CAXYVX010000002.1, forward strand.
TACACACACAGCCGATTTTCAAAAATCGGCTGTATTTTTTTGGCGAAAATTTTAAATCAGAGAATTCGCGTCTTGTTCAATTGTCAGGTTCTTTGCAGGAGATTCTCGCGAAATTTCGTTGGCGATTTTGTTGAGCGCGGATCTTGAATTTGAGCGAACGGTGATTTGCCAGCGGTAGTTTTCTCTCAATCTTTCGTAAAAAGATGGGCTTGGACCGAGCACGGAAAAACTCGGTTTTAGAGGATCTTTTGCCAGTTTTTCGCGAACGTCATTGGCGATTTTTCTTGCGTTTTTTACGGCTGCCACCTCCGTTTTGTAAGAAACCGTCAATTTCAATAAATGTGTAAATGGTGGAAAATGTGCGCGTTTTCGTTCGGTGATTTCTGCGTCGTAAAAACTCCAAAAATCTTGATTTTTCGCGAAATTTATCGCGGGAGATTCGGGCTGATATGTTTGAATAATTGCGCTCGTTTCATCGGAATGTCGGCCCACGCGCCCGATCGCTTGGGTGATTAACTCAAACGTTCTTTCGTGCGCGCCGAAATCTGGGAGGTTCAGCCCGGCGTCAGCTTGAATAACACCGACCATTTTTAACATAGGTAAATCAAGCCCTTTTGCAATTTGCTGCGTTCCAATAATGATGCGCGTTCGCCCGTTTTTGAGTTCGGAGTAGACTTTTGCGACGGTTTCATTATTTGCCGTGTCGCCGTCAAAACGTCTAATAGCTTTATCGTCTTTTGAGATGATTTCGCGAAAAATTTTCCGGCATTCGTCTTCAATTCTTTTGGTTCCAATTCCTTTGTGAAGGATTTCTGTTGATCTGCAAACAGGGCATTTCATCGGAACTTTGGCGCGAGTGTTGTCTAAGTGGCAGCGCAACTCAAATTTGTCGGCGTGGAGCGTCATTGGCAGGAAACAGGTCGGGCAAGTCGCAACCCATCCGCAATTTTCGCACATCGTGGTGCTGGCTGTGCCTCGGCGATTATGGAAGAGAAGTATTTGTTTTCCTTCTTCAAGCGAAGATTTCATTTGTTCCAGCATTTGTCGCGAAAATATCCGGCTTTCGCTCGTGAAATTATCTCTGTTTCGCATGTCAACCACAGAAATTTTCGCAGGCTCAGCCTCTTTTTTTGCGAGTTCCGTCATTTCAATAACTGGGCGGTCAAGTGATTTTGCGCTAAAAACATCCGCGACCAAAGGTGTTGCTGATCCAAGAATCAATTTCGCACCCCGGTGAAGTGAAGCGATTTTCGCGGCAACGGTTTTAGTGTTGTAGCGCGGTGCTTTGTCCTGAATGTAGGTCGGCTCATGCTCCTCATCCACCACAATTAACCCAACGTTTTTTATCGGCAAAAACAGTGCTGAGCGCGGGCCAATCGCTATGATCGGAAGGCTTGAATTCAGCGCGCTCTCCCAGATTTTAGCGCGCTCAGTTTCTTTTTGTTGAGAATTGGTTGACAAAATTTTAACGGATTGATCGCCAAGTTCTGCTCTGAAATAGTTTTCAAATTCGTTCACAACTTGCGTTGTTAGCGAAATTTCTGGGACTAAAATGATCACGGATTTCCCTGCGGAAGCCATGTCTTTTGCGAGATTTTTATAGACTTCTGTTTTGCCGCTTCCTGTGATTCCCCTTAAAATTGCTGTGCCCGGAGACATTTCGCGAATGGTTTTTAACGCGCTTTTTTGGCTTTGCGTGAGAATGGTTTTATTTTGTTTAATTTCATTTTCTTGGCTTTTTGAATAAATTTTTTGTTCAGCATCAACAGAGGAAAAACGCCGTTTTTTCAAAATCCCTGTTGGTAAAAAATTCTGCCAAACAACCCCAATTTTCGTGCTGTAAAATTTTGAAATCCAGACCGCCGTGTCAACAATTTCTTTTGAGAGATTATTTTCAAAAATTTTTCGCGAAACGGGTTTAACAGGGAAATCCGGCTTTTTAACTTTTCGCGAAACGACGCCAGCAATGCTTTTTTTCCCAAACGGAATTTCAATAATTTCACCTCTATTTAATTTATTTTCAGATGAATATGTGAGAACCTCCAAATTGCCAACAGATCTGGCTGGCCAAATTTCGTAAAAAAAATCCTCACTCATTTGACTATTATAACGCAAAATCTGCTACAATATGCTTATGCAAAAAAGAAAGTTTTTCGGAGATGAGCAGCTACTTTGATTCGCGAGCAACCGCTGGCGCGAAGCTTGCTGGTGAGTTTTTGACAGCTGGATACCGCTGGAAAGATGTGACGGTTCTTGCTCTTGACGACGGAGGTGTGGCGGTTGGATATCAAATCGCGACGTATCTGCACGCTGATCTCCGCAGGCTGATCACCGAAGATATTCACATTGATGACGAGGATGTTGATTTCGCGACGGTTCTGCCGGGCGGAATTATTTCGCGAAATCCAAAACTTGATGACGAAACATACGAATATTATTACGGTGAATACGCGGGAGATCTCGACGAAAGATTTCGCGAAGCCGCCAGCCGGGTTGACGCAAAAACTGGCGTTCATGAAATTTCACCGGAAACTTTGCGCGGGCGAAACGTGATTTTGGTCAGCGAAGGCTTGAAAAATGGAGCTATTTTACATGCGGTGACTGAATGGATGAAACCTGCCCGCGTCGCGCGAGTGATTCTGGCGACCCCGCTCATCTCTGTTGATGCTCTTGACGAAGCGCATATTTTGATGGATGAGTTGCATGTTTTGAGTGTTGTTGGAAATTATCTTTGGACTGAACATTATTACGATCAAGATGACGCTCCGGACGAAGAAATGATCGGCGATATGGTTGGCGCAACGATTCTTGATTGGCGGTAATTTGGCGTTTTTGCGGGCTTGTTTTCGCGAAAAATGTTTGATATAATCTTTACAACAAAAGTCAGAAGAATAGTTCGCGAAATTGACAATCGCGGGGTAATAACAGAGGAGAATTTAATGCTGGATATGTTTATAACGAGTCGTGTGCGACGCAAAATAGTCGTTGTGTATGCAAAATATCCTGATTTCAAAACTCATGTGCGCGGTCTCGCGAAGCTCATCAAGGAAGATCCCGGAAATATTCAGCGCGAACTTAAACGACTTGAAAAATCCGGTTTTTTACAGAGTGAAAAACAAGGAAATACTAAAATTTATTCAACAAATAAAGCTTTTCCGATTTTCAAAGAACTTCAAGCGATTGTCATCAAAAGTCAACAGGCGAGCGCCGAACAGAAGCGCGCGCGCATTGCTAGCCGCGTTAGTGCGGACGAATAATTCGCGGTTTTTACCGTTTATGTTAAAATAGAAGAATGAAAAGTGGGGATGTTTCACCGTTGCTTCGCGAACTTTTGTCGCGGCGGGGTTATGAAACGGATGAGCAAATAGAGGATTTTTTGAATCCTGATTTTGCGAAAACTTGCTATGATCCAAATTTGTTTGAGGGCATGCACGAAGCGGTTTCGCGAATTTGTGCTGCGAAGAAGCGCAGTGAGAAAATAACGATTTACGGAGATTACGATATTGACGGCATGACGGCAACGGTGATTCTCTGGGAAAGTCTGCGCTGTTTCGGGCTCGATTGCGACACTTATACGCCAGACCGTTTCACGGAAGGTTATGGCTTGAATAAGGATGCGATTTCTCAAATTGCCGAGGCTGGCGCGAAATTGATAATCACCGTTGATAACGGAACGCTGAGTTTTGATGAAATTGATTTCGCGAAAACTTTGGGCGTGGATGTGATCATCACAGACCACCACACGCCGCATTTTGCTGACGAAAATAATGCAAAACTGCATTTGCCAAACGCTGTTGCTGTCATAAATCCAAAGTTGCAGCCAGCGCTAAACCCAGAAAAATATGATGGTAAATTTCGCTCAAAAAAAGAGTTTCGCGAAGAGAAATTGTATCCATTTTGTGATCCATGCGGCGCAGGAACAGCGTTTATTTTAGTGCGTGCACTTCAAAAAGAGAGCTTGAAAACCTCGGAAAAATTCGCGAAAAGCCCGGGAAAATATCTTATTCCACTTGCGGACGGACAGGAAAAGTGGCTATTGGATTTGGTTGCACTCGGAACCGTTTGCGACATTGTTGGGTTGGTGGACGAGAATCGCAATAACGTGAAGTGGGGAATTGAGGTGATGAAGCGGACGCGCCGCCCGGGGATTCGTGCGCTTTTGGCAGTTGCCGGTGTGAAAATATCTGAAGTTAATTCTGAGACTTTAGGGTTTGTGCTTGGCCCGAGATTAAATGCGGCGGGCCGAATGGAAACCGCGGAATATGCCCTTGAATTGTTGAAATTACACGATGTTTCAACAGCCGGATTTTCGCGAAAAATTGGCTCAAACGGCTTGGAAGAAGAAGCGAAAACTGAGGCAGATGTGAATTCGCGCGCGCTTGAATTGGCGACAAAACTTGATTTACTCAACAAAAATCGACGCAAAATTCAGGACAATGTTTTCGTGAAAGCAAGCCAAAAAATTGAAGAAAATTTTAGGGAAAACTCAGTTTTGGTTGTTGATGGCGATAACTGGCACGAAGGAATTATTGGGATCGTCGCCGCAAAAATTCTGGAAAAATACAGCAAACCAACTATCGTTCTTGCGCGCGGTGAGGATGGTTTCGCGAAAGGGTCCGGGCGATCTTTTGGCGAGTTTTCTATGGCTGCCGTGATCCATGCTAGCGATAAAATTATTGAGCGTGGCGGCGGACATTTGGCTGCTGGTGGATTGACCGTGAAAAACGAAAAAATCAAAGAATTTCGCGAAAATGTACAAATTTTTTATTCAGGGCTCAATCTGGAAAATCAAGAAAAATGGCTTGTTCCAGAAGCTGATTTAGCGCTTGAAAATTTCTCGGAAATCAATCAAAATTTGTTGGATCAAATTGAAAAAATGCAGCCTTTTGGGCACGCAAACGAATCCCCGGTTGTTGAATTTAAGAACCTGAAAATTGTCGCGAGAAGGCTGATGGGGCAAGATAAATCGCATGTAAAATACACTTTTGCAGATAAAAAGGGTAGACAATTTCAAGCGATCGCGTTTTCGTCGGCGGACAAATATCGTCTTGAAACTTACGATGAAAATGGTGGAGAAAACCGCGTGAATATTCGCGTAAATCTCGCGAAAAACGAGTGGAACGGCCGCGTTTCAGTTGAAGGCAGGTTGCTTTTTATGGAAAAAGTTTGAGTTCTAACTTATTTTTGCGCGCCGATCTTAATCACCGCTCCGCCGATTTTTCCGCGAAAATATGAATCGTGGGAGACAAATATAACCGCTCCGTCAAATTTAGCAAGCGCGGTCTCAAGTTCCTCAATGGACGGCAAATCAAGATGGTTGGTCGGCTCATCAAGAACCAAAAGATTGGGGTTATTGCGAAGCATTGAAATCATTTGGAAACGCGCTTTTTGGCCTCCGGAAAGATCGCGAATTAGCATTTCTCCGTCGTGTTCAACAAACAAATAATCACTCAAAAGCTGGCGAATTTTCGTGTCAGAAATGTCGAGCCCGTCATCCAAATACAGTTTTTCAATTGCCGAGCGAAGAGGAAGATTTAGGAATTTTTCGCGAATTTCCTGGTCGTAAATTCCGACTCGAATTTTTGGCGAAACTTCAACTGTGCCATCAAAAACTTCCGGCATGTTTTTTGAAAATTCGTCTTTGCGTTCGCGTAAAAGCGCGTCGTGTTTCGCGCCGATTTTTCCAAGATTTCGCGAGAGATCGTCCGCAAAAATTGTGTGCAGAATTTCGCGAATAAGCGTGGTTTTTCCCGCTCCATTCAAGCCGCGAAGTTCAATTTTTTCTCGTTCGCGAAGGTCAAAATTTAGTTCATTAAACAGGATTTTCTCCCCATATCCGAGCGCCAAATCGCGCACCGCCACAAGCACGCTGGAACTGCGTGAATCATTTCGAGAAATTCCGCTCAGACGAATATTTTTTGACTTAAATTTTTCGTAGTTTTCGGCATCTTTCAAACCCAAATCCGTAACCGATCCGGAGTCAATCCAAATACTTGGTTTTTTGATTTGTTCAAGCCGCGCAACTTCTTCGCGAGCCTCATTTTCGCGGCGCTTGAATTGACGGATCGTGCCCGGATCGCGCGCGCGTTCCTTCATGCGCTGCATGGCCAGAACCTGTTTGCGCGCATTTTCCAGAGTTTTTTGCGCCATTTCATAATCGTGCGCGGAAGTGGAAGCGCTTGACGCGTTTTGGCGCAAATAATCGTCATAATTCCCCTTAAAAATTTGCGCGTGGCCGTCTTTAATTTCCACGATTTTGTCAACAACTTTCAAAACGTCGCGGTCGTGCGTCACGATCAACATCGCCGTGTTTGAGGTTTTTGCGAACTCAATAAACTGGTTTTTCGCGCGGAAATCCATGTGGTTTGTTGGCTCGTCAATGAGCGCGAGATGCGCTGAAGAATTCATAACTTTCACGATTTCCGCCAGGCGTTTTTGCCCGCCAGACAGGGAAGAAAACTCGCTTTTCGCGAAATTAGCCAAACCAAAATTCGCCAATTCCTGGACGACATTATTTTCGACGTCCCAATAATTTAGCGCTGTGAACCGTTCCAATGTGTCGTTGTATGTGTTCAAATCGTGCGGGGAAGGATCGGTTTTTTTCGCGAAATTTTCCATCGCGCGTGAAAGTTTTGCGAATTCTGGAAGCCCACTCAAAATGTAATCAACCAAATTTACCCCTGAAATCCCAGCATGTTCCTGCGCGGTTTCAACGATTATCTTCCCGTTTCGGATGTTTACAGCTCCGGTGAAATCCGTGTCGCGCCCAGCGATAATGTGGAGTAAAGTGGATTTTCCGAGCCCGTTCCGCCCAACCAAACCGACTTTTTCTCCGTCTTCAATAGAAAAAGAAACGTCGGTCATCAAAGTTTTGTTGCCGAACGATTTTTCGCGAATTTTTAGATCGAGAATCATTGCTGATATTATAACAGATTTTTAATATATTTTGCGTTTTGTGCTATGATGAAAAAGAACGATTAAAAGAAAGAGAAAGATGAAAAAAACTTATTTAGATATTGTTAGTGGCGAAATTTTGGAAGTTGGCGACGGCATGTTTTTGGGCGAGCTTGACCCGCGCCTTCGCGAGCTGGTTCATGCGCGTTTTCCAAAAGCGAAATCGCATGATTTTATTTCATTTTCAAGCCTTGCGGAATTTCGCGAAAAGCGAGTTGAAGAAATAATTGCGAAAAGTGCTGGCGAAAATGCAAAGATCCATGAAAAGTTCGCGAAAACCGTTGAAAGCGAGGATTTTCGCGAAACTGACATCGCGAATTACGTTGCGCGCCAGCGATCTTTTGGCCAGCGCGTCGCGGACGGCGTGGCAAAAGTTGGTGGAAGTTGGAGTTTTATAATCTGTTTTATTGGATTCATGGTTTTGTGGATTGTTGTGAACGGAGTTGGGTTGTTTGGATTGAAATGGGATCCGTATCCGTTTATTTTACTGAATTTGGCGCTGAGTACACTGGCGGCAGTTCAGGCGCCAATTATTATGATGAGTCAAAATCGCGCCGCGGATTATGACCGTATGACAAGTGAAAATGATTACAAAACGAACAAAAAAACTGAGGTTGAGCTGCGGATTTTGCACAGTAAAATTGACCATTTGATTCAAAAAGATCAACCGGAACAATTGGAAATTCAAAAAATTCACGGCGAAACATTGGCGGAAATTGCCCGAAAATTAGAAGAAATTTCGCGAAAAGTCTGATTTTTGCGAAATTCGCGAAAAACATTTGGTTTTTTGTGAAAGTTGTGATAAAATCAAGTATATGATTAGTGTTAAGAGAAAAGATGACCGAGAGGCAAACGAGAATTTGTTGCGCCGTTTCAATCGCCGCGTTTTGCAATCTGGCGTGATCGCGAACGCGAAAGCGTCTATGCGTTTCAGTAAGCCGATCAGCAAAACCGAGCGCCGCAAATCCGCGATCATTCGTGATCAGCGCCGCGCGGAGAAAAATTTGCAGATTCGCATGGGTCTCGCAAAACCGAGCAAACGCGATTTCTAAAAACTTCGCGAAAGCGTCCAGTAAAATGGGCGTTTTTATTTTCGCGAAAAATAATTAAAATAAAAAAGAAAAATAAAAATCCCCTGCGCGGGCAGGGGACAAAAGGTTATTTATTGAAATGACCACGACCTTTTCAGGTCAAGATCAGAAACTCTTTCTTTTGGCAGTTTGATCTCCAAAATGCAGCCATCAAACTTGGTTGGATCGTTTGAGAATCGGCGCGCCTGCGCCATGATCCGCCGCTCGTCTCCACCAAAAAAATCATCCTTAGCGAGAAACTTCGCCACCATTGAGGCGGCGAGGTGAAACTTTCGCGAATAATACTTGCGGCTTAAAACCAGCCTCAAGGTATTATCTTGAACTAATGCGAATCCAACCACCTCTTCTTTGAAACGGACAACCATGATGGAATTAATCACCATAGAAAATGTTTCAAAATTGCAGTCGCGCTTCCTGTTTGGATGTTTCACAAAATCTTGCAATCTAACTTCTTGATGAGATTCTTTTGACCAACAGAACTCGCGACCACCGATCAAAATCTCGTAGATTTCGCGAAAAATCGCACTTTCTCCGCCCGAAATCACGTGCGACGAAACTAAGCTTGGTTTGAAACCACGCGGGAATGGATGCCCGCTGAGTTTTTTATTGCTCATATATAACACCTCGCTATTCTTAATCAGTTTCATCCCACAATTTTACGATCACTTTAACAATCGGATGACGCAAAACGTCGCTTGTTTTAAAGAAAGTGAATGGGATTTTATCACCTTTTCCACTTAGTTTATCTTTTGCGATTTTTAATCCAGATGGCACATCGTAGGGTAAATCAACCTGAGTTATATCTCCGTTGATTACCATTTTTGATCCTTCGCCAAAACGCGTCAAGAACATTTTCATCTGCGCTTTTGTGGTATTTTGCGCTTCATCAAGAATTATGAAAGCATCTTTAAGGGTGCGTCCACGCATGTAAGCCAACGGCGCGATTTCAATTGTTCCATCCAAAATGAAGAATTCTCTAGCTTCTTTTCCGATGAATTCATCAATCGCGTCAAAAATTGGCCGTAAATACGGATCAATTTTTTCTTGAAGATCGCCTGGTAGAAAACCAAGGCTTTCTCCAGCTTCGCGAACAGGACGTGTAATGATGATTTTCTTAATATTGCCTTTCTTAAGCTCGGAAATTGCGATCATTGTCGCGAGCCAAGTCTTACCAGTTCCCGCGGGACCAATGCCAAAGGATATATCGTATTTCTGGATATTTTCAACATAACTTTGTTGGTTTCCAGGCTTTGGTTGTTTCTCGTGAAAATTACTAAGACTAGTTAAGGCAGATTTTTTGTCAGAATTCTCTCCAACTTTCATTTGTTGGTTCGTCTTTTGCGACCCGTTGCTCACAGATCCATTTCTGGATCCATTTTTACCGTTTCCGTTTACCATAAAATAACCTCTTTTTGAAAAAGAACGGTTTTGTATTTAGCTGCTCACGCAACCATACCGAACTGATTTGATACTAACATTTAACTTTGGTTAAGTCAAGAGTTTTTGGATTGTTCGCGAAAAAGAAAAATGCCGCCATTGCTGGCGGCGAAAAATGTGAAGGATTATGACCGGCTTCGTCCGGTTTTTTCATATTCATCTTCCATGTCGCTGTATTCAAATTCCTCTTGAACGGATATGAATTTTAGCGACACACAAATGATTATGATCGTTATGATTAGCGCCACAAATAACCCTGAAATAGCGGTAGGCAACAGGCCATATTTAGCCAACATTGCAAATGTAGCGATCGAAAAAACGAAGTCAATTATTGGTATAATTACACCAATAATTCTGACTGCAATTCGCGAAACTGTCATCAAATCGCGAAAATCGTTGGCGCGCTTATTCAGAGTGTTGTAAAGCAACACTGCAAAAACGATTTCAAGCAGAGCTTGTAAAACCGAGATAATAAATGCGATCAGGATAATTAAAGCGTACACTGAACCAAGTCCAAATCTAAGTGCGCTTAAACTAAAATTTCCGTCAGACGCGTTTACCAAAAATCGCAATCCGTAGATCACCAACATTACAATTAACCAGATAATATAATTCTTCCGGCTTTTTTGTGCATTGTTTTTCATAACAGCACCTCCATTTTCTAAAATACTAGCGGGATTGTCCCGCAACCAAATCCACCAAGCTGTGAATTGTTATGATTATATCATAAATTAATGTATTTGCAACAGTAAATGCGGAATTCGCGAAATTTGCGTGAAAATGTTAAAATAAAAGAATTATGAGTAAAAAAGATGACATTCAATCCGCATTCAAAGAAGCATTTATCGCGAAAGACGATTTCGCGAAAACCGTTCTTGGCGGTCTCAAAAGCGCAATTCTTTACGAAGAAGTCGCGAAAGGAAAAAAAGATTCTGGCTTGTCAGACGACGAAGTGATTGCTGTGGTCGCAAAACAAGTCAAACAGCGCGAAGACGCCGCAAAACTTTTCACAGATGGTGGAGCGGAAGACAAAGCCGCTAAAGAAATTCGCGAAAAAGAGGTTTTGGCGCAGTTTTTGCCGGTGCAGCTCAGCGATGAAGAACTTGCGGAAAAAGTTCGCGAAATTGGCGCAGAATTTGACGAAACCAAAAAAGGCCAGCTGATTGGCGCGGTCAAAAAATCTGTCGGAGCCAGCGCGGACGGCGCAAGAATCGCGAAATCTGTGCAAGATTTTTTCGCGAAATAACAATCTGATATAATAATTTTGAAACAAATCGCGACTTCGCGAAAAGCAGAAAGGGAATTGAATAAATGATCGTATTTTTTGGTCCGGCCGGTGTCGGTAAGTCAATGCAAGGGCAAATGCTCGCGGCGCGCCATGGATGGCGTTGGTTGAGCGCGGGAAATTTGCTTCGCGAAAAATCATCTGATCCAGAGATCGCGAAAATGTTGACAACAGGGAATTTGCTCCCGCCACAAATTGTCAACCGAGTGGTTTTAACCGCGACTGATTTGGCGCATTCGGAAGGCGTTCGCGTGATTTTGGACGGATATCCGCGCAGCCTCGATCAGGCGAAAAAGTTGACAGACCACGAGACAAAACGGGCTTCACGAATTGGCGTGAATATCGCGATCGTCATCAGCGCGCCGGCGGAAGAGATTTTCAAGCGCCTCGCGATTCGCGGACGAATGGACGACGCGCCGGACACAATCGCTCACCGCTTGGAAGTTTACAAACAGGAAACAGAGCCGGTTTTGAATTATTATCGCGAACTTGGCGTTCCGGTTGTGGAAATTGACGGCGTCGGAACCGTTGGTGAAGTCCACGACAGGATTGAGGAAGCGCTGATCGCCCACGGTTTGGAGAGCGCGTAATGTCGGAAAAGGAGCGATCGCTTTACAGCATTGACTCGAACACGGATTTCGCGAATTATTCGGACGAAGAACTGCGTTTGCAGGTGAAGAAAATTCGCGAAAACATGGGCGGCGTTGCGGCAACCTTGGCTAATCTTTATAAAAAAGAATCTTCGGGCGCGGAGTTAACAGATGATGAAAAAGCGCAATTGATGATATATGAGACGGATATTTTCATCTCGCGAGAAAATATTGGCCAGCTGAAAAATGAGATAAAAGATCGCGAAAAACGCGAATTTAACGGTGAATATTAAAAAACGCGGAAAATTTCTCCGCGTTTTTTTGTGTTTTTCGCGAAATTTACAGCTTTGTGATGATTTCCGGTCCGTCTTCTGTCAGTAAAATAGTGTGCTCAAAATGCGCCGCCAACGAGCCGTCCGCCGTGTCGTAATCCCAGCCGTTTGGGTTGCGCTGGACGACTTTATATGTGCCGAGCGTCGCCATTGGCTCGATCGCGATTGCATTTCCAACAGGGGTGCGGTCGTTCATGCGGCGATCAAAATAGTTTGGAATGTCTGGCGCTTGGTGCATTTCGCGGCCGATGCCGTGACCGACCAAATCGCGCACAATCCCAAGCCCAGCTCGGTTCAAAACTTTTTCCACTGCTCGCGAAATTTCGCCAATTTCCACCACGCCGTTTTTATAGCGGATCGCGTCAATGCCGGCGTAGAGCGATTTTTCGGTTTCGCGCATCAGGAGTTTTTTCGCGCCTTTTGGCTCTTCGTCCACGCAGTAAGTAATGGCGGCGTCCGCGCACATCCCGTCAATATCCACAACCAAATCCAGAGAAACTAGGTCGCCCTTCGCGAATTCTTCGCCGTTTGGCGCTCCGTGAACCACGGTGTCATTAACAGAGATGCAAACCACGCCAGGGAAGCCGACCGCGTCTGGATCGTGGGCATAGCTGGCGCGCGCGCCTTTTGCGCGGATGTTTTTCGCGAACCAATCGTTGGCTTCAAGTCCGGTCATGCCGGCATGCAAAACTTCGCGAAATTCGTCGTAAAGTTCCGCAATCACGCGCCCCGCGCGGCGCATTTTTTCTATTTCTTCATTAGTGAAATTATCTGACTTGATTAACATTCAAACATTATAACATTTTCGCGAAAAACCGTGAAGGCAAATTAAAAACCCCGCCGAAGGGCAGGGCTGAAGTTATTTTATTTTTTGTACTTTTCATTGAATGATTCCACCTGTTTAGGCGTTGCTTTCTTTGCAGAATACTTATTATATGGAAGATGCGCTTCGAACATCCAGCCGTTCCATACACCAAAGATGTCATGCTGTCTGCAGTGCTTGTTGTCGTGCATTCTAAATTCGCGGACTTGCCTATGGACACGTGTGTAATCATCGACATGCTTAGGGTTTTCAAACGAAGCGGCAAGGTCTCTTGCACTTTGACCGTAAAATCGTTGATTAAATACGATTTTGTTGTTTAATTTTGCAATCAACACAAATGCATTGCTGCTTTTGGCATATTCTGTTTGAAACTGGTCGGCAAACGTGTCGACCGCCTCGAAAAACTTACCGTTTAATATCATTTGCGACATCAAGGCTTCAATTACATTTGCTTTTGTGTGTTCTGGGTTCATTTCGCGTCTCCAATTCTGTATCCATTGTAAAATTCGCCGTAGCGAATTCTTGCGATGTTTGCTTCTTTTGTCTCTTTGACGGGTGTCTCAACCGGGGTGCTCATCGGTTTTAATGATGAATAAGAACTCAAAATAAAATTCTCCATTTCTTAATGTACTTTCCCTTATGGGAAAAAATTGCCCTGACAATTGTCGGGACAAAGCAAATATAACACATTTCGCAAAAATGTCCAAACATGTGCTTTTTAACCAGAGATTTATTTTGCGCCGGCGATTTTTAGCTCTTTTTCGCGAAGCTGAAGTTTTTCAATAATATCCTCAATATCACCGTTCATCACCGCTGGAATTCCACTTCGCGAATAACCGATGCGGTGGTCCGTCACGCGATCTTGCGGGAAATTGTAGGTGCGGATTTTTTCACTGCGGTCGCCCGAGCCAATCAATTCGCGGCGCTCGGCAGTTTCTTGCGCGTTTTGCTTGTCAATTTCCATCTGTAAAAGTCGGCTACGCAAAATTCCCATGGCTTTTTCGCGATTTTTGATTTGCGATTTTTCATCCTGGTTGATCACGACGGTTCCGGTCGGGATGTGCGTGATGCGGACCGCGGAATCGGTGGTATTAACAGATTGTCCGCCGTGCCCGCCGCTGCGGTAAACATCAACGCGCAAATCTTTCGCTGGAATATCAATTTCCACCTCTGAAGCTTCTGGCATCACGGCAACCGTCACGGTGGAAGTCTGAATTCGTCCCTGGCTCTCTGTAACTGGTACGCGCTGAACGCGGTGAACGCCGGACTCAAATTTCAGCGTGCGGTATGCGCCGAGCTCCGAACTGCTTTTCACTGAAAAATCCGCCGATTTTATCCCGCCGGCGTCATTGGTGCTTTCACTTAAAATTTCGGTTTTCAGCCCGCGCCCTTCGCAAAATCGCAAATACATTTTCATGATTTCGCTGGCGAACAGGGAAGCTTCGTCGCCACCCGCGCCCGCGCGAATTTCCACGATCACGTTTTTGTCGTCGTTTGGATCTTTTGGTAGCGCCAAATCTTCCAGTTCTGCCTCTGTTTTTTCAAGCTTTTCGCGGAGTTCCGGCAGTTCATCTCGCGCGATTTCTCCAAGCTCGGGATCGTCAGAAAGTTCCTCGTTTTCGCGAATTTGCTTCTCTAAATCCGCTTTTTCGCGAATTTTCGCCAGGAAGTTTTCCAGCTCTGTTTGTCGCCGATTTTTAGCGGCAAAATCCGGATTGTTCCAGGCGTTTGGGTCGGCCAAAAATTCGCGAATTTCAGCGAGTTCAGCCTCTAATTTTTGTTGGTCAAAATTCATTTTTACATTATAACACGGAAAATTCGCGAAAAATGATTTTGCTGTTGCGTTGTCAAAAAAAATCTGATAAACTATAAGCGTAATAAAATTAACATACTTTAAGGGGTGGAAGAATGGAAAATAATAATCCTTTTCAGCCGGCGTTGAGTCAGCCGGTCGACGAATCGGTTTTAGGTGATATGCCGAGCGCAGGAGATTTTGAAGATCTCGCGAATAATGGAAGCGCTGCAATAAATAATATTAATGTGTCAACAAACGACGAACCGGCGGCAAATCCGCTTGCGTTTGATTATTCCGCCGCAGCTGATTTGCCTGTGGAAGAGCCGAAATTTGACGCGCCTGAACCTGCTCTAAATCAGCCTGACGATTCTTTGAGCATTAATCAATTACCTGAAATTGAAAATAACACCGATGTTGATAATTTCGGCGCAGAGCCAGCGGTTGATAAAAAAGCTGCTGCCGAAGAGGAAAAATCGCGAAAACAGGCCGAAAAAGAGGCTGAGAAGCTCGCGAAAAAGCAGGCTAAAATGGAAAAAAATGCTCACGATCCGAACGCCCCAAAGCAATTCACGATCACTTTGCCTATGATTATTTTGGCTATTTTGACAGTGGTTTTCGCTGCTTTGACATTTGTTTTTTGGAATTCAAACAACCAAACAAACAGCAAACTTTCTGCTGCGAATGTGAAAGTTCAGCAGTTGACAGATGAAATTAACCAGGTGAGCGACTCGACGAATTCTTCTACGGGACAATTCAGTAGTTTGCAGGATAAAATCGCGCAAATGGCTAAACAGCAGACTGAAGATCAGAAGACGATTTCTGATCAGAAAAATCAGGTCAATGACTTGAACACGAAATTGACAGCGGCGAATCAGCAGGCGAGCCAGGTTAAAAGCATTACAGATCAGATTAGCGCATTGCTTGGGAATTGCCAACTCTCAATTAATGGCGATGCAAACCCGCACGCATGTTCCGCATCTATACAGCAAGCCAGCGCTGACGGCTCAACCAAGGCTGGATTGCAAATCAAACAGTCAAATTAATTATGAGAAATTCGCGAAAACGAGCGTAGAGTTTGTTTTCGCGAAAAAAATATGATAGGATAGAAAATATGAAAAAAGAATTACATCCACAAGACTACCGTTTGGTCGTTTTCAGCGACGAGAGTGCTAAGTTCTCGTTCTTGACCAAGTCGACCGTCGCGACCACTGAGACGATCAAGTGGGAAGACGGAAACGAATATCCGCTCGTGAAAGTTCACATTTCGAGCGCAAGCCATCCGTTCTTCACCGGTGAAGAAAAGATTATCGACACCGAAGGACGCGTTGACCGCTTTGCAGCGAAAATGGCTGCCGCGAAAAAAGCTCAGGAAGAGCTCGCGAAAAAGAACGCTGCGAAAAAAGCTGCATCTGCAAAATAGTTTTTCAAAAAAAACCGCCATCTTATATTAAATGGCGGTTTTAGTTTGGAAAAAATAAAATTCGCGAAAAAGCGAAAAAGCAAAAATGTAAAAAGAAAAAGCCTGCACTAGGGCAGGCTTAGAAGGAAAGGTGCTAGAGGATAAATGCGCTTTGCCCAAAAAGGACGGGGATGTCCGTTTGCTTCCTTGGATCATTGAATTTGACCAGATAATCTTCAAGCGAATGTTTGCCGTCGATAACATGGTTTTCTTGAGTTCCATGTTTATCCGAAGTTATCAAGAGCGTTTGTTCTTCTGTAAAAAGTATGTGTGAAATTTTCATTTTCACACCTCCTATGTTTTTATTTGCCTTCGTGTTTGAACGCGAAAGCATCTTTCTATGCTAGCATTTTTTTATTTGAGTGTCAAGGTTTGATAAGATGTGAACTTTGTGATAAGATGGCATTTGTAAAGTTAATTTAATCAGATTTCGCGAAAACTCCTGAGAACTTATGTGTGAGAATCAGTTCGCGAAATCGAAGAAAAAGGAGTTTAAATCATGGCAGCAGACATGAAAAAACTGTTCGAGGCCGGTGCGCATTTCGGACACAAAACTTCGCGCTGGAATCCAAAAATGCGCGAATATATCCACAGCAAAGCAGGTGAAATCCACGTGATTGACCTGGCGAAAACGGCAGACGCCATCGAAGAATCGCAGAAATTCCTCGAAAAAGTCGCCGCAAATGGCAAACAGATTCTCTTTGTTGGGACCAAAAAACAGGCGCAAGAAATCGCGAAAACCGCGGCAGAAAGCACGAATAACCCGTATGTCATCAATCGCTGGGTTGGTGGAATGTTGACTAATACCAACACCGTTCTCAGCCAGATCAAGAAGTTGAAAAATCTTGAAAAGCGCATGGATAGCGGCGAACTCGCAGCGAAATATAACAAGCTTGAAGTTCAGCGCTACCAAGAAGAAATTGATTCTCTGGAATTCAAATACGGCGGAATCAAAGATTTGCACGGAAAACTCGGCGCGGTTGTGATTTTCAGCGCGGCTGACGACCACAACGCAGTTCTTGAAGCGGCGAAACTTGGCGTTCCAGCAATTGCGATTGTTGATACAAATGCTGATCCGACAGAGGTGAAATTCCCGATCCCGGCAAATGATGACGCAATTTCTGCGCTCACGGTGATCTCGGGTTATCTGGTTGAGGCTGTAAAAGCTGGTCAGACAAAAGCCACGAAAGAGAGCGACGCGAAATAATTCGCGATTACTTGAAAAATATTCGCGATTTGCGAAAAATAAGAGAAAGGATTTGAAATGGGAGTTTCACTTGATGAAATCAAGAAATTGAAAGAGATGACCGGAATTGGTTTGACTGCGGCGAAAGTTGCTTTGGTTGAGGCGAACGGTGATTTTGACGCGGCGCTGAAAGTTCTTCGCGAAAAGGGTTTGAGTAAAGCTGAAAAGCGCGGCGAGCGCGAAGCCTCCGAAGGTTTGGTGGAAAGCTATGTTCACGGCGGACGAATTGCGGCGATTGTTGAGCTGAACTGCGAGACGGATTTTGTCGCGCGAACAGAGGAATTCAAAGATCTCGCGCATGAAGTTGCGATGCAGGTTGCTTCGATGAACCCGAAATGGGCGACAATGGAAGACGTCCCGGCGGAAGAAATTTCGCGAAAGAAGGGCGAACTTGAAGTTGCTTTTGACAACGACGAGAAAAATGCTAAAAAACCAGCCGAAATTCGCGAAAAAATCATTGACGGACAATTGAAGAAATATTTTGCTGAATTGGTTTTGACAGAGCAGAGCTACTGGAAAGATGACAGCAAAAATGTCGGTTTGTTGGTTCGCGAAACTGGCGCTCGCCTCGGTGAAAACATCGTTGTGCGACGCTTTGCGCGCCTGGAACTCGGTGTTAGCGAATAAAAATAATTCGCGAAAATTAAAACCATCTGAAAAGGTGGTTTTATTTTTGTGAAAAAGATGTTATAATATGAAAGTGCTTGCGAAAATCGCGAGTGTAGAACATTAGAAAAGAGGTATGAAAATGATAATCTTTGATGCTTTCAGAGAGTTCGCTGATTGGTATGCGCGTTTTCGCGCAAAAAACCTGATTCGGCGAATTGACCAGAAAAAGTTTGCGTCAAAAGAAGGCGTAAATGTCGTCCAGGGAACTGCAATTTTTCGTGCAACTGAGAAGAAAGACGTTTACGACGTTTTCCTCTCAGAACCGGAAGTGATTTTGCGACGGGTAAGCTTGGATAAAATCCGAGTTTATTACACGTCGGATCGCGAAAATCGCGTGGAATTTGATCCGCACGAGAATGCAAGAGTTGTTGACGGGAAACGGATTAACCGGCTGCAACTGTTCGTTGCTGTTGGCAACTAGAAATGAGGTTCGCATGGATACGCGATCGGTATTTGCGATGATTTTTCTGATCATCGCAGCAATTTCAATTGTAGTATTAACTACAACTTATTTTAAGCAAAAATCAGGATTTTCATTTAAACGCCTGATTTTTGCAGTAATTTCAATTTTGGCGTATGTTGCGTCATTTTTGATCTCGCCGAACGAGACAAGTTTTATTGTTTTATTCGCGCAATGGATCATTTTTCCGTTTCTCGCACTTTTTTGCGCGAGAATCATGGACGCAGCTCCGGATGTTCGCGTGAAATTACCAAAAAAAATTCGTCAAAACAAACCGCTACGAATGGCAAAAAATTCGTGGCGGTTGAAATGACCTCAGTCCCGCTTTGTGCGGGATTTTTCTTTTTCGCGAATTTTTGGTATCATTTTTTTGAAATGCATGGAAATAAAAACAATCAATTTTCTCCAAAATTTTTTTCAGCTCCAGCTCCGCAAGCCAATAATAGCGCTTCCTCAAACAAGAGTGATCCGCTGAAAATCAAGCATTTTGGGCAGGAAAAACACAGCTCAAATTTCGCGAAAAAATATGGTTTGAACACAATTAAAACGAGCCGACCGCTTGATTTTGAGGCAAAAAATTTGAATTCGGTAAAAGCGAAAGAAGCGATTCGGCCGGTGCAAATTGATTGGGCTCGCCACGAAACGATCATGAGCGACGGTTCGCGAATTTCGTTTGGCGAAAAATTGACTGATGCGGAACGAAAATCTGGTATAATCAAGAGGTAAAGTTCGCGAAACGAAAGAAACGGAGGAAATATGGACACAGATCAATACGAAAAGAGATTTGAGGGAGCGGTGCAGCACTTCCGCGAAGAGTTGAAAAAAGTTCGCACTGGGCGGGCGCATCCGGACATGCTTGCGGGCGTCATTGTGGAAGTTTACGGTGCAAAAATGCCGCTGAACCAAGTTGCGAGCATTAGCGCGCCGGAGCCACAGCAACTATTGGTGACGCCGTTTGACCCGCAAAACATCGGGAATATTGCGAGCAACATTTCAAACAATCCAACTCTCGGATTGAACCCGTCGGATGACGGACGCGTGATTAGAATCCCTGTCCCAGCGCTGACAGAAGAGCGACGAAAAGAAATTGTGAAACAGCTTGGACAGAAAGTTGAAGACGCGAAAATTCAAATGCGCCAAATTCGCGAAGAAGCGAGAAAAGCTTTCAAAACCGCGCTTGGAGCAAAAATGATCAGTGAAAACGACCAAAAAGTTTTGGAAAAGGGTATCGATGACAGCGTGGCGAAATATAGCGTGGAAGTTGAAAAATCGGCCAAAGAAAAAGAAGCCGAAATCATGAAAATCTAGGCGAAACATTTTAAAAACGCGGATTTTTACGATCCGCGTTTTGTTTTCCCTAAAAATTATTTGCCAAATCTTCGCGAACGCAGCAAGAATTCGTCGAGGACATTTGTGAAGTCTTCCTCTGAAAAGTCTGGCCAGTTTTTGTCCACAAACATGAATTCTGCGTACGCGGCGCGCCAAAGCTGGAAGCCAGAAATTCTTTCTTCGCCGGACGTTCTCACGATTAAATCGCACGCCGGAATTTCTGGATGGTAGATGAATTTCGCGAAGTTTTCCTCTGTAAATTCTTGTCCGCTGGCCGCGAGTTTTTCGGCTGCCTCAACAATTTCCATGTGCCCGCCGTAATTAAAACACAGCGCGAGCGTGGTTCCGTTGAAATCTTTGTCGCTGAGCTGAGCTGAAAGCTGTTCGAGTTCGTCAATTCTTTTCTGGATTTTCGCGAACAGAGCGCCTTTTGCGGGCAGACGTTTTTGAAGAACCACCACGCGAAAACCTTCGCGAACCAGTTTTTTAGCGTCGCGCATGAACATTTTCAGTAAAAGGCCCATTAAATAATCAACTTCTTCTTTTGATCTGTTCCAGTTTTCGGTTGAAAAAACGAACGCCGAAACATATTTCACACCAGAATTTTTCGCGAAATGCGCCAGATCAATCAATCTGTTATAGCCCGCTCTGTGTCCTTCAAGCGTGGGAAGATTGCGCTTTTTTGCCCAGCGGCGATTTCCGTCTAAAATAAATCCGATATGTTCAGGAATGATGTGATTTGTCATGTCAACATTTTAACATAAGTTTTTCGCGAAAATTGACATTGAAGCTGAAAAACATTAAACTATAAGCATTATGAATACGGACAATAAATATGCAGTAGGAATCGACATCGGTACTGATAGCGTGAAAGTCGTGGTTGGCCGCGAGGAAGATCGCAGTCAGTCAAATCTCGGTCCGCGGTTCACAATCATTGGTGCTGGGCGGGCAAAAACCGTCGGCATGCGAAAGGGCGTCGCGGTGAATATTGAAGGTTTGGCGCAGTCGCTTGATAAAGCTTTGAACGATGCCGAGCGCATGTCAGGCTATCAGATTTCATCGGCGACGGTCAGCATTAACGGATCGCACATCGTCGGTTTGTCGAGTCAGGGCGTTATTGCGGTTGGAAATGGACAGATTGGCGACGAAGAAATCGCTCGCGTTCGCGAAGCCGCCGAAGTGGTTCAGCTCCCGGCAAATCGCGAAATTCTTGACACAACGCCGCGAAGCTACAAACTGGATTCTCAGGACAATATTCGCGACCCGTTCGGCATGACAGGGATTCGCCTTGAAGTTGACACTTATATGATCACCGCTTTAACTCCGCATCTCAGGAATTTGGAGCAAGTTCTGGAAATGACGGAAATTCGCGCAAACCGTATTTTGCCAGCGTCTTTGGCGGCGGCACATATTTCTTTGACGGATCAACAGCGCGAAAACGGCGTGGTGAGCGTTGATATTGGCGCCAGTACGACTAGTGTTGCGGTTTATGAAGAGGGCGATATTATTCACATGGCCGTTTTGCCGATGGGCAGCGCAAACATAACAAACGATCTCGCGATTGGCCTGAAAACTGATCTAGATGTTGCAGAAGCGGTCAAAGTTCATCACGCTGTGGCAGCTCCCGAACTGAGACGCGGAGCAGAGGAAAAGATCGCTGTTAAAGTTGGCGGCCGCGAATATGTTTTTGACACAGAAATTTTAGACAATGTGGTTGAGGCGCGCCTGGAAGAATTGTTTGAGCTGATCAATAAAGAGCTGAAAAAGATTAAGAAATTCGCGAATTTGCCTGGGGGAGCAGTGATTAGCGGCGGCGGTGCGCGACTTCGCGGAATTGCAGATTACGCGCGCGAAATCATGCAAATGAACGCCGTTCTCGGAAAAACCGCGAAATATGACGGCATGGCTGACAAAGTTGCTGGCCCAGAGTTCGCAACTGCGCTCGGGTTAATGTCAATCGACGCTGAATTTGCGCCAGTTCAGAGCGTCAAACGTGGCGGTTTTGGCCTTTCGGGTTTGGGCGGACTTTTCGCGAAATTTGGCAAAAAGTAAGTTAGCGTAAAATTTTTATTCGCGAATAACAGGGGAGATTTCAGTATTTATAATCTCCCTTGTTTTTATTTTTTCGCAAAATATCAAAAAAATCGGCTGAAAAAACTGAAAAAAATAAAAAATGTGTTCGGATGTAAAAGATAAACGATTTTGCGAATTATTCTTGACTCAGCCAAAGCGAAAGTGTATAATTTTTTTATACAGTTTTAAGGTTTCGTGAAAGATTGCAAGTTTCGCGAAAATTGGGAAAGTGAGGGAAAATGCCAGAAATTAAACCAAGTGAAGTGTCCGCAAGCGCGGTGATTAAAGTTGTCGGTGTCGGTGGCGCTGGCGGAGCGGCCGTTAATCGCATGAAAGACGCAGGAATTAAAGGTGTTGAGTTTATCGCCGTGAACACGGATGCGCAGGCTCTTCATAACAGCGAAGCAGACGTGAAAATTCATATCGGTAAAGAAGCTACAAAAGGCTTGGGCGCAGGTGCGGATCCATCTGTTGGTGACAAAGCTGCTCGCGAAAATGTTGACGAAGTGAAAAAAGCGCTTGAAGGCGCTGATATGGTGTTTGTCACCATTGGTGCTGGTGGCGGAACGGGTTCTGGTGCAGGGCCGGTGGTTGCGGAAGCGGCTCGCGAAATGGGCATTTTGACGGTTGGCGTCGCAACACGACCATTCTCGTTTGAAGGTGAAAAACGCCGCCGCAACAGCGAAATCGCGATTGACAATCTTTCGCGAAATGTTGACACATTGATCACTATTCCGAATGATCGCCTCTTGCAGACGATTGACCGCCGCACGCCGCTTCTTGAAACTTTCAAGATTGCCGACGATGTTTTGCGACAGGGCGTTCAGGGGATTTCAGAGCTGATTACTGAACACGGTTTGATCAACTTGGACTTTGCAGATGTTCGCGCAATTATGAGCAATGCTGGTTCTGCGCTGATGGGAATTGGCCGGGCTAGCGGCGACGACCGTGCAGTGAAGGCGGCGCAGCAAGCGATTGAATCACCACTGATTGAGGTCAGTATTGACGGTGCACGAGGCGTTTTATTTAATGTGACCGGCGGATATGACATGAGCATGGCGGAAATCCAGGAAGCGGCCGAAGTGATCACTAGTGCGGTCTCGCCAGATGCGAACATTATTTTTGGTGCAACTCTGCGCCCAGAAATGGAAGATGAACTGATTATTACAGTGGTGGCAACTGGTTTTGATTCGGCATATTTTGCTGGAAAAGATGAAGCCGAAAGTGAAAAACCGGCCGCTCATGCGCATTTGAGCCACGAAGAAAAAGCTTTTGATGAGGCTGTCGCGAAAAGTATGGATGAGAAGAAAATTGATCTGAGCGGCATGAATGTTGAAGACGACATTAAGCCGACAATTGACGCCGAAAACTTCGCGAAAGACGACCTTGCAACAGATACGGATTGGCACAACGGTTCGCAAATTGAGGATGAAGAAGAGAAAGTTGAAGAACAGGCTTCGTTTGGAACTTTCCCGCAAAATGATGACAAAGACGACGAATACGACACGCCTTCATTTTTGCGCCGAAAATTTGGAAAAAAGAAGAAATAAAAGGGAGATTTGATGCATTGCCCAAAATGTGGAAGTGAAGAGAGCCGTGTGGTTGAGTCTCGCGACACGGGCGATTCTGTCCGCCGCCGCCGCGAGTGTTCGGAATGTGGCGCGCGCTACACAACATACGAACGCGTTGAGCGCCCAAATCTTGCGGTCCTTAAAAAAGACGGAACTCGCGAACTTTTTGACCGCTCCAAACTCAAACGCGCCATTTTATTCTCTGTCGGGCGCTTTTTGGGCGGCGACGCGGAAGTTGAAAACACAGTTTCGCGAATTGAACAAAAAATTTATGATTACGGCGAAAACGAGATTAAAAGCAAGCAAATTGGCGACGCTGTCATGAGCGAGCTCGCGAAGAGCAATGAAGTTGCGTATATTCGTTTCGCGAGCGTCTACAAAAAATTCGCGAACGCAGACGAATTTGTGAGCGCACTGAAAGAATTGCGTGAAAATCCAGAAAATTGCCTTTCTGATAGCTTAAAACGGAAAGATTTGAAATGTTAAAACTGGTTTATCGCGAAAATTCAGAGAGCGCGTCGGCGGCGGAAAATTTCATGCGTGATTTCAAGGCTCAAACCGGGCGAGAAATTGAAACTATCAACCCTGATGACGCAGCGGGACAGAGATTTATTGAAGCGTATGACATTGTGGAATATCCAACCTTGATCGCAATTGGTTTTGATGGTTCGGAATTTACACGTTGGCGCGGAAATTTGCCGACAATCAGCGACGCAAGTATTTACTAAATTAAAGGAGAAAACATGAAAAACGCCCATAAAAAAATCAAACAGAAAATGTCCCGCGGAAATAGAGCTCTAGCAGTTTTTGTTTTTGCGGCGATTGTTTTTTCCGCGGTTTTTATTGGTCTTGGCTCCGCGGAAGCCGAAGCGCGATCTTCGCGAAGTTCCAGAAACAGGGCGCAAGAGTTTTTCTTTTCTGATTTCTCGGCGGATTACGAGCTGTCGCGGGATTCTGGCGGACATAGCGTTTTGAAAGTTCGTGAAAATTTGACCGCTGAGTTCTCAGACGACGACACAAACCACGGAATTGAGCGCGCAATTCCAGTCAGTTTTGACGGGCACCCGATTTTTGACGGAAATTTGAAAGTTTTGCGAAACGGGCAGCCAGAAAAAATAAACGACACTAATTTTGATGGCGAAAATAAAGTTTTTCAGATTGGCGACAGCGATAAATATTTGCACGGTTCTCAGAAGTATCAGCTTGAATACGAGCTGAAAGATGTTGTGAAGGACGGTGAATTTTTCTGGCTGGCGAACGGCGGATCTTGGAAACAGCCGTTTTACGCTGTTAATGCAACCCTAAAAACCGTTGGCGTTCCAACCAAATATTTCATGTGCGCAGCCGGAAATTCTGACCAGATTTCAGCTGAGAAAAACAATGGCTTCAAGGGATCTGACGGATGTAAAATTGATGTTGAAGACACAAATACGGTGAAATATTCAGCCACAAACAGTTTTTTAACCCCACTCAATCCGGGTGAAAGCCTTGCGTTTGGCGCTGGCGGAATTCCGCGTGGGACTTTCGTGGATTTTGCTCCGAACGGTCAGCAAATTTTCGCGAAAATCGCGGTTTGGGCGGCGGGGATTATCACTGGAATTTTCGCGATTTTCACAGCTATTTTCGCGTTTTTGCGGGGAAGAAGTTTCCGTTCAGAACGAGCGATTATTCCGCAATATGAGCCACCAAAAGATGTAGATATTTTGGACATCGCGCGGATTTACTCATCGCAAAGCAATAAGCGTGTTTTGAGTGCGGTTTTGTTAAAACTTGCGGTTGACGGAAACATTGAAATTATTGCTCCAAATAAAGAAAAAGGCGAGAAAAAATTCTCTATTCGGCTGATAAAAAAAGATGGCGCGGACGAAGTTTCGCTGAAATATTTGAACGCGTTTTTCTCTGGTGATAAAAAAGAGTTTTCTTTCGCGAAAACAAATGCATCTGTTGGAACTCAACTCGCGAAAATATTTGAAAATGACCGAGAAAATTTCATGAAAAGTGAATATTTCCGCAAGGAAAAAGCTTTGATGTGGGTGTCAATCGCAGCGATTTTGACGGCGATTTCGTGCTGGTTTTTCCTGACCATTATCACAAGTTTTGCGTGGGCTCAATGGAACGAAATTTTGGATCCGAGCTCAACCGCTTACGCAAATTCATTCGTGTTGTTGATTGTTGGGATTGTCGGAGTTGCATTGCGTCCGAGATCTGAAAAAGGCACGAAATTAAACAATCATGTTTTGGGGCTGAAAATGTTTATTAAAACCGCCGAAAGTGAGAGAATTAAATTCTTGCAGTCCGCGAAAACCGTTGAACTTACAGATGAGAATGTCGCGAAACTCTACGAAAAACTTTTGCCATACGCGGAGTTGTTTGGCCTTGAAAAAACGTGGTCAAAAGTTCTCGCGGATAAATATCCAAGCGGAAGTTCGCCGAGCTGGTATGTCGGCAGCGGCGATTTCTCGACAGCGATGTTTGTGTCGAGCATGGCTTCATTGAGCAGCTCCAGTGGAATTGGCTCGTATAGCGGTGGCAGCGGATCTGGAGTTTCCGGCGGCGGCGGTTTTGGCGGAGCTGGTGGAGGCGGCGGTGGCGGCGGTTGGTAAGCCCAAGTCTGCGAATCGCGAATTTTTCAAAGAATTTTCAAAAAAACACCGGGAAATAAATCGGTGTTTTTAATTTCATCTTTAAAATTTAGAAAAATTCGCGAAAAATGGTAAAATATTTAAAATGAAGGAGAAGAATGAATAAAAAACGATTAGAACTTTTTACAGATGCGGTGCTCGCGATTATCATTACAATCATGGTTTTAGAGTTGAAAGCTCCGGAAGGCCCAAATTTTCGCGATTTTAATTCCGAGACAGTTCACGCTTTTATGAGCTATGTTTTGTCGTTTTTCACGCTGGCGATTTACTGGAATAATCATCATCACATGTACCAGCTCGCGAAGAAAATCTCTGGGAAAATTCTTTGGCTGAACATGGCGTTTTTGTTTTTCGCATCTCTGTTGCCGCTTGCCACGAGCTGGATCGGCAAAGATTTTTTCTCGCGTGATGCGCAACTTTTTTACGGAATGATTATTTTGATGCTGGACGTGGTTTGGGCGATTGTTGCACGGGTTTTGGTTCGCGAACACGGGCACGACAGCGATGTTGGCGAGGCTTTGGGCGACGCGCGAAAAACCGGAATCACGTTGGTCGTGATTTCTTTGGGCGTTTTGGCTGGTCTCATTTGGCCGGTCGCGATTAGCGTTGCCGTGGTTTTGTCGCTGATTCCTTGGATAATTCCGGATCGACAAATAGAAGAAATGGTGAACAACCGCGCAGATATTCATAAAACGAAAAACGAAGAAATTCACAGGCACGTGAAAAAACTCAGTGAAAATCAGGACGAAATACATAAACATGTTTCGGAAATTCGCGAAAAACACAACAAGCTTCACGAACATGTCAAAAACCAAAAAACTTCCAAGCGATAATTCGCGAAAAAGTGTATAATTTAAGGAGATAAATCGAGATAAGGAGAAAAATGGCGGAGAATAAATCTTGGCAGGCACGACGTTCTGCTGCGGAATATGAGAAAATTTGGACAGAGAATTGGAAGAAATCAAAGACTTTTGAGCGTTCTGTTGAACTTAGAGATCCAAGCAAAAGCTACGTTTTTTACGATGGTCCTCCGTTTATCACCGGTGTTCCTCATTTTGGGACTTTGCTTAGCTCAATCGTGAAAGATGCTGTTCCGCGATATTGGACGATGCGCGGCTATCGTGTTGAGCGCCAATGGGGCTGGGATTCACACGGATTGCCGGCGGAAAATTTCACTGAAAAATCTCTTGGAATTGTTGACCGTAAGCAAATTTTGACCGATGAAACACATCGTTTTGAGTTTCGCGAAAATGATCCGCGTTTCGCGAAAACTTCTCGCGAGGAATATGAAAAATCAGCTCGCGGTTTAGCTCCGAAAAACAGCAAAACCGGAGAAAATCTTCCGACATTTTCTCTTGAAAAATATATTGAATCCGCGCGCTCCGCGATGGTTGACAACTCCGCGACATGGAAGCCAGTGATTGACCGCGTTGGGCGATGGGTTAATTTTGACGGCGCATATAAAACCATGGATAAAGATTTTATGGAGAGTGTTTGGTGGGCGTTTTCAAAACTCTACAAAGCCGGGAAAATTTACGAAGGCGCAAAAGTTCTCATGTATGACACGCACTTCGCGACCCCTGTTGCAAAAGCCGAAGTGACGATGGATAATGACGCGTATCAAACCGTCACCGACCCGTCGGTTTATGTGAAATTCCAGTTGACGGATCAGTCTATCAAAGCGCTTGGAATTGAAAAAACGTCGCTCGCGGTTTTGGCCTGGACGACGACCCCGTGGACTTTGCCGGGCAACACCGCGCTCGCAATCAACCCAAACATGACCTACGTTTTCGCGAATATTGAAGACACGGATGTGATTGTCGCGAAAAGCTTACTTGAAAAAGTTGCGGCGGGCAAAGAATACACTATTTTCAAAGAAATTCCTGGCGAGAAACTTGTTGGGTTAGAATACAATCCTTTGTTTGATGGCGAAATTTTCGCGAAAAATCCGGCGGGAAATTATTACGAAAACAGCGTAAAAAATCTCGCAAAAATATGGCCGGCGGATTATGTTAGTGAGGAAAACGGAACAGGAATTGTGCATATCGCCCCAGTTTATGGCGAAGAAGATTATGATCTTGCGCGAAAAAATGGCGTTCCAGCTCGCGAAACTTTGGATGAAAATGGTTTTTATTGGCCAGAAATTTCGCGAAAATTCAATGAAATATTCGCGGAAAGTTTTGGTGAAAATTTCCGAGAAATCCTGAAAAAAGCGGAAGTTAAAACCGACGAAAATGGAAATTACGAGGCGTTCTCTTCAAATAAAATGATCGCGAAGGCTCTGGAAAAAGCTGGTGTGATTTGGAAAATTGAGATGATTCGTCACGAATATCCGTTCAATCCGCGCAGCAAACAGCGCGTGATGTACCGCGCGATCCCGAGCTGGTTTTTTGATGTTCAGGGGCAAAAACCATTGCTTCTCGCGCAAAACGAAAACATCAATTGGTTCCCGCACCACTTAAAACACGGGCGTTTCGCGAAAAATATTGAGCAGGCGCCGGATTGGAATCTTTCGCGAAACCGATTTTGGGCCAGCGCAATGCCGGTCTGGAGGGGCGACAAAGGCGGAATGATTGTTGTCGGTTCGTATGCTGAACTTCGCGAACTTTCCGGAGTTGAGCTTGAAGATTATCACCGGCCGTGGGTGGACGATATCAAAATTATTGCGGACGATTTGACCGATGAAATTCGCGAAAAATACGGAATACAAAACGGCGAAATTTTCACGCGCGTGGAAGAAGTTTTGGATGGCTGGTTTGAGAGCGGTTCGATGCCGTTCGCGCAAATGCATTATCCGTTTGAAAATTCTGAGCGGTTTGAGAAGAATTATCCGGCTGATTTCATCGTGGAATACATTGGTCAGGTGCGCGCTTGGTTTTACTATGTTCATTTGGTGAATTCGAGTTTGGCGGAAGCGGGCGCGTTTGGCGAAGATCGCGCAACCGGCGAACTTGAAGCGTATAAAAACGTCATCACAACCGGCGTCGTTGCTGGAAATGACGGGCGAAAAATGAGCAAAAGTCTCGGAAATTACACTGACCCAAATATTTTGATGGACCAATATTCCGCGGATGCATTGCGCATGTTGCTGCTATCTTCGCCTCTGTTAAACGGGGAAGATTTCGCGCTGAAAGACAAGGATGTGAGCGATATTTACCGCAAACTCAACATGATTTGGAATGTTTACGATTTCTTTGCGATGTATGCGGAAAGTGAAAATTTCGCGCCAGAATTCATGGCCACAGAAAACGAAAAAAATCTGGTCGGCGGGAATTCAAGCGAAAAACTCGCGAAGTTTGCCAAAGATTTTGCGCCGGAAAAACTTGAAAATGTGCTAGATAAATGGATAGTTTCTAGGTTTGCAGAATTCCAGGCGAGCATCACTGAAAACATGAATACATACAATATTCCAGAGGCGATGAACGTGGTTTTGCCGTTTTTGGACGACCTTTCAAACTGGTTCTTGCGCCGCAGCCGCCGACGTTTTGCGAAAAATCCGGACGCCGCGGACAAAGCGGAAGCATTCAAAACTTTGCATTTTGTCTTGCTGGAATTCGCGGTGGCAATGGCGCCATTCACGCCGTTTTTGGCCGAGGAGCTTTTCGCGAATGTTGGCGGCGGGCAATTTGGCGATTCAGTTCATCTTTTGGATTGGCAGAGCGGTTTCGCAAAAGATGAATCTGTGCTTGAACAGATGCGCGAAGTTCGCGAAATCATTCAAAAAGGTCTTGGAAAGCGCATGGAAAACGATGAATTTGGCCGCCAGAAAATCCGCCAGCCTCTGTCAGAACTGAAATATGGCGGAACAGAATTCGCTGCAGATCTTGAAGACATCATCGCGGAGGAGGTGAATGTTAAAAAAGTTTTGTTTATTGAGAATGTTGATGGAGTTGAGCTGGATAAAAAATTGACCGACGATTTGCGCCAAGAAGGGCTTTCGCGAGAAATCATCCGCGCGGTTCAAAGCGCCAGAAAAAAAGCCGGCTTGAAAGTTGACGATAAAATCTTGCTTGAAATTGAATCCGACAGCGAAAAAATCTTGCAGTGCTTGGAAAAATTTGCGAATGAAATTGCGGCAGAAACTTTGGCGGAATTCGCGAAAATTGCGGACGCGGAACATGAATCGGACGCAAATGTTGAGGGTGATCTGCTGACGGTGTGTTTCTCTGCGAAAAATTAGCGCGCTAATTAAAAAAGCTCTTGAAAAGCGACTGAAAATTTGCTACAATTATCTGTGAATATTGCGAGGAGCGTGAGTCAAGTGGTTTGATTGCGCCTTAAATCTTCGCGAAAGAAAGGATTTAACAGATGAAAGCAATCATCAAAAGCGGGAACCGCCAATTTATAGTAGTTGAAAAAGACACGATTTTCGTGGACCATTTGGATGGAAAAAAGGCTGGCGACGTTCTGGAATTTGACGCACTTGCGTTGATTGACGGAGCGAAAACCAAGCTTAATGCCGGAAAAGTTAGCGCGAAAGTTTTGGAAGAACTCGTGAAAGACGAAAAAGTCATCGCGATTCGCTTCAAAGCAAAGAAACGCGTCAACAAAAAACGCGGCATGCGCCACCAATACACGAAAATTCAGATTGAAAAAATCGCGTAATTTAGCAGAAAATAAACGCCCTGAAAATGGGCGTTTTTTGTTTTTTCGCGAAAATTCTGATAAGTTTTAGATAAATATAACAGGGAAGATTTTCGCGAAATTTACCAAAATGTGTCATAACGCTTGACTTTTCAAAACGATTGTGCTAATATGTAAATGTTATGAAAAACAATACAACAAAAACCAAAAAACAAACCGATAAAACCGTTGCGCAGAAAGTTCACGAAGTTGCGCATAAAGAAGTCTTCATGAAGAATGTTGACCGCGACATTTTCACTCGCAGCGTGCTGATCACGTCTCTCGCGGTGAATCTCGCGACTCTGATTGCAGCAATCTTATTGCTCTCTGGCGTTCAGATCTAAATTGAGCGGTTCAAAAAAACGGTATAAATTAAAAACCACCCATGTAAAAAGGGTGGTTTTTTTGAATAAAAATTTTATTCGCGAAAATTCCAAACTCGTAGCTTCGTAGATTTTTTGATTTGCGAATTCAAAAAAATCGCCAGTACTTTGCAGAGTTCTGGCGATGCGGAAGGTTCATTTCGGGTGGTTTTGTCGCCAATCGTAAAACGCGATGTTATAACTATAATCTTCGCGCATGGCACCACATTCAATCAAAATTGGCTTCACGGTGCTCGAAAATGCGTTAATGTAATTTACGCTCATCGGATCAAATGGGCTCCCATCAGGGTTATTGCAGTTTACAATCGCTGAAAAAAATTCGCCAGTCAAAAAATTGTTGATGTCAAATTGCAAACGGTTGTTTAATTTCGGATCAACAAGTCCGGTTTCTTCAGGCTCAATAGGTTCCGTTTCGTCCGCTAAAAAACACTCAACAATCATCTCAGGTTTCAATATCGTCTCCAGATCTGTTTCAAGATCCTCATCATCCAGATTTATTTCAGGCAAACCCGCCTGAGAAGCGCTTGCGTTTCTCATGAACGCCTCATCTCTAGATTTATTTCCCGGCAGACCAAGCTGATAAGCGCCGCGCCATTTATCTTTGTTTGGCATATAAATCACCTCTTTTTTGTAAATTTTCAATTTTCGTCAATATTTATTCAATAGAGCGAAAATGAATATCTTTACTTTACAATTTTTTACGAAAAAAGTCAAATATATTTCGCGAAATTTGAAGAAAATCAAAAAGAACGTTTTTTTGCGCGGATTTTATTTAGGTTTTTTTAATTGAAATTAGCCGATTTTTCGCGAAATTTCCTCTGTAGCGGCTTTATATGCGCGCGCGCCTTTGGAGAATTTGTCGTAATCGCCGACTGGCAAGCCATGACTTGGCGCTTCGGCGAGGCGGACATTGCGTGGAATTTTGGTCTCAAGGACTTTTCCAGGGAAATGGCGTTTGACTTCTTCGTAAACTTCGCGAGAAAGCGCGGTGCGTTGGTCGTACATGGTCACGAGAACACCGAGGATTTCCAGAGTTGGGTTGAGCCCGCGGCGCACAACTTTCATGGTTTCCAACAACTGTCCGAGCCCTTCCAGCGCGTAAAATTCGGCTTGGAGCGGCAATAAAATATGGTCCGCGGCCACCAGCGCGTTCGCTGTCAACAGGGAAAGCGACGGCGGGGAGTCAATCAAAACAATGTCGTAATCTTCGGAAACGGTCGCCAGCAAATCGCGAAGTTTTGTGAATCTGTGAGGGTCGTTCGCCAGCCCAACCTCCGCGTCCGCTAGAGTTGGGATGCTCGGCGCTATGTCCAGCCGCTTGAATTTTGTCTTTTTGATTATTTCGCGAAGAGTGTTCTCGCCGCTGATTGCGTCCACGATGGTTGGTTCACCGTCCGGATTTTCGCGAGAGGAAAGCTTGGATTTGTCTATGCCGAGCCCTGATGTGGCGTTTCCTTGCGGGTCAAAATCCACCAATAAAACGCGCAATTTTTTGGTTTTCGCGAAATTGTAGGCAAGATTGACGGCGGTTGTTGTTTTGCCGACGCCGCCTTTTTGGTTTGTGATGGCTATGATCTTCATTGCAAACATTATAGCGGGTTTCGCGAAAACTCGGTAGTCTTGACTAAATTTGTGAAAATTATTTGATATTTTCGCGAAGAAGCATGTTGATGTTAAAGCCACAATGAAAAATCGTTGTATGGGGGGGTGAACTCGTTAAAATGTTTATGTATATTTTACAACTAAACTAAATAAA
>CAXYVX010000003.1:0-46864 GCA_964292495.1 uncultured Candidatus Saccharibacteria bacterium
TATAATATTTCGTATGAATATGAGTGAAATCCGCGATAAATTGTTTGCGAAAATAGAAAAACTAGAAGACCCGAAGTCGATTTTTAAGGATGAGATTTTTGCTGATTTAAATGCGAAAATTCGCGAAATCAATCCGTCGGAACGCGCTGAATTTGGTAAAAATCTAAATGAGCTGCGTGGTGAAATTTCGCGGAAAATCGTGGAAATTGAAAATGTGAAAAAGGCTGCAAATGTTGAGAAAATTGACATTACTGCGCCTTTTGGGATTTCCAGCCGCGAAAAAATCGCTGAAAAACCAGAACTTTTGTCTGCTGAAAATGGAACTATTCATCCACTGAATGAGGAGTTGAACCGAGTCATTGATATTTTCGCGAGAATGGGATTTTCGGCGCACGAATCTCGCGGTCTTGATGATGATTTCCATATGTTTACAGCGCTAAATTTTCCGGAAAATCACCCTGCTCGCGACGCTTATGATACGTTCAGAACAGAGGAAGGATTCATTCCGCCAGCGCATACAAGCACAATGCAAAACCGCGTTTTGAAAGCGGGGCGCGACAAACTTGTGAACGAAAATGTGCCGATCGCCTCCATCAGCTACGGGCGAGTTTTTCGCAACGAGGATGCAGATGTGACGCATGATCACACTTTTCATCAAGTTGAGGGTGTATTTGTTTCTCGCGATGCCACGGTTGGGCAGATGCTCGGCACACTTCGCGAATTTTTTGAGACGTATTATGGGCAGAAATTGAAGATTAAAACTCAGCCAGGATATTTTCCGTTTACGGAGCCGAGCATGGAATTTCAGATTGAAAAACCTGCTGCTTTGGGCGGTGGCGGCAAAGGCGGCGAGTGGCTGGAAATG
Organism: uncultured Candidatus Saccharibacteria bacterium; assembly: GCA_964292495.1. Lineage (GTDB taxonomy): Bacteria > Patescibacteriota > Saccharimonadia > Saccharimonadales > Saccharimonadaceae > CAXYVX01. The sequence continues at coordinate 866 of CAXYVX010000003.1, forward strand.
CTCGGTTGCGGGATGATCCACCCGAATGTTTTGAAAATGGCGGGCATCGATCCAACGGAATTTTGCGGATTTGCCTGGGGCGGCGGCTTGGAACGGCTGGTGATGTTGAAATACGGGATTGAGGATTTGCGGCATTTTGAGAGCGGAAAGTTGGCGTTTCTCAGGGAGTTTAAATAATGAAAAAAGGCGTCATTTACATAGCTACGACAGCTATTCCTGGGCTCATCAAAATAGGCAAAACGGATAATTTTGAAAATCGTATGTATAATCTGGAAAGAAACGGCTATTATAACGCCAACGGAATACATCGCTATTTCGCGATTGAGCTGAATAATTATTCGGAAAAAGAGGTTATGTTGCAAGATATTTTCGCGAAACAGCGCTTGGATCAAAGCGAACTGTTTGCGTTGGATAAGGAATTGGTAAAACAGCTACTGCTGTCGTTTGATGGCACGGTGATCTATCCAAAAAATATCAACAAAGAGAAAGAGTTCGAGGAAGTGTCTGACGAAATAAGAGATAGTAAATGGACCGTTAACGACTTTTTGAATGCTATTCAGGGAAAAGATTTTTATGATGACGTGAAAAATATATGCGATTTTTCGCGAAAATTAGAGGGCGAATACAATGTTAAAATTAAAATTGGGAGCAACGGACGTGAACCGACGTCGTTTGGGCTGAAAATTTGCGATTGGGACGACAAAATTGCGTTTTTTACTATCAGGAACAACGGCGATTTGTGGCTAAAAAAATGGTTCAACGCAGACAAAAACGAGACTCAGAAGAAAATTGCAAAAGATATATTCAGCCGTTCTATACCAGAGAAGTCGGGAAATCTTTTTATTAAGTGGAATGACTGGAAAGCAAAAATAGAACAGTTTGAGGACACGATTTTATCGGTCGCGAAAGGAGAATATAAATGATTATCAGCGTAAACTGGCTAAAAAAATACGTAAATCTGGACGGAACTTCCATCGATGAAGCGTCTTCGCGAATCGGCGCGCGCTTGGTGGAAATCGAATCGGTTGAAAACCTCGGCGAAAAATACCACGACGTGGTTTTGGCGCGCGTGGTTTCGTGTGTTCCGCACCCGGATTCGGACCACATGCATTTGTTGAAAATTGATGATGATGGCGCGGCGGACAAAATTATTTCGCGAAATCTGGAAAAGATTGCGCAAATTGAAGGCAAATCGCTTGAAAAAACTGCAAAAAAATATCTTGGCGCTGAAAAATTGCCTCGCGATGAAAATGGATATATTCAGGTCGTTTGCGGCGCGCCAAACATTCGCGAAAATTTGATCGTTGCGTGGCTCCCGCCGACATCAACTGTGCCGGACAGCTATGGAACCGATGACGAATTTCGGCTGGATGCGCGAAAATTGCGCGGAGTTTTGTCGTATGGAATGTGTGCGTCGCCGCGCGAACTTGGTCTGTATGACGAGCATGACGGAATTCTGGAAGTTGCTGAAATTACAGATGAAGATTTGCGAAATTCAATTGAAAATCAGTTGAAAAATACGCAAAATTTGTTCGCAAAAGCATTTGAGTTCGACGACGATTTTTTGCTGGAAGTTGAAAACAAAAGCTTGACTCATCGTCCAGACACTTTTGGAATTCTTGGTTTTGCTCGCGAAACAGCTGCTATTTTTGGGCAGAAAAGTGTTTCCCCGGATTGGTTTAATGCGGAAAACGAACACACGCAAACTGGCGATTTTTCGCTTGAAAAACCGAATGTGGTCATTGAGGATCCTGAACTTTGCGCGCGCTATGAAGGTGTTGTGATTTCTGGTGCGGACGGAAAATTAGAATCCAGCTTGTTGCGGAAAACTTATTTGGCGCGGTCTGGCGTGCGTCCACTTTCGGCGATTGTTGACATTTCAAATTATTTAATGCTTTTAACTGGGCAGCCGCTTCACACTTTTGACTACGATAAATTGCGCGAAATCTCTCCAACTGGACGAGCGGATATTATTGTTAGGGCGGCGGAAAAAGGCGAGAAGCTTGAACTTTTGGATGGTCGCGAAATTGAAATGGAGCCAAAAGATATTGTGATTGCGGCCGGCGATCGCGAAACTTCTGTGGCGATTGCGTTGGCTGGCGCGATGGGCGGAGCGAGCACGGAGATCGACGAAAATACAAAAAATATTTTTGTTGAGAGTGCAACTTTTAATCTCTATAATTTGCGCGGAACTCAGTTCAGGCACGGTATTTTTTCAGAAGCAATAACGCGTTTCACGAAGGGCCAGCCGGCTGAATTGACAGATCCTGTTTTAAGACAAGCAATTGCGGAATTCGCGAAAATTGGTGGCGAACAAATTAGCCCGATCGCGGATAATTTCGCGAAAAAAAGTCCGAACAAGCCAATTAAAATAAGCGCGGAAAAAGTAAATGATTTGCTTGGGGCGAGCTATTCCCAGGAAGAAATTTCGCAAGTTCTTGAAAATCTTGGATACGAAATTCGCGAAATTTCGCAAGATGTTGTTGCTCCGTGGTGGCGAACTGACGTCCATATTTTTGAGGACGTTGCGGAAGACGTTGGGCGCGTTTTGGGCTTTGACAACATTCCAGTTGAACTTCCGACGCGGAAATTTGTCGCAGTCGCAAACCCGGAACTTTATAATCTTCAACGAAAAATTCGCGAAATTCTCAAAAGTTTTGGCGCGAACGAGTTGCTGACGTATTCGTTTATTTCGCGAAAACTAGCCGAAAATTTGGGGCTTGACCATGAAGAAATGTACAAAATTGTGAACGCGATTTCGCCGGAACTTCAACTGATTCGTTCAACTCTTGTGGCGAAAATGTCTGAGAAAGCGGTGGAAAATATTCGTGCTGGATACACGAAAATTGCGATGTTTGAAATGGGTCAAACATTCACAAAAAACAGTGGAATGACCGAAGAAAACGTGCCAGAATTCACTAATTGTTTGGCGATGGTTGTTGCGGATAAAAACAATAAATCTGGCGATGCATTTTATCTCGCGAAAAAATATTTGACTGACTTATTTGACAAATTTGGCGTTGAAAAACATGTTGAATTTAGGGAATTTGAGAAAGTTAAAAATCCATATGAAATCAAGCGCAGTGCTGAAATTTTCGCGAAAATTGAAGATCAAAAATTTGTGAAAATCGGAGAAATTGGTGAGCTAAAAGACGAATTTCGCGAAACTTTGAAACTACCGAAATTCTCGGCCGCCTTTGAGATTTCGCTTGATGAATTTAAGAAAATCATTGGAGAAAATAGCGTGAATTATCGCCCGGTGCCAAAATTCCAAGGCACTTCGCGAGACATGACTTTCCGTGTTGGGCGAGATGTGAATTTCGCGGAAATTGAGAACGAAATTCGCGAAAATTTGGAAAATTTGCCAGAGAATTTTCAGACAAATTTGGTTGCAAAAGATGTTTTTGCTCAGGATGAAACCACGAAAAATCTCACTTTTCACGCTGAATTTTATGATCTTGAAAAAACTGTTGATACGAAATACGTTGGAAAAATCGTTGATAAAATCGCGAAAGATTTGAGCGTGAAATTTGGCGCAAAAATGATTTAGGAAATTGGAAAATTCTGTGTAATTTGCTATAATTTTAGCAATGAATGCGGAGGAATTAGAAGTTTTTGACAATCCTGATGCGGAGGAGGCTGATTTTGAGATTCCCGAAGAAATGTCACGAGAAACAACCTCAAAATCAGATGAAAAAACAAATTTTGGCGGGACGATTCTTGACGGAAAAGTTAGAATTATGCCGGAATTCGCGAAGGAAAATCGTGAAGAACTCAGAAAGCTTTTGAAGAATAAAAATTATGTTCATCTCCATAACCACACTAATTACTCGGTGCTTGACGGATTGACGAAAATTCCTGAGCTTGTTTCAATCACGAAAGAATTTGGGCAGGACACTGTTGCGATGACCGATCACGGCAACTTGAACGGCTGGCTGACTTTTCAAATGGCGGCGGAGAATGGCGGGGTCAAGCCGATTTTGGGCATAGAGACATATGTTGCGGCGCGCGGGCATTTGGATAAGGATCCGCAAAAAGACAAAGCTCGCTACCATTTGACGGTTTTGGCGATGAACGAACAGGGGCGAAAAAATTTAATGTCGCTCAGCTCAATCGCGAATCTTGAAGGCGTGTATTACAAGCCGCGAATTGACCACGAACTTCTGGAAAAATACAACGAAGGGCTGATTGTTTTGAGCGGCTGTGCCAGTGGCGAAGTTGGGGAATCTTTGCGCCAGGGTGATTATGAAAAAGCTCGCGATTTCGCGAAATGGTACAAAAGCGTTTTTGGCGACCGATATTTCATGGAGATTCAGGATCACGGTCATCCAGACGCGCCGAAAAGATGGGATGTTCAGACGAAAATCAACGAAGGTGTTTTGCGGATTTCGGAAGAGTTGGACATTCCGGCGGTTGTGACCTGCGACGCTCATTACGCCAGAATTGACGACACTGACGCGCACGAAATTTTGCTTTGTGTTGGAACGGGAAGTTTTTTGAGCGATACAAAACGCATGTCGCTAAAAGATTTTCACTTGCACATTACTGATCCTGCGGAAATTATTGAGCGTTGGGGCAAAGATCATCCAGAGGTGATTTTGAATTCGCGATTGATTGCGGACAGATGTGAGGCGAAAATTTCCACTGGCCATATTTACATTCCAAAATATCCAATTCCAGAGGAAAAAGAGAAGGAGCTTCGCGAAATTTATGATGCTCGCGAAAATGCAAAGCCTGAGTCTGAGAGAATTGAATGGTATCCGGATGGCGAGCTTTTTCATCAGCTGGTTTGGCGCGGTTTGGCATATAGATACGGCGGGCAGCCAAAATACAACGAGCTTTCTCGCGATGAAGCGCGGAAAATCTTGCCGAAAAATATTGTTGAGCGCGCGGATTACGAAATTGAAGTGATTGATAAAATGGGCTACGATGGATATTTTTTGGTGGTTCAGGATTTTATTAACTGGGGTAAGGATCAAGGTGTGGTTTACGGACCAGGGCGTGGAAGTGCAGCGGGCGCGATTGTGACTTATGCACTGTCGATCACTGAGCTTGACCCAATGCAATACGATTTGCTTTTTGAGCGCTTTTTGAACCCTGACCGCATTTCCATGCCGGATATTGACGTGGATATTCAGGACACGCGCCGAGATGATGTGATCCGTTATTGTACTGAAAAATATGGCGCAGACGCAGTTACAAACATCGTGACTTTTGGCACGATGGCTGCGAAACAGGCGTATAAAGATGTTGCGCGCGTTTTGGAAGTGCCGTTTTCTGAGGCAAATCGAGTTGCGGGATTGATTGAGGCGAAACCGGGCGATCACCGCAAACTGCCAGATTATTTGACGGATGGCAGCGACCTGAAAAAAGAATACGACAATAACCCGACCGTCAGAAAAGCGATGGATCTCGCGATTCGTCTAGAAGGGACGATCCGCTCACACGGTGTTCACGCGTCTGGTGTTGTGATTGCACCAGATAAATTGACGAAATTCATCCCGCTTGAAATGGCGCAAAAAGGTGTGGTTTCCACGCAGTTCCCAGGTCCGCAAGTTGAAGAAATCGGGCTTTTGAAATTTGACTTTTTGGGTCTTTCAAACCTCACAGTTATTTCTGACGCGTTGAAAATGATCAAAAAAATACACGGGAAAGACATTAACATGAACGACTTGGGACTTGATGACGAAAAGGTTTTTGAGTTGTTCCAGAACGGCGAAACAATTGGTGTTTTCCAGTTTGAAAGTGCGGGAATGCAGCGCTATATGAAGGAGCTTAAACCAACAAAGTTTGAGGATTTGATCGCGATGAATGCTTTGTATCGTCCGGGGCCAATGAGTGAAATTCCGACATTTATCGCGCGTGCTCACGGCGATGAGCCTGTTACTTACGACGACCCAGGCATGGAGCAGGATCTGAAAGACACTTACGGTGTTTTGGTTTATCAGGAGCAGTTCATGAACATTTCAAAAAATCTTTGCGGATTTACCGGAGGAGAGGCCGACACTTTGCGCAAGGCTGTCGCGAAAAAGAAGATTGATTTGATGCGTGAAATGAAATCAAAATTTATTGACGGAGCAGTGAATTTGAGCGGCGCCGACCGACAAAAAATGGAAAAATTCTGGGATCACCTGGAAGATTTCGCGAGCTACTGTTTTAATAAATCGCACGCGGCTTGTTATTCGTTGATCGCATATTGGACGGCCTGGCTGAAAGTCCATTATCCGGCGGAATTCATGGCGGCGCTCATGACCTCAGACTTCAAAAACACGGACCGCTTGACGATTGAAATTTCTGAGTGCAACCGAATGGGTATTCGCGTTTTGAACCCAGAAATCAACCAGTCGTTTATTGATTTTGCGGTCGTGCCAAAAACTGGCGACATTCGTTTTGGATTCTCGGCAATCAAAGGCGTTGGTGGGACAGCCATTGAAAGCATTTTGGGTGCGAGAAATGAAAAGAAATTTGAATCGGTGGAAGATTTCGCGAGACGAACAGACCCGCGCGTGGTAAACAAACGCGTTTGGGAATCTTTGATCAAATCCGGCGCTTTTGATGGTTTCGCGAAAATTGAAGAGGCGTCTAGCAGCGACGATCCTTTGGTTTCTGGCGATAGGTCGGACTTACTGTTTGCACTTGAAGACATCATCGCTTTTGCAGGGAAAATTCACAAAGAAGCCGCTTCTGGACAGGAGAGTTTGTTCGGAATGCTTGACGCTTCGGATTTGACCGAGGGCACGGAAACACATCTTATCATCCCACCTTCACCTTCAAAATTGTCGCAATCAGACATTTTGGCGAGTGAGCGCGAGCTTATGGGCTTGTATTTGTCTGCACACCCGCTTGATAAATTCGCGACGTATTTTCGCGAAAATTACACGCCGCTAGCCTTAATAAAATCCAGTAATGACGGTGCTTTGGCGGATGTTGGCGGTTTGCTCAGTAGATATAAAGCATTCACAACCAAAAGCGGCTCAAAAATGGCTTTTTGCTCAATTGAGGATAAAACCAAAGAAGTTGAATTTGTTATTTTCCCAAAAACTTTCGAGAAGCTCCAAGCGGAATATTCCATCGGTGCGGACGCCCAGGCAGAACCGGGGAAGAATTTTGATCCCGGCGTTGTGATTCATTTGAAAGCTCGCGTTCAAGGAAAAGATCGGGATGATTTGACTCTGACTGACCCAACGTTGGTCGCGGAAGAAATTGAAGTTTTAACAGATGAAACCGCAGAAAATTATCGCCCAACAGGCATTGAAAAAGGCGGCGTTGATATGAAAACTGTTGCGACTAGACGGACTTTCGCGAAGAAAAACTCCGGCTCTTCGGTTTCAGACAAAACTTTTTCTTCGCAGAATTTCGCGAAAAAATCGGGCGATTCTAGCTACGCGAAAAAGGCGCAAACAACTCGCAGCAGCAATGATCTTCCGGCCGAAAATTACGTCCCGGTTGAAGATGCGCCGCGAAAACTTTTCATCCATATTAAAAACCCATCGGATGCGAAATCTCTTGAAAAACTTCGTGATGTCTTGAAGGAAAATTCTGGCGAAAGTGAGATTATTTTAGTTCTCGGCGAAGATAAAAAAGACGCTGTCCGCATGCCGATGCGCGCAAAAATAAGCGATTCTTTACTCTCGGAAATCGCGGATATTTACGATCAAAAAGCCGTTTTTGTAAAATAATTATTTGGTTGAAATCTCGTAAAGCGCGATTCCGCAGCTTACTGAAACGTTAAAACTTTCTTTTTCGCCGAACATTGGTATTTCGCAAAGAGCGTCGCATTTGTTGATAATTTCCTCTGTTAAACCGTGAACTTCTTCACCTAAAATGAGCGCGATTTGCGTTTTTTCTTGGGCATCTGTTGTGAATTTTTGTGAATAGATTTTATCAATATTTTTCGCGAATTCCGCCAGGTCGACCGAGCGCGAATTTTGCTCCAAGCCAACAATCAGGTATTTTTCATTCGCCAAATCATCCAATAATTTATTCAGATTTTCGTGAAATTTTGAGGGGACTTTTTCCTCGGCGCCAAGTGCAGTTTTGTGGATTTCGCGAACGAGTTTTGTTTTTTGATGAGGGAGGATTTTTAAGAATTCACCTGAATCCGGGTCAAATGTTTTTTCAAAATTCGGAGTGTATCCGGACAAAAAAATTCGCGAAATCCCGAAACCTTCGCTTGTGCGAAAAATTGAGCCAACATTAAAAACGCTGCGAATATTATGCGCAACAACCACAATTTCGCGCGGTTTTTTTGCGAATTTTCTGGATCTCATATAAAGATGATAACAAATTTTCACAAAAAATCTCGGTTGTGCTAATATAGTATTATGAACGACGAGGGTGAGCGTCAACGAAGATTTCGGGATGCAGATGAGCAAAATACGGCCAGGCGGGCAGGTGTTTTAGGTGTTAAATATTTGGATTTGAGAGGATATGAAACCGCGCTGCCGCTTTTGAACGACACTTTGTCAACTGCTGACATGTACCAGTTCCGGATTGTTCCGCTTTTTCTTGATAAAAATATTAACCGGACCGTGTACGGAATTACGCTTTCCACTCCTGAAACAGAGGTTAAAAAACTCAGAGATGAGGCTGTTGACGGCGCGCAAATTGTTGAATTTAATATGATCAGCGATTCTTCTTGGCGGGCGATGATGGCGCGCTATGATCCGCCGAAAGATGTTGTTTATGATAATGTTGAAATCGCGAAGGAAGGCGACAGCGAAACTATGGATAAAGTTTCTGACGAGCTGGACGCTGTTCGCCCAGATGACATCATGAATTACTTGATTTTGCAAGCGTTTAATCTTGGCGCGAGCGATATTCACATTGAGAATCAGCGCGAGGCGGTGAGGATTCGTTTTAGAATTGACGGAACTTTACACCCAATCGCGAATATTAGCCATGAAAAATACAGAATTGTTTTTAGTTCAATTGCGAGTTCAGCGGATTTGTCGACGGCAGCGCAAGAATCTCAATCTGGGCACATGATTCGCAACATTTCAGAGCTTGGGAAAAACTTTAAGCTCGGCAATAATCTCATTGGCGACGCGAATAGTTCTAATTCAACAGATCAAAATGACGTGGTTTTGAACATGCGCATTGAAACTGTCCCAACGGTGTACGGTCAAGATGCAGTGATCCGCTTGTTCAACTTTAACTCAGAGATGCTGAACATGGATTCTCTTGGCATGAGCGAAGATGAAAAATCCAGCCTGAATGAAATCATCAATAAACCGACCGGAATGCTGATGATTGTTGGTCCGACTGGCAGCGGAAAATCAACCACGCTTTATTCAGTGTTGGAAGCTTTAAATAGCCCTTCGCGGAAAATTCTTACGCTTGAAGATCCGATTGAATTTGATATCCCCGGCGTGGTTCAGGTGCCGGTTGACACCACGCACGGGCATAAATTTGCGGATGAGTTGCGCACGGTTTTGCGTCTTGACCCGGACGTTGTCATGGTTGGCGAAATTCGCGACAACGACACCGCTAAAACCGCAATTCAAGCAGCTATCACCGGTCACTTATTGCTTGCGACTTTTCACGCGGAAGATGCCGCAGCCGCTTTTTCGCGAATTATTGACATGATTGGCATAAATCCGGTGTTTGCTGGCGCGATCCGCATGGTTATTGGACAGAGGTTAGTGCGAAAACTCAGCCCGGAAAGTAAAATCGCATATGATCCCAGCGACGCTGAAAAGCGTTTTATTCGCGAAAAACTCAAAGATTTGCCGGATGAAATTCTTTACCGAGAATTAGGCGAGGATTTTGATCTTAAGAATTACAAGCTTTATAAACCTGGAAAAACAGAGAAAGATCCGTTTGGATACAGGGGCAGGACGGTCTTGATGGAAGAACTGAAAGTTAGCGAAGAAATCGCGAAATTCTTAACAGGGGACGCGAAAGATGTAAGTGCGAAAGTTATTCGCGAAACGGCCGCCCGCGATGGCATGATCACGATGATACAAAAAGGGGTTTTGAAAGTTCTTCGCGGAGAAACTACGCTTGAAGAGATCAATAGAGTTCTTTAGTTTGCGAAAAAGCTTGAATTTCGCGAAAAAATCTGTTATCATATTTTATGTATAAAACTGTTAAATAAGTTTAATTTAATTTGCGTCATCTGTTAAAACCGTCAACAGTCGGAACTGGATTTCGTGAAAATTCGCGGAGCTCTGCGAGGAAACAGGAGTAAAAGATGACAAATATCTTGAAAGAGATTACTGACGCACAGAAAAAACTTGAAGTTGTTGACGTGCGCAGCGGTGATACCGTCAAAGTGTATCAGCAAATTAAAGAAGGAAGCAAAACTCGTACGCAGATGTTTGAGGGTGTTGTGATCCGCACTGACCGCAAGGACAGCCTGGATTCGCGAATTACTGTTCGCAAAATCACCTCTGGTGTTGGCGTTGAAAAATCTTACTTACTGCATTCGCCGCTGGTTGAAAAAGTTGAAGTTGTGAAGCGCGGAAAAGTCCGACGCAACTACTTGACTTTCTTGCGCGATCGCGCCGGCAAATCGGCTCGCTTGACTGCAAAGAAATTCGACAAATCCATCAACGATGTGAAAGTTGCGGAAGAAAAACCGGAAGAAGCCGAATCAACAGAGGCGTAAATCCACTTAAAAATCGCGAATCAACAAGGTTCGCGATTTTTGTTTTTGCGAAATTTCAAAACGCGCGAATAGTTGCTAGTTTATGATTTTTTGGAGCGATTTCGCCAGAGACTCGTGATTTTGCGCAATCCATTCCATGCGCGACGAAATGTCGTTTTCTCCCATGGCAATCGTCCGTTTCAAGGCCGGATTTTCGCGAAATTCTCTGAAAAACTCACGGAATTCTTCAAGTTCGGTTTTGTTTGAAAGACCTTCCGCGGCATGTCGCGGGAAACTGTCAAAAGATTGGTCGCTGGAATACGTTTTCTGAATGTAATCCCAGTTTTCGCGAAGCCAGCGCCATGTTTCGGTTCGCGAATGTTTGTTCATCATCATCCACACAAACCACGAAAACAAATCTTGTGGGCGAATGACGGACTGATCCTTCAAAATACCGATAATTTTCGCGATTTGTTTTGGATTTTCCGTGGTGGTCAAACCAGAGGCGATTTCGTTTTTCAGCGCCGCATCAGCGGTTAATTTATATTGTTCCAACAGGAAGTCAAAATCTTCGTTTGTGCCGTTTTTGACCGCATTCGCGAAGATCACCGAGCGAATCTCACCGTCAATTTGTTTGAGCGAATGCTTATTTTTCGCGAAATAATCCAGTGCGAAATTGACGACCTTCTGATCTTCCGACCAAATTTGCCTGGAAAGCATGACCGCAAACAATTTTTCTTCATTCTCTGTTAGTTTTGAATTTTGCTTTTTGTCAAACAGCTCGGCAAAAAGATCTTTCGTGATTTCGTGAACGAGTTTTTTGAGGTTTTTCATGGCAGATTCGTCCGATTCAACGATTTTCGCCATGTTGGAAATAATCCTCAATCCAGATGACCAAACATTGTAGTTTTTCTCATTTTTCAGGATCAGGAGCGGCTCCACAAGATCACTTTCCCTTAAATATTGTTCCGTGCTTTGCGCAAGTATTTGCGATTCGTTGAGAAGTTTCAATCTGTCAGAATCGCTAAAATTGGAAAAATTGCTGAATAATTTTTCGCGAATTTCCGGAGAATACGCCGTGATAAAATGTGCGTTATTGCCCATGTTGAGCTGGATATTTTCAAGGTTTTTGCTTTGAAAAATGATTGATTTTTCGTTCATAAAAACTGGCGCTTCGGTTGTATTCGCGAAAATCGGGAAAGTGAAAGGGTGCTCATTTTCGTCTGAATTTTCAGTGGTGGTTTTTAGAAAACGGTGCTGAGTGAGCACGATATTTTTTTTGCTGTCCAAAATTTCCGCCATCACCACCGGATATCCTGGGCGAGTTAAAAGATCGTTCATCATTGCCACCAAGTCAAAATCAAGCTCGCAAACAGAAGAGATTTCGCGCCAGAGATCGTCCATTGAGGTGTTTTTATATGCGTATTTCGCGAAATAGTTCTTCAACCCAGCGCGCCAAGCTTCGTCGCCGACCAGCGCGTGCACCATGCGCAACATCCGCCCGCCTTTCGCGTAAACGATTGCGCCGTCAAACAGCGTGTCAATTTCTTCGGGCGCATTGATTTTTTCGCGAACACTTTGGACGCCCGGCAGAGAATCTCGCATCAGCGCGGACAGCACGTCCCAAGATTCATAGTTCTGCCAAATGTTCCATTCTGGATGCAAATGATCAACCGTGAAATTCTCCATAAAATTCGCGAAACTCTCGTTCAGCCAGAGGTCGTCCCACCATTTCATCGTCACTAAATTCCCAAACCATTGGTGTGCGAGCTCGTGTGCAACAACTGTCGCAACATATTGTTTTTGGGACGCGGCGTCGTTTTTGCCGGTCAGTAAGCAACTTTCGCGATATGTGATGAGGCCCCAGTTTTCCATCGCGCCAGCGGAAAAGTCGGGGATGGCGACGTGGTCGGATTTCGCGAGAGGATAGTTTACGCCGAAATATTCCTCGTAAAAATCAATTGACTTCGTGGCAAATTCCGCGGCAAAACTGAGTGTTTCGGGATCTTGGGCGCGCGTGGCAAAAACGTTCACTTCAACCCCGCGCGATGTTTTTCGCGAAGTTTTTTGGAGATTTCCAGCGACAAATGCCAATAAATATGTGCTCATTCGCGGAGTTTTTGCAAATTTAACAGTGATTTTGTCTGGGCCGATTTCTTTTGAGATTTGGGGCATGTTTGATAAGATCTCGATGTTTTCGCCAAGTGTTTTTTCGTGATTCACCAGTGTTAATTCAACGGAAAATTCGGCTTTTGCGGACGGCTCATCAATACACGGGAAAACTTTTCGCGCGCCGGTGCTCTCAAATTGCGTGCTTAAAAGTTCGCAATCTTCTCCGTTGATCTGGTAGCGCGAAGGGTAGAGTCCGCTCAAATCTCCATATTTGATTTCGCCGGAAAAATCAATTGAAATTATTGCAGGACTGCCTGTTTTTAGGTCTTCAGCAAGGATGATTTCTTCGCGATTTCCTTCGGAGACGGAGACGTTTTCACCATTGATTGCGGCGGATGAAATTTTTAATCGCGATGCGTTTAGGCGGATCGGCTCGCTGGAGACTTTTTGCCCGGAAATTTCAACTGAACCTGTAAATTTGTGCTCGAGCGCGTCAATTTTAAGTTTAAGGATATACGATTTTGGCTGGAAAATGTCTAATAATTGTTTCATGTAAACATTTTAACACGAGAAAATAATAAAGCGCTTGCGTTTTAGGGTGGGGGGTAGTGTAAAATAAAAGCACAATAATAAATAAATAAAGGAGAAAATATGAGACTAAAAAATGTCTTCGGTGGAGCTGTAGTTGCAGCTTTTACTGCGACGGTCATTTTAGCCGGCGGGTTTTTTGCTGACAGCGCAAGTGCTGCAACCGCAACGCAAACAAACTGTCAAAAAGCAAGCGGCGGGAGCGGAAAATATGTTAATGAGTTGTGTTGGATAAATTTTCATGATTTAGACTTTACAGAAGCTCAGACTTTAGAAGGACAAAACATGTAATACACATTGCCAAACGGTGGTAATGTGTTTTTTAATGTAAAAATTGACAACTCAAATAAAGGCACGGGAAGAGGATTTCATGAAGTTCAAGCTTTGAACCCAAACCCGAACTCCACATTTGGTTTAGGGTCAAATTACACTGGTTTAACTGATGAGATATGGGTTATTTACAGTGGTTCAGGTGCAGCGAGTACGGGATATTCAACTATAACGCTCTCTGATTTTAAAATGGACGGTCAGTCCGCAAAAGATTTTTCGGTGGTTATTGCCGACGCTGAGCGAACTGATGTGGGTCACCATCGAACACCATGAATAATTTTACTGGCGAATACTGGACATGGTCTGCTGTTGGGGGTGCTCTTGAACCTCTTGAGAATTTAGTTGGAACATTGCCATCACCATCTGATTATCGCGATTTTTGTATTAAGCCAATGACATGGGGGACGTCATCTGTCACCTGCGTACCGAACGGATCTGGTGTTAACACTGCGTATGTCGCAAATGTGAGTAAACCAGAGTCTGTGACTGATCTGTATGGCTAATCGGATACTGGTGGGGTTGGCAATGGACCCGCTTTTGCGATTGAATTTACACCGGATCCAGCGCCTGAGACCCCGCCTAATACTCCTGGCGTTCCGCCAGCAGATACTCCACCCACGATTCCTGGTGTGCCTTCAATTATTTATGGTGATTTTCAAATAAACACTTTGCTATTCTTGGGCGTCATAGGTTTTTTGGTTTTTGTAGTTTTTAGTGCGAAAAAACTTCAAAAAAATAAGGTCAGAAAATAGATTTTAAACATTTTCAACATATTTTTCAATAAACGGCGGATTTCCAGACATTGAAATAGCTGAAATATTCACGTCAAAATCATCTGTGATTCCATGAAAAGTCGCGAGGAAAATCTTTGCGGCTTTTCTCATTTGCGCAAGTTTTTTTGGTGTGATTGCGTCCAAACCATCGCCGTGATTTGCATTTTCGCGAAATTTTACCTCTGTAAAATACAAAGTTTTATTTTTTTGGGAAATTATGTCAATTTCATAAAATTTGGTTTTGTAGTTTTGAGAAATAATTTTATGGCCGTTTATTGCGAGAAAATTCGCCGCCTCAATTTCCGCTTTGCGCCCGGAAGTTTCAGCTAATTTTCGCGAATTCTGCCAGGTTCCGCGCGACTCTGTTTTTTCGCCAAGAGCTTCGCGAATCGGCCGAAAGCTTGCGCGGTGGACGCCAGGAATTACGCCAATTTTTGAAAGTGCCGAAGAATGATTTTTTGTGCCGTATCCCATGTTTTTTGCGAAATCATATCCGGTGAAAATCTGGCTAAGCTGAATCATGTAGCGGTCGCGGAAAACTTTCGCGAGAATGCTGGCGGCGGAAACGGCGGCAACTTTTGCGTCTGCTTTTGGCATCACTAAAATTTTTTCGCTAAATTGTTCAATAAAATCCGTCCCGAATTTTTGCGAAAATTTCATGAAATCAGCTTCCGGCAAATTCTCGCGAAAATCGTCCAAAAAATTTCCCGTGCCGTCAATCACGATCTGGGAAATTTCGCGAAAATCATCCGGAGAAATAAAATCCAGAACCTGAGAAAAAGCGGTTGTAGCCGCGCAGTGGAGGCTTTTTGTCATGCCGATTTTGTCCAAATTTGGCGCGGAAATCCAGCCAAGCCCACAACTTTTCGCGAGTTTTTGAATCTCGCGAATTTCGTTTTCGCGAAACTTTTTGTTAGTTTGTTTGGAGTCTTTCAGACCATCTGGAATAGAGGCGGAATCAAGCAAAACCGCACCAACTGTGAGCGGCCCTGCCCATGGACCGCGACCAACTTCGTCAATCCCGATAGTTAACATGACACCAGTTTAACATTTCCCGAGAAAATAAAAATCCCGCTCATGGCGGGGAAAGGTGTGGTTATTCCGTGAGTTCCAGATACCAAACGTATCCTGCGCACTGAGTGAGCCATCCGTGAACTGAATTTCTCGCGAAATTCTGTGATTCGGATTTGCGGCAGACATAAACGGAAAGGCGCTCGGCTGCAAGACATTCTGCGATAGACGGGCGAGAATATGTCATGATTGACATGACGATTTCTTCGTCTTTGCGAATTTTTCCAAGCGCAGATTTTTGTCTTTCTGAGGTTGAAATTAAGTTAACGACTGGCGCCTCATCCCAATATCTAGGGATGATTTTCCGCGAAAAACGTTGTTTAATGCGATAAGTTGCAGTGATCATGATATGACCTCCTTGAAATTTTTCACCTTGGAAAAATAGCTCTCCAAAGCGGGAATCGTTTTCTTGAAAAAGAACGACACTCACTTACTATAAGATATTTTCGCAAAAAAGTAAATAGCTTGCTTTTCGTGAAAAAACGGTTTATAATGTTAATGTTCGCCGGCCAATGTGGTCGGCAATTTTCATAGGGTTTCGCGGAATTTGAACAATTTTCGCGAAAGTAAAAGAAAGGAATCAGATGGAAGAATTGAATCTGAAACAGCTCGCCGCAATGACAAAGGCGATTGCTGACGAGAAAAATCTCAGCGAAGATGTGGTTATTGAAGCGGTCCAGAAGGCGATTGCTGCGGCTTGGAGGCGCGATCACGAAGAATATCGCAATGCGCTGGTGAGCTCGCTTTTGAATCAGAACGACGGAACCGCGGAAGTTACTGCGCGATATGACGTGGTGGAAGAGCCGGAAGGAACGGGCGAGATTTCGCTTGAAGATGCGAAAAAAATCGATAAAAACGCGCTGATCAATGGGACGATTGAGGAGAAATTTGAGGCAAAAGCTTTTGGGCGCGTTGCAGCTCAAACAGCGAAACAAGTTTTGATCCAGACTTTGCGCGACAGCGAGCGCGAAATCGTTGCCAAAGAATACGACGGAAAAGCCGGGCAAATCATCAGCGGAACAATTTCGCGAATTGAACCGCGCGTTATCCGCATTGATCTGGGTAAAGGCGAAGGAATCATGCCAAGCAGCGAACAAATCGTTGGTGAGCGGCTTATGGTTGGCTCACGCGTGAAGGTTTTGCTTAAAAAAATTGACCGTGAAGGCGGACGCGGACCGGCAATCATTTTGTCGCGAGCGGATAAGAATTTTGTGAAACAGCTGTTTGAGCAGGAAGTTCCGGAAATTGAAGACGGAACTGTTGAGATCAAAGCGATCGCTCGCGAAGCTGGACGACGCACGAAGATTGCTGTTTTCAGCTCAGTTGCCGGTGTTGATCCGGTTGGAACTTTTGTTGGATCAAAAGGCATTCGCGTTGCGGCTGTGATGAACGAAATCGGCGACAGTGAAAAAATCGACATCGTGACTTGGGATGCTGACGAGAAGAATTTCATTGCCAACTCTTTGAGCCCGGCCGAGATTTCGCGAATTGATATTTTGCCGGAAGAGAAAAACGAATACGGCGATCTCGTGAAAAAAGCGGTTGTCTATGTTTTGCAAGAGCAGCAGTCAATTGCAATCGGCAAACAGGGGCAAAATGTTCGCTTGGCGAGCATGCTGACCGGATATGAAATCAACATTGCGACCGAAGAATAAAACTGATAAATTCGCAAAAATAATTTTAGCACTCGCTTGACCAGAGTGCTAATTTTGTTATAATTGTTTCTGAAATCCGCGAAAAATTTTTGCGAAAGGAGGAAACGAAATGGAATTTGAAAAAAAACTTACGAATGATGCCAGAGATGCGCTTGGTGCCGCAGAAATATTTGCTCGGAGCTCTGGCTCGGAATATATTGGGACAGAACATTTGCTTTTGGGAATCGCGAACCAGAACCGTTCAGAAGCGGCGCATATACTTTTTGACTCGGGGATAACATTTGACAAACTTCGAGAGGCTATGAAAATTTCGGAAAATCAGGTTAAGCAGACAATATTTTTCTCGCCAACTAAGGGTTTTTCAGAGATGGCAAAACTTGGTCTGCGAATGTCTGCTGAGCTCGCGAATGAATTCAAAAGCGATTTTTGTTCAACTGAGCACATATTATTTTCAATTTTAAATCAGCGAAATTCCCGTGGCGTGAAAATTATTGAGGATCTTGGCGGGAATATTTCGCGAGTGATTGGTGATCTGGAAGATTTTTTACGTGAAGAATCCGGAAATCTAAATCTAAATGCGAATTCAAACGAAGATGAGTTTTTAGCAAACTCTGGAAGAGAGCGCCAAACCAAAGGTTCATTTTTAAGTAAGTTCTCAAAAAATTTAACCAAGATGGCTGAAAATGATCAAATTGACCCGGTAATTGGCAGGGAAAAGGAAATAGAACGGGTGATGACTATTTTGTCGAGAAGGCGAAAAAACAATCCGGTTTTGATTGGTGAAGCGGGGGTTGGCAAAACGGCGATTGCTGAAGGTCTGGCTATAAAAATCGCGAAAAATGAAGTTCCGGAACAACTACGTGGAAAATATCTTTTACAAGTGGATTTAGCTGGGCTTCTGTCTGGGACGAAATTTCGTGGCGAATTTGAAGAGAGAATTAAGCTCTTAGTGGATGAGAGTGCTAAAAACCCGAATATAATTTTATTTATTGATGAACTACACTTGCTGTCCGGCGCTGGCGCCGGTGAGGGCTCGATGGATGCAGCCAATATGTTGAAACCTGCTCTGGCTAGAGGTGAAATCCGTTTGATTGGTGCTACGACCAATGATGAATATAGGAAAGGAATTGAAAAAGACGCTGCCTTGACGAGAAGATTTCAGGCGATTGAGGTTGAGCAGCCGAATTTTGCCGACACGATCAGGATTATTCAAGGTGCAAAGGGAAATTATGAAAAATTTCATAAGGTTAAGTTGTCAGATAAAGTTATTGAGCACGCTGTCCGCTTATCCGACAGATATCTTTCCGAGAGATTTCAGCCGGATAAATCTTTTGACGTGATTGATGAGGCGTCGGCGATGGCAAAAATTAGTAATGAAAAAACGCAAAAAAACAGGGGTAAAGAATATGATCCTGCGCTGATGATGCAGGAGAAAAGTAAGCTTCGCGAAAAAATGGAGGCTGCGGATACGCTTGAAGATTACGAAAAATCGGCGCTGTATAAAATGCGGATTTCGCGAATTGATGACAGATTGGCAGAGATTGAGGCTGAGCACCAAAATGAGAAAGATGTGATTTTGCGAAAAAATGACATTGAGTCGGCGATTTCACAAATGACAGGTATCCCTGTTGAGAAGCTGAGTAGGAGCGAATCAAAAAGAATTCTGTCGCTTGAAAAGAAATTATCGCGAAGAATTATTGGCCAGAGCGCCGCTATTCGCGAAGTTTCACGGAGTGTAAAGCGGAATGCGGCTGGGATTTATAACGGAAAACGGCCGATCGGCAGCTTTGTTTTTCTTGGTCCAACCGGTGTTGGTAAAACTGAGACTGCGAAAGTTCTCGCTGACGAAGTGTTTGGAGGTGAGAAGAGTTTGATTAAAATTGATATGAGTGAATTTAGCGAATCACATTCTGGCGCTCGGTTAACGGGAGCGCCAGCAGGATATGTCGGTTATGAAGATGGCGGAAATTTAACTGAAAGAGTGCGACGCAACCCGTATTCTGTGGTGCTTTTTGATGAAATAGAAAAGGCGAGTCCGAAAGTTTTTAACTTGTTTTTACAGATACTTGAAGACGGATGTTTGACGGACGGGCACGGAAAAAAGATTGATTTTAGTAATACAATTGTGATTTTAACTAGCAATATTGGGGCGGCTGACATGGCGAAAGAATCGCTTGGTTTCGCGAACGATGATATTTCGCGAGCCGGTGATCAGCAGTTGAATGATGAGAGCGCTAAAAAATATGCAGACATAAACTCCGGGCTGAAAGAAATAATGCGCCCCGAGCTTTTGAATAGATTTGACGCTATCATTGACTTTAACCCGTTGTCGCGAAAAGAGATTAATCGAATATTTGATCTGCAAATCGAGGATTTGAATGAGAGATTGGCACTAAAAGGCGTTCGTGTCGTTATGTCTAAAAGCGCAAAAAATCACTTGATTGAGCTTGGTTTTGACGAAAAAATGGGTGCTCGGCCGCTCAGAAGAATTATTCAAGATCAGGTTGAGGGTGTTCTGGCTGAAAATCTGCTTGAAGGAAAAATAAGGAGGGGTGATGCGGTTGAGATTGGTCTCAAAAATGGCAAAATTATCTCTGAAAAAATAAAAGAAACGACGTCTTTTGACGAGAAAATCGCGAAGATTGAATCGTTATAATTTTCGCGAAATGTTTGTTAAAATTGGTAGATGAGAAAAAACGAAAATCGGCGAAATGCATCTGGTGCAAGCAAAACTAGATCGTTTTGGGCGAAGGCTCGGTTTAAGTTACCGGTGCTGATTTTCTTGGTCATCTTTGCGTTTTGGTTTAGTAGCTCAACGTGGATAAAAGATCAAATAACTGCTTGGCAAAATCCGCTCAACCCTGATGTAGCGAAAATTGCAGATGACGCGGGTGTGAACGAAAATGGAAAATTCTTGTTGCAGGTCAGTTATGCGCGGATCAATAATCGCGATGATTTTAATAAAAATTGCAGTAATGGCGACGAATCACAATCAATAGTTTTGGGTTGTTTTTCAAAAAATCGCATTTATATTTTTAATGTTTCTGATGAAAAAATTGCTGGTGTGAAAAGCGTGATTGCGGCCCATGAGATGTTACACGCGGCGTATTCGCGATTGAGCACGAGCGAGCGAAATCGCGTTGATCAGATGATACAAAACGAAATCCCAAATATTCAGAGCGCGGACATTAAAAATTCTCTTGATGTTTACAAAAAAACTGAACCTGGTGAGGAGATGAATGAGTTGCATTCTTTGCTTGCAACAGAGGAAAAAAATCTCCCCAAAGATCTGGAAGAATATTACTCAAAATTTTTTTCTGACCGCCAAAAAGTCGTTTCGGATTATGAAAAATATTCTGGAGTTTTTGACGAACTGAAAAACCAGCAGGAAAAGATCTCGCAGGATTTGGACGGTTTGAAGCGGCAAATTGACGACAAAACATCAGAATATCAGGCGAATTCAAAAGATTTGTCTGATAAAATTTCAGCTTTTAATTCTTGCGCGGACGATGACGGATGTTTCGCGAGCAGTCAAGATTTTCAGGCACAAAGAAATAATTTGATGAATCAGCAAAAGTTTTTGTCCGTATTTGGCAACCAAATTAATAATATGATTTCACAATATAATTCAGGCGTTGACAAACTAAATGCGCTGGGTGTTGAAATGAATAAGCTCAATTCAAATCTTGATTCGCGATCTGAAAATATAGCAAAATAACTGGATATTTCTGGCAAAATTTTGTAAAAAATGCTAAGATATTTTCATGAAAAGAACTGAATTATTTACAAAAACTCTGCGTGATGCGCCGGCTGACGAGACAAGCAAGAACGCGCAACTTTTGATTCGCGCCGGATATGTCAGCAAAGAAATGGCAGGCGTTTACTCTTGGTTGCCGCTCGGACTTCGCGTGATTGAGAAAATCAAACAAATTATTCGCGAAGAAATGAATTCTCTCGGCGGTCAGGAATTAATCATGAGCACTTTGCAGAATCGCGAAATTTGGGAAAAAAGCGGGCGATGGGATGACAAAGTTGTTGATAACTGGTTTAAAACCAGTTTGAAATCCGGCGAAGAGCTTGGGCTTGCTTTTACACATGAAGAGCCGATTGTGAATTTGGCGAAAAAATATGTTAAAAGCTATAAAGATTTGGCGAAACCTGTTGCTGTATATCAGTTTCAGAACAAGCTCAGAAATGAACTTCGTGCGAAAAGTGGTGTGATGCGCGGACGAGAATTTGTCATGAAAGATCTTTACAGTTTTCACAAAAATCAGGCGGATCTAGACGAATATTATGAGAAAATTGCCGGTGCGTATTCGCGAATTTTCGAGCGACTTGGATTGGGCGATCAGACATTTAAAACGTTTGCTTCGGGCGGAAGTTTTACGGCGTTCAGCCATGAATTTCAGACTGTTTGCGAAGCTGGCGAGGATTGGCTTTTCCTGAATCGCGAAAAAAATGTCGCAGTGAATGAAGAAGTTTTGGATGATTTTTTGGCGGAAAATCCGGAGTTTTCACGAGATGATTTTGAGAAGGTTCGTAGTGCGGAAGTTGGAAATATTTTCAATTTTGGCGACAAAAAAGCTCTTGACATGGGCTTGAATTTCACGAACGAAGAAGGAAAATTGACCCCAGTATTTTTGGCTTCTTACGGGATTGGCGTGACGCGATTGGTTGGAGTTTTGGCGGAGATTTTTAGTGATGAAAAAGGGCTTGTTTGGCCGGAAAATGTCGCACCGTTTCAGGTTTATCTCGCGAATGTTGGCGAAGACCCAGAAGTGATTGATTTTTCGCGAAAAGTTTATGATGAATTTACTGCGCGGAACATTGACGTTTTATGGGATGACAGATCTGCGCGTCCGGGCGAGAAATTTGCAGATGCGGAGCTTCTTGGGATTCCGTGGCGAGCGGTGATTTCCCTGAAAACTGATGGAAAAATTGAGTTGACTTCGCGAATGACAGGAGAAACTGAAACTCTCGCGATGGATGAAGTTTTCGCGAAAATTGGTTAGTGAAAATATTTACTAAGAAACTAATATGTTTTGAAAACTTGCGTAAAAATACCAAGCTATGTGAGACTGTGTGAAAGAAAAAATGTTGTAAAATAATCATGTAAATATCGCAAAACAAGGTGAAAAGCATGTTTTTTACCTGTTTTCTGATTGAAAAATGGGACTTGAATGTCGTGATTTAAAATGATAAAATGAAAATCATTAGAGTGAAAAAATGAGATTCCCTAATTATGAATGGAGGATTTAGTATGTTAAATAAGAAAGTGTTTCCTTTGACCGAAGGCGGTAAACGCGAGCTAGAGAAAGAGATGAATAATCTTATATCTCAGCGTGGAGAAGTCAGTGAGCGAATTGCGGAAGCTCGCAGTTTTGGCGACCTTTCGGAGAATGCGGAATATTCAGCCGCGCGTGATCTGCAAAGTCGCAGCGAGGAGCGAATAAAAGACATTGATCACATCTTGCAAAATGCGGTTATTATCGAGTCGGACAACGATGGGCGCATAAGTCTTGGCGAAAAAGTCAAGCTTGAATCAGCTGGAAAAACTTTTGAATACACGATTGTCGGAGAGGTTGAGGCAAATCCGCTTGAAGGTAAAATCAGCGACAAAAGCGCGATCGGATCGGCCTTGATCGGTAAAAAACTCGGCGAAGAAGTCGTCGCGAACACCCCCAAAGGCGAAAAAACATATAAAATCCTATCTATCGGCGAGTGAATCTCTTAAAGAAAGGTTAAGTTGTAATGTTTTTAGTTTTAATTTTCGCCAGTCTTTTGGGCGATATGGTGGCACTTGCGTTTGGTTTTGCGATGATGTATTCCGTGAAAAGCTCGAAGAATTTGGCAAAATACGCCACGCCTTTTGCGGCTGGCGCGTTGCTTGCGACAGTTAGTTATGATTTGCTCCCGGACGCTGCCGAAGGCGGGAATTTTGAAGTTGCCGCGCACGGTTTGTTGATTGGAATTTTAGTGTTTTTCGTTCTTGAAAGATTCATTCATTTTACACATCATCACACTGATGAAAATCACGCAAAAGCGGATAAAGAAGCCGCAATCCCCCTGATTTTCGCGGGGAATATTTTGCACCGCGCGATTGATGGTGTGGCGATTGCGGTCGGTTTTTTGGGTGGATTTGAGTCGGGATTTTTGATTCTTTTGGCTATTGTTTTACATGAAATTTCGCACACTATTGGTGATTTCGGATTGCTGCTTTATAAAGGACTTTCGCGAAAAAATGTGGCAATCTTTAATATTTCGGTTGCTGTTTTTACCACAGTCATCGCCGCAATTGTTTACTTGTTGGGTAAAAATCTGGCGCTGCCAATCGGGTTTTTGCAGGGTCTGACGGCCGGATTCTTCATTTACATTGCGGTGAGCGACATCATTCCTGACATCCATGCGAAGGAAAAAACGAATTTTATGGGAATCCAATCAATTTTATTGATCATCGGCGCAGTGGTTGTGGCTGGTCTCATGACAATTCTTCACGCATTTTTTGGCTCGGTTTGATCAATTGTTCGCGAAAAGGAAAATTCGCGAAAACCCAAGAAAAATGTTATTATTATTCTATAAATTTAGTCTCGCGGAAGGAGAAAAGTAAAAAATGGCGACATTGGCGGATTTCAGGAATGAACGAATCAAAAAATTGAACGAGCTGCGAAAGCTCGGCGTTGATCCATTTCCGGCAAAAAGTTCGCGAACAATTGGCGCGGGGAAAATCTCCGAAAATTTCGCGGAGCTTGACGGAAGCGAGCAAGACGTTGTTGGGCGCGTTGTGTCGATACGAAAATTTGGAAAACTTGCATTTGTTGTTGTGCGGGATTTGAGCGGATCGATCCAGCTTGTTTTTAACAGAGGTGAAATTGAAGAAGTCTTTGAAAAAGACGCAAATGGAAATCGTATTGCAAACGAAAATTCGCGAAAAATTCTTGCCGCTGACGAATCGCAGATTGGCATGGGCGAACTGAACCTGTTGGATAGCGGAGACTTTATTGAAGCGAAAGGAATCGTTGGAAAAACTCAAACCGGCGAGATTTCGTTGATAGTGAAAAAAATGCGGATTTTGACAAAAAGTTTGCGCCCGATGCCGAGCAAACAAGAAGGCTTTACGAATAAAGAAGAGCGCTTGCGCCGCCGATATGTTGACATGAATGTTAATACGGAAGTTCGCGAAAGGTTTGAGCGCCGCAGTAAATTCTGGGCCGCGACCAGAGAGTTTTTGGTGGATAATGGTTTTGTTGAAGTGAATATTCCGGTGCTGGAACACACAACTGGTGGTGCGGACGCAACTCCTTTTAAGACGCACATGGATTCGCTCGATGAAGATTTTTACCTCAGAATTTCGCACGAATTGCCGTTGAAAAGGCTGATTGGCGCTGGTTTTGAAAAAGTTTTTGACATCGGGCCGCGTTTTAGAAATGAAGGTGTTGATGACGAGCATTTGCCGGAGCATATCGCGATGGAGAGCTATGCTGCGTTTCAGGATTATCGCCAAGGAATGGATTTTTATGAAGAGATGATTAAATTTGTCGCGCAAAAAACTTGGGGAACTTTGAAATTTGAGCACAATGGCATGAATGTTGACCTGGATCAAGAATGGCCTCGCAGGACTTTCGCTGACATTTTAATGGAAGAATTTGGAATTGATGCATTCATGGATGACAGTGAAGAAAATCGCGAAATTCTGCGAAACGTTTTGACGAAAAACAATATGGAATTTGACGAAAATGCGGGTGTTTCCAGACTGCTTGATTACTGCTGGAAAATTGTTCGCAAAAAATCAGCTGGGCCATTTTGGTTGATTCATGAGCCAGTTTCTGTTTCGCCACTCGCGAAAAAACATGCCGAAGATCATCGGGTTACGGAGCGGTTTCACCCGGTAATTTTTGGAACCGAAATGGGAAACGGGTTTAGTGAATTAAACGATCCGCTGGATCAGCTCGACAGGTTTTTGACTCAGCAGAAAATGCGCGACGCTGGCGATAAAGAGGCGATGATGCTGGATATTGATTTTGTTGAGATGCTTGAATATGGAATGCCACCGACTTGCGGATGGGGAAATTCTGAGCGGAATTTCTGGTTGTTTGAAGGTGTTAACGCTCGCGAAGGCGTGCCTTTCCCGGCAATGAAAAGCGAAATTTCCGAGACGACGAAGAAAATTTATCCGGATGTAAAATTTGATTTACCAGAGAAAAACGCGAAAAAAAAGAATTAAAAAGAAAAGTTTGAGCGAAATTGTAATTAAAACAGTTTCGCGAACTTTTCGTGAAGTTTGTCCGCGAGCGCTTTGTCTGTGTTGCCGTAAAGCCCGAGCGACCAAGTGTCTGCGCGGAAAAATTCGCGGGCTGTGTTGATGATTTTTTCGCGAGAAACGCCACGGATTCTGTCTGGTTGTTTTTCAAAATCTTCAATTCTGCCATCAAAAAAGTAGCGATTCGCGAACCATTGGTTGAGCTGGGCGGTGGTTTGAACGCCCATTTGGTGTCTTCCAAGCGCGTAGCTTTTTGCTTCGTCGAGATCTTGATCGTCAACTTCACCATCGAGGATTTTTTTCATTTCGCCGACAATTAAATCGATAACAGCAGGCAATTTTTCCGCGCTTGCTTCGCCGCCGAAATCCCAAGAAGAGTTATGTTCGTTTGCAGATGTGTTGCTCCACATGTAATACAAAAGTCCTCGCTCGCGCGCTGCGCCTTGAATTCTGGAATGGTAAACTGTTCCGTTTAAGATGTGGTTCAAGAGCGCCATGGCCGAGTTTTCCTCGTCGGATAATCTACGAGGAAGGATCAGTGAAATTTCAAAGTTGATGCTTGGGACGTCTTTTCGGCGGATAGTGAAAGCTGGTGCGGAATGCATTTCGTCGACTGGAATCGGCAATCGTTCGCCTTCTGAAAGATCAAAATCGTTTAAAATTTCGCGAAGTTTTGTTAGGCGGCCAGCGAAATCTCCTGCCACGACAAAACGCATGTTTCCAGCGGTGTGCGTGCGCGCGTAATGTTCGCGAATGTCTTCCACGCTGATGTTTGCCATGCTGTCCAAACCTTCCTGGATGGTTTTTGTGTCTTCCCCGAGTTCCTGGGACATGCGCGGCCAGAGCACCCAACCGGCGTCGCTTAAATATCCGGTGAGCTCGCTCTTGACGTTGCCAAATTCTGCCTTAAATTCTTCTTCTGTGAAGCGTGGTCGGCAGATTGCGGATTGCTGTAATTTCAGGATTCTGTCCCATTCAAAATCAGCGCAGTTCGCAATATAGGTCATGCCGGTGTCGGTCGTGTTGGCGTTGTAAAAAGCTCCGTTTTTTGTGAAGCTCGTTTCGTAATCATTTGCGTTCGCGAAATCACCGGATGTGCCAAAAGCCATGTGCTCCATGATGTGCGCAGTTTCGGATTTTTCGCGATAGTTTTTTACGAAGCGTGCGCCAGCACGAAAACTGAATTGGCTCGCGAAGACGGGCGCGCCAGGAACGTTGATAATCAGCCCGCGGCCGCCATTTTTCAATTGGTATTCATTTACATCGTATTTCATCTTGAAACATTTTATCACGTGTCGTATTTTTCGCGAAAAAGTTATGTTAAAATATATGTTATATGGCAAAAGTAAAAGTGAGATTCACGTGTCAAAATTGTGGCGCGATTTACCCGAAATGGATGGGAAAATGTGAAAATTGTGGCGCCTGGAATTCTTTGGTTGAAACCATTGACGAAGCTGCGAACGCCCCGAAAAACATCGTCGCGAAAAGCAGTGGAAAAAGATTGGATTTCGCGAAAATTTCTGATGTGAGCGAGGATCAAGTTTCGACGCGTATTTCAACTGGAATTGCAGATTTGGATTTGGTGCTTGGCGGAGGAATTATGGTTGGCGGAGTGATGTTGGTTGCGGGTCAGCCTGGAATTGGGAAATCCACTCTTTTGATGCAGGTTTCTGCATACATTTCGCGAAGCAAAAAAGTTCTTTACGTTAGTGGCGAGGAATCTGCAGCGCAAGTTAAAAGTCGTGCTGCGAGATTGCTTGGCGACGAATTTATAAAAAGTGTGAATTTGAGTTTGGCGAGTTCAACAAGCGCGGACGATGTGGCCGAGACGATCGGCGCGGGCGAGTTTGATTTGGTGGTGGTTGATTCAATGCAGACCATGGCCATGGCAGATGTGGCGAGCGCGCCGGGAACTGTCAGTCAAATCACGAATTCAAGCAATGTGATCATTCGTTCTGCGAAAAAATCTGACACTGCGGTGATGTTGGTTGGCCATGTGACCAAGGACGGATCCATCGCTGGGCCGAAAGTCATGGAGCATTTGGTGGACGTGGTTTTGACGTTTGAAGGCGACCGTTATGGCGGGTTCAAAATGGTTCGTGCTGTGAAAAATCGTTATGGCTCGACGGCGGAAGTTGCTATTTTTGACATGACAAACGAAGGTTTGAAAATTGTGGATAATCCGAGCGCCGCGCTTTTGGCTGAGCGGTCGGATAGTGATGGAAGCGTGATTCTCGCCACAATGGAAGGGAATCGGCCGTTGCTCGTGGAGATTCAAGCGCTGGTCAACCCGACGAATTTTGGTTATGCGAAGCGCGCCGCGAGCGGTTTTGATATGAACCGATTGACACTTTTAACTGCGGTTTTGGAGCGACGGACAAAACTGAAACTTTCAGACAAGGACATATTTATAAACGTGGTTGGCGGGCTAAAACTTGATGACCGCGCGGCGGATCTCGCGATCTGCATGGCGATTGCTTCCGCGGCGGCAGAGAGAAAAATCGGCGAAGGCGCGGTGGTTTTCGGCGAAGTTGGTTTGGGCGGCGAAATTCGTAGCGCGCGGATGAGTGATAAAAGAATCACGGAAGCGAAAAAGCTCGGATTTAATTTCGCACTTGCGCCCGCGTCTGTTCATAATAAATTCGCGAAAACCGCGACAGATTTACGCGACGCTTTGAATCAGTATTTGAAATAGTTTTTGTGGTTGAAAATTTCTGTAATGTGTAAATTCGCAAAAATGTGTTAGGATGGGATTAGAATTTTTATAGATTTTATTTTTATGTTTTAGAAATTCTCGCGGTAAATGCCGCAAATTATGCAAAGTTTTGTGCTGAAAGTTTGTAAGAATATAAATAAAACTTCGCGAAAAAATATGAAAAACTTGAAGATTTTTCGCGAAGATTTAATGAAAGGAAAAAAATGTTAGAAAATTTAATTTTAATTTTCGCGATTTTAATTTTCGCGAATACAACGTTTCTTACGGTGATGAAAATTCGCCAAAGAACAATGAAACTTACTCGCGGTTCTCTGTTGCTCGACACGAGCGCGATTATGGATGGGCGAATTGTTGATGTTGCAAAAACTGGAATTATCAGCCAGGAATTGATTATTCCGCGCTCTGTTTTGAATGAAATGCAGCTTCTTGCCGACAAATCCGACAGCGAAAAACGCACTCGCGCGCGCCATGGTTTGGAGCTTGTTCGCGAAATTCGTTCACTGGACAATGTTTCAGTTTCGATTCTGCAGGACGGTCGTGTTGATAAAGGTGGGGTTGATGAAAGGCTGATTGAGCTTTCACTGAAAACTGGTGCGAGTATTGCAACGGTTGATTTCAACTTGAATAAACTTGCCAGAACAATGGATATAACTGTGGTCAATATGAACGAATTAGCTCAGGTTTTGCGCGCGAAAAAACTGCCGGGCGAACAAGTTGAAATTGAGATTTTGCAAGCAGGCGCAAACAGGTCGCAGGCTGTCGGATATCTTGAAGATGGCACGATGGTTGTTGTTGAAGACGCCAAGGAAAATATTGGTCAGAAAATCAAAGTTGAGATTCAGCGCAGCTTGCAGACAGAAGCAGGACGAATGATTTTTGCGAAAAAATCTGTGCAAAAAATTGCAAAGAATGCGCCGCAGGCAAAAGCTTTTCATTCTGAAAATATTAAAAAAGACGCGTCAAAGTCAATGAAAAAAACCAATTCTTCAACCAAAAAATCCGTCGCTCAGAAAACTTCACGAACACGAAAAAATGATAAAAATCAAGTTTCTGAAATTGTGAAAAAAACGCGAAATAACAATTTGAATGACCAGAAGAATCCGCGAATAGACAAGGTTGATTCTGTGAATTCTGAAAACAAAAATCAACGAAAAACCACCCGTAGAAAAACCAGCAAATCAGTTGAAAACTCAATGGTTGCACTGGCGAACAAAGTTGGAAAATAGATAATTTCCGCGGACCTAGTTTAGTGTGGTTAGGCGCTGGTATTTGTGAATTTCGTGATTAAGTTCCGGATAATTTTCAATGGAAATATTTCGCGAAATGAATTCGTCGGCTGCGTTTGAAGCGTGTTTAATCAATTTTGTGTCGGCAAGATTTGCGATTTTTAGATCTATTGCGCCATGCTGCGCTCGGCCGTAAATTTCGCCCGCTCCGCGTAGTTCCAGATCAATTTCCGCAAGATAAAATCCGTCTACTGAATTTTCAATTTCGCGAAGTCTACGCGTTGGCGCTTTTTCATCTGTTTGAACCAGGAAACAGTAGCTTTGCACATCGCCGCGACCAACTCTTCCGCGGAGCTGGTGAAGCTGCGCCAACCCGAAATTATCGGCGTTTTCAATAACGATAATTGAAGCGTTCGGCACGTCAACGCCAACTTCAACTACGGTTGTTGAAACGAGAATTTGGAGCTTATTTTCAGCAAAATCGCGCATGATTTTTTCTTTGCTTTCGGAATCCATTTTTCCGTGAAGAATACCAACTTTTATATCTTTTTTCTCAGATGATTTCGCGAATTCTTTCATGACTTTTTTTGCGAGCTGGGCGACGTTTTCTTTGTCGCCAATTCCAGCTTCAATGTTCGGCGCAATGAAATACGCTTGGCGCCCAGAAGCAAGTTCTTTTTTGATTAGAGCGTTCATTTGTGTTCGCGAAAGAGGGTTCACGATTTTCGTTTTAATCGGTTTTCTTCCGCCCGGCATTTGGTCTAAAATTGACACATCAAGATCACCAAAAATCGTCAATTGTAGGCTGCGCGGAATTGGCGTGGCAGTCATCGCTAGAAGGTGCGGAAGATGCATTTCGTCGCGAGTTTTTGAAAGTAAATCCTGCCTTTGCTTCACACCAAATCGGTGTTGCTCATCAATGATCACAAAACCCAAATTCGCGAATTTTACAGATGGCTGAAAAAGCGCGTGCGTGCCAACGAGTATATTTATTTCGCCGTTGTTTAGCGCATTTAGGAGATTTTTTCGCGCATCTTTTTTGATTGATCCTGTGAGCAGTGCGACATTAACACCAAATGGTTCAAGCAAATTTGAAAGCGTTTTTGCATGCTGAGTTGCCAAAATTTCCGTCGGAGCCATTAGAGCGACTTGAAGATTATTTTGCGCCGCGACAAACCCCGCCAAGCCGGCAACAATCGTTTTTCCAGATCCAACATCGCCTTGAAGGAGGCGATTCATCGGGGTTGAATTCGCGAAAGTTTGTTTGTTTGTGAAGTCCGAAATGATTTCCCAAAGCGATTTTCTTTGTGCGTTAGTCAATTTGAAAGGTAGGCTTGAAATAATTTTGCGAAATTTTTCAACATCAAATTCCATGTCAAAACCTTTGAGTTTTTGGTTGGAATTTTTGTTCATTCTCGCGGCTAAAATTAAGCCAAAAAGTTCGTCAAAACCAAGACGTTTTTTTGCAAGTTCCAGATTGTTATTGTTTGTTGGGAAATGAATTTCACTGACGGCATCTGAGCGCGAAATTAGCTTTTCTTTGGATAAAATTTCTTGTGGTAGGGATTCTGGGAGCATCGTGATTAACGGTTTTAATTCGCGAAGAACTTTGCGGATCACCGAGCTTTTTAAGCCCGATCTTTGCGGATAAATTGGCGTGATTTTTTCGGAAGAATCGGCGCCAGTGTCCACAAAATCTTTTGCAAAAAAATTCTGCTTGATGTCAATTTTTTCAACGGCGGGATTGCTAAGCGTGTAGCGATTTGCGCCGAGCTTGAAATCTCCAGAAAACAAAAATTCTTGATTTGTCCCGACAAAAGATTTTAGGTTTTTTTCGCGAAAATTTTGGTTAAACCAAACCGCTGAAATTGAGCCGGAATCGTCGGAAATTGTGGCGGTCGTGATGCGCATGTTTCTGCGGACAAATCGCGTGTTGACGCTGTCAATTTTTCCGCGAACAACAACTTGCCCCGGAGATAAATCTGAAATTTTTTCGGCGTGAGAAAAGTCTTCATATCTGCGCGGAAAATATTCAAGAAGATCGCGAACTGTATCCAACCCGAAATTCGCGAAAAGCTCAGCTGTTTTTGGTCCAACACCTTTAATGTCGGAAAGTTTGGTTGATAAACCCATATAAATATTATACGCCAAAAAATATTATTTCACGAAAACAAACTGATTTTTGCCTTTTTTGATCAAGGATTTTTTTGAAATTTCTTGGTCAGTTTGTACTTTTTCGCCGTTTATTGAAACCGCATTTCCAGCAATCAATCGGTTTGCTTCGCTGCGACTTTTCACGATTTTGCTTTCAGTTAGCGCGTCTATAATTGTGAGGTTTTCGCGAAAATTGACGGTTGGAAGTTCTTCCGCGAAAATGTTAAATTCTTCTTCTGAAATACTTGAAAAATCTGCGTTTTTCCCAAATAAAATTTCAGAAACTTTTTCAACGTTTTTGGAGATATCTTCACTGTGAACTAGATTTGTGATTTCGCGAGAAAGCGTTTTTTGTGCCAATCTTTGGCCTGGATTTTCACTGTGAATTTTCGCGATTTCGTCGATTTGATCGGGTTTTAGAAGCGTAAAAAGTTTTAAATAATCAATGGCTGATTCGTCGTCTGTGTTCAGCCAGAATTGGTAAAATTTGAACGGAGATGTTTTTTTCGGGTCAAGCCAAACCGCACCGCCCTCAGATTTTCCGAATTTGCGACCGGTTGATTTGTTGATGACCAGCGGGGAAGTCATGCCGAATGCTTCACCGCCGTTTTTACGGATCAATTCAACTCCCGACAGAATATTTCCCCATTGATCCGAACCTCCGATTTGGAGATTTACGCCGTAGTTTTTGTGAAGATGGTTAAAATCGTATCCTTGAAGTAAGGTGTATGTAAATTCCGCGAAAGATAAACCACCACCATTTTGGATGCGAGATTTGAAGAAATCCCGCTGGACCAGTTCGGCCATGTTGAATTTTTTTCCGGTTTCGCGAAGGAAATCAAGAAGGTTGAGCTCGTGAAGCCAATCGTAATTGTCAACTAAAGTAAAATCTTGACCACTGAATAATCGCGAAACTTGTGCGGACAAGGCTTTTTTGTTGTGGGCGATTGTGTCCAGAGAAAGCAGCTCGCGTTCCTTGGTGTCGCGCATGTCGCCGATCATTCCTGTTCCACCGCCGACAAGCAAAATCACTTTTTTGCCGTGATCCAGAAACCTGCGAACCATCATGTAGACTGCGAGATGGCCAACATGTAGGCTGTCGCCGGACGGGTCTGTGCCGAGGTAAAGCGTGATGGGCTTGCTGTCTAAATCTGCAAGATTTGCGAAAGTTGATTGATTCGCGAAACCTCGGTATTGTAATTCTTCTGATAATTTCATATATTCTCCTTTTTGAATTTGCGCGAACGGATCAAATCCGTGTGATTTTTGCTTTGATATGTGTAAATTCTAGCACATTTTTGTTGAAAATCAGAGTTGGGCTTTTGATAAATTTTTGCTAAACTGGTAATGTAAAAAAGTTAATGCGAGAAAGAGATTAAAAGTTCTAATGGCGAGAAAAAATTTGAAACCGCAATTCACTACTTACTCGAACCTGACTAAAAACAGCGGGAAAAGTAAGCGGGCAATCAAGAAAAACGCGAGGGCTCGCGAAAAAGCCGAGTATTTGGCAACTTTGCCGAAAAACCCTGTGAGGCGTTTTTTTGCGCATTTTGAACCGAAGCGAATGTATAAATATTGGTTTTCCAAGCGTGGTTTGAAGATGTTAGGGAAGATTGTCGGGATCTCTGTCGGGCTTTTGATTCTGCTGGTTGCTGGGCTGGTTTTGTATTTCCGCCAACAGCTTGGCTCGATTGATCTCGCGAATCTGCAAAAAAATGTGCAAACAACTGTTACTACGTATTATGACAGAAACGGGAATGTATTATGGGAAGACACTGGGGCTGGGAATTATCGGCTTGTTGTTGAATCTGACCAAATCAACCAGTATATGAAAGACGCGACCGTCGCGATTGAGGATAAAAATTTCTATAAAGAAAAAGGTGTTTCTCTGACGGGAATGATCCGTGCGTTTTTCAGTACTGTTGGCGGTGGTCAGACACAAGGTGCTTCAACGTTGACGCAGCAGCTGATTAAACAGGTGTATTTTGCGGATGAAGCTGGCGATCGTGGCATTACTGGAATTCCGCGAAAAATAAAGGAAGCGATTTTGTCCACTGAGGCAGACCAGATGTACCCAAAAGATCAGATTTTGACGATGTATCTGAACGAGTCTCCATATGGCGGGCGAAGAAATGGCGTTGAAAGCGCCGCGCAGACATATTTTGGGAAGGATGCGAAGGATTTAACTCTGCCAGAGGCGGCGTTGCTTGCGTCTATCCCGCAGAATCCTTCAAATTTCAACCCGTACATAATTCAATCTCGCTGTACTGGAACTAATGCGAGCACAAATGGTTGTAGTTTGACGGACAACTCGCTCATTCGCAGGCAGCATACAACTTTGGATTATATGGCTGACCAAGGTTATATCTCTAGAAGTGATGCAGAAAACGCGAAAAAAGTCGCCATTCTTGACGAAATCAAACCCCTTGAGGATTCAACACAGGGGGCGAAAGCGCCGCATTTCATTCAGATGGTGAAGCAAGATTTGATCGATAAACTTGGCGCGAAAGTTGTTGGGCAAGGTGGCCTCAAAGTGACGACGACGCTTGATGAGCGAGTTCAGGGCGTGCTTGAAGACGAAATGAATCAGTTGTTCAATGGAAGATATGCTAAATATCCCGTTGCCTGGGGTGCGGATGATGCCAGTTTTACTATGACAAATAATCAGGGGCAAATTATCGGGCTTATGGGTTCGCGAGGATACGATTATCCTGGCTATGGATCCGTTAATATGGCGAATTCGTTTGTTCAGCCGGGATCAACCATCAAACCATTGGTTTATGCGTCGCTGATAAATAATCAAAATAACCCGAACGGAACGTATGGCGCCGGGTCGATGATCAACGACACGTTTGGTGGCAAAACAATTCAACAAATTTACGGCGCTGAATTGCATAACGATAATGGAAGCACGCGTGGAAATTACACAATTAGAAATGGTTTGGCGCAATCCCAGAACCTTCCGGCTGTTATGTCAATGCACTTAAACGGCGTTGATAACACCAAACAGATGATTCGTGATGCTGGCGATGTCAGTTATTGTACCGATGGAGCTGATCAACAAGCGGGATTGTCGGCTGCGATTGGTGGATGTGGAGCGAAACAAATTGAGCACGCAGCAGCGTTTTCAACGCTCGCGAATAATGGAAAGGCTAACCCGTCGTCAGATATATTGAAAGTGGTAAATTCAGCAAATCAAACTCTTTATGAATGGAAAGCGGTTGATAAACAGGTGTTTGATCCGCAAACAACTTATATAATTTCTGATATTTTGAGCGATCAAAATGCGCGAAAACCGATTTTTGGGGCATGTCCTGTTGGCGAATGTTTTAATGGTATTAAAACTGCAACAAAGACCGGTACTTCAAATATTGGAAACAACTCAAAAGATATATGGATGATGAGTTATACCCCAGTTGCTGTTTTGTCGGTTTGGGCGGGAAATCATACACCAAAGGCTTTGCGCGGCACAACCGACGGTGTTTCACTCGGTTTCCTGATCAATGATATTACGAACGCGGTCTACAAGAATATTTTTGAAAAAGACGGAACATATAAGGCGAACCAGTGGTTTACTCAGCCGTCCGGAATTCAGAAAATTAACGGAGATATTTATCCGTCGTGGTATAACAAGAGCCAGGCTCAAACTACGGTCAGCATGAAATTTGACAGAGTTAGCAAAAAACTCGCTACAGCATGTACGCCAGCCTTGGCTATTGAAGAGCAAAACGTGACCAAATCTGTTGATCCAATAACGAAAAAAACGACCTTAACCGCGCCGGATGGCTATGACGCAAATCATAACGACGGCGTTCACGCTTGTGGCGCGCATGCTCCGTTCTTTGATACGATTTCGGCGAGTAAAAACTCCGACGGCTCATACACGATTTCAGCTTTGTTTAGCGCAGGAGATGCATCGCGACCAATTCAAAATGTCAGTATTAAATACAACGGACAAACATATTCAGCAACAAGCGACGGAACTGCTTGGTCAACAACTGTTCAGGGCGACCCAGGAACCGTTGATATCAGCGCGACCGCTGTTGACAACCAATTCTATTCAAAAGATAGCGGAACACAGAAAGTGGTGTTAAAGTAGTTGTAATATGATATCTGTTAAAAATCTTAAAAAACTCACCGTTAAAGATTGGGCGACATTTATTTTGGGCGCCGCGGTGCTTGCTCTGTTTTTTGCGCCTGGCGAATGGTCAAAAGATTTGCTTTCGGCGTTTAGCATCATGAGAATTGCGGTTATGGTCGCTTTCATATGTCTGGTTTTTTCGTATAAAAATTCGTCGAACATATCCAAATCAATCGAAACCGCACCGAAATTCGCGAAAATTCTGATGATTGTTGCGCCGCTTGTCGTGTTTCTGTTTGTCTTAATTCAGGTTGCTGATCCTGAATTTGCGGTTTGGCTTGTTCGCTGCGACACTAGATCTTGCGGAATAAATTTCCGCCACGCGATTTTCATTAAAGCTGGACTTGAAATTACCGCGCTAGTTTTCTTTGTGGCGTCAGCACGGAAATTCGCGAAAAAAGGTGAAAAAATACAATTTATTTTAATGATATTCTTTACTTTTGTGACATTTGTTTTGGCTGGCGAAGAGCTGTCTTGGGGTCAGAGAATCATACATTTTTCTACACCAGAAGTCGCAAAATCAATGAACGCCCAGGGAGAATTTAATTTGCACGACATGGCGACTCAGCTATTTCAAAATGTTTGGTATGTCGGGTCCTGGGTTCTGCTGATTGTTCTGCCGTTTTTTCATGAAAAACTTCGCGAAATGCTAAATAAAAGCCGAAAATTCTCGTTTTTGACCGATTTTCTTCCGCCAACTTATTACATTCTGATCTTTGGCGCGGCGTTTGCACTGGGTGATCCCGTTTGGTCTGAAACTGGAATTCACTGGGGCTCGTTGCTGTTTATGGTCCTGTCAACACTCGCGGTTTTGATCAAATTTATTATCCCGACTCGCGAAAAAATCGCGGAAAAATTATGTTTGGTTTTGGGCGTTTTTACGGTTGCGCTTTTCTCAAACTTGTTTGTCTCCGAGGTTTGGAATTTGAACGCCGGCGCGCCTGGCGAATTTCTGGAAATCTTCTTGGCGTTCGGGATTTTGCTTTGGGCGATAAATATTTTCTCGAACCTGAAATCCGGCAAAAGTCAAAAAGTTTCGCGAAGGTAAAAATGACAAAACTGAGAATTATTAGCGGGGAATTTGGCGGCCGGCTGATCAGCAGCACTGACAACATCTTGACACATCCGATGGGAGATAGAGTTAGATCTGCGCTGTTCGCGAAGATTTTTTCGCGAAAAAATCTTGACGGTGCGAGAGTGCTTGATTTGTTTGCGGGGACGGGCGCAATTGGTCTGGAGGCTTTGAGCAGAGGCGCGGGGAATGCCACGTTTGTTGAAAAAAATTCTGGTGCAGCTAAAACAATTCGCGAAAATATCAAACTTTTAGGTTTGGAAAATCTAGCAAAAGTCTTTCAGAATTCACTTGAAAAGTTCGCTGAAAATCTCGCGAATTTGCCAGACGAGGAGAAATTTGACTTTGTGTTTCTTGATCCACCGTATGGAATTTCAGAAAATCTCGCGGAAATCGCGAAACTTGAAGCGAATATTGAAAAAGTCGCAAAATATGCTTGCGCTAAAAATGCGCTTGTGGTATTATCTTATAGAAGCGGAGAGGCTTTACCAAATTTAAGAGGAGTTGTTGTGGTGGATAACCCAAAAAGTTACGGAGAAGCGAGTTTAATTTTCTATAAAACAGAAGATTAACCCCGATCCAAAGGTACTTCAACGCTTTACCGGGGTTTCGTTGCGAAGCTCCGTTTTTGATATTTTCACTTTTTGTTGGCATAATATCTTACATTTTTATATTATGAAAATAATTTAAAAAAACAAACAATAAAAAACCGCACATTCTTTTGCGGTTTGTTTTGATTTGCGTTGTTATGTAAGCTCGGTTCACAATAATATTCGTGTAAAAATCCATGGTGCGCGCGAAAGGACTTGAACCTTCACGCCGTGAGGCACATGCTCCTAAGGCATGCGTGTCTACCATTCCACCACGCGCGCATGTAATTATTGTATCAGATTTTTTGAGTGGGCAAAATAACACAAGCTTGATTTCATTTAGAGAAAAAGATATAATTTTAACATGAGCAAGATTACCGATTATTTGCGTCAGCACTTGGCAGGTGAAGTGAAAGACGACTCGACGACATTAAATTATTTTTCAACCGACAACGGAATTTTTACAGATAGGCCGTTGCTAGCGATTTACCCAAGAACTACGAATGACGTGCGAAAAAGCGCGCGTTTTAGCTGGCGTCTCGCGGAACGAGGAACGGTTTTACCTTTGACGGTTAGAGGTTATGGTCAGAACGGGAATTCATCTTCTATTGGTGGCGCAACAGTGGTCATGCCTGAACATATGTCGCGAATTTTAGAGCTTGACACAAAGATGAAATTAGTGCGTGTTCAGCCGGGAATTTCTCTGAAAACTTTGAATGAAGCTGTGGCAACGCATGGCCTAATGTTCCCCCCTTCTGATATTGACAATTTTTCCACTGTCGGGGGAATGATTGGCGCAAACGGTTTTTCGCGAAAGTTTGCAAAATATGGCTCGGTCGGCGAGTGGATCGATAGGCTTGAAGTTGTCCTTGCGAATGGCGAAGTCATACAGACGGGAAGAATTTCGCGAAAAGATTTGAGTGCTAAAAAAGGTTTGCAAAACATGGAAGGTGAAATTTACAGAGCAATTGATGCGCTGATTGACGACAACCAAGAGACGATTTCTGGGCTGGGAGTCAACCTTCCTTACGCAATAAATGAGGTGAAAAGCGAAGATGGATCGTTTGATCTGACCCCGCTGTTTGTTGGATCTGACGGATCATTAGGCGTGATAACTCAGGTGATTTTGAAGCTAGAACAGGTCGCCGAAGAAACGGTTTTTTGCGTTGCGGCGCTAAATGGCCAGGACATGAACGAACTTTCCGCGAAAATAATCAGCCTTGAACCGGATGAGTTCAGCTTTATTGACGGGGAGACGCTTGAATTACTTGAAAAGAAAATCGGCGATACGTCCTGGAAAAAATTTGCCGACAAAACGCCAGACACGCTGTTGTTTATTGATTTTGACGACAGAAAATCTGAGAAGAAATTGAAAAAATTAAATAAAATTATGGATGAATTTGGCGTTGAAAATTTTGTTTCCTCGACAGATTTTGAGGAGCAGGAAAGTTTCAAATCAGTTCGCGAAAGTGTGAAAAGTTTGCGGAATTACGATTTTAGGGGCGTTCAAGCGCCGATTATTGGTGAAGGTATTTTAGTTCAGACTTCGCGATTGCCGATTTTTATCCAGAAGATTCGCGCAATTCTCGCGAAACATCACCTTGAGGGCGGAATTTGGGGTGAAATTGAATCTGGAATTGTCAACATTCAGCCAATGTTAAACCCGGCAAATCTTGGGCAAAAACAGTCTATGTCAAAACTGATAACCGAATTTCGCGAACTTGCAGATGAATTTAGCGAACTTGGTGTGAACCAAGTTGTGAGCGGCCGCCTAGGTTCGATGTTTATTGGCGGCATTTATGACAGAGATGCGCTGAAAATATTTGCGGATTTGAAAACCATTTTTGATCCTTTTGGAATCTTGAATCCTGGCGTAAAATTTGGATTGACCGCTGATCAACTTTCGCGAAGTTTGAGAACGGACTTTTCGCCAACGCGATTTATTGAAATGTAGTTTCGCGAAAAAGCATAAGGATGTTATAATTTTGTTATGTCGATGAAAGGGGTGAAAAGGGTAAAACGAATTTTTGAGAAGAGTTTGTTGAGAGCTGTTTTCGGGTTCGTGATTTTCGTTTCATCTTTTTCTAATCTCGCCGTGACTGCATTCGCTGCAAGCCCGGGATTATATGACTTTTACGCGAAAAACGGGGTTCTGTTTTATAGTGCAAACACGACGGGATGTTCTCCGAACGGGGGAGCGTCGCAGGGAGGTTCTTCGCCAGGCAGCCAGTCTGCTAATGCGTTGGAACAAGCTAAGAATGTTATTGATACTTTACAAAGCAGAGGTTTCTCTGGCGCTGCTATAGCGGGAGTTTTATCAAATATCGAGCCAGAGGGTGGGCTGACAATTCCAGATCGAGCAGAAGGACACTATGGCAATGATGAAGAAAATAATGGTGTTGGATCTGGAGTGATACCTATTCCAAGCGGATCTGCTCCTGGAGCGGGGCCGTTTCAGATAACTCCCTATACAGATTTTGCAGCGCTCGGAGATGCGGCAAAATGGCAAGCGCCTGATTCAGTGGCCAAACAAACTTTATGGATGCTTGCAAATAAAAATAATGGAAATTATACTGAATCATCAATAGCAAACCAAACTGATCCAACCAAAGCTGCTCTTATGTGGGCAAACGGATATGAAGGCGGATATGGTGAGAGTTGGTGGCTTAATCCGTCTACGCAGGGTGGTAATGCATATAAACATATATCTGAGGCTGCTGGGATATACGCAGACCCTAGTTTTGTGAGCTCTGAAGGTAAAAAACTTAAAGAAATATCCGCAGATCCAAGTAAACAGCAGGGGCCGTCTGCTTCTAGTAATAACTCGAATTCATCTTCAGACAGCAGCGGCGGGTGTGGCAATAATTCATCTAGTGCCGGCAAGACGGGTCAAATCAGTGGATCAAGCAAAGCCGGGAAAGCAATTTCGTGGATTGAGAATTCATCCAATTGGAACAGCACAACTGACGGAGGAAAGCCGGGGATCAATATTGCTGGAAGCGATAATGCGCAGTGCTATCAATTAGGCGTCGCTTATGTGAACCAAATGACTGGCCATTCTGGCGGAATTTATGGAGGAAATGACATGCCGGAAAATATGAAGTCAAGCGGTCAATTCACTGATTGGACGTACGTGTCAAACCCAACATTGTCGCAGCTGAGCATCGGCGCCATCACATATGAGACCAGCCCGCACACGGAAGTTATTATTGGAATTAGCGGAAATATAATCACGTTTTTGACGCAAAATCCAGATTCGCCAAATATTACTACCGTAACATATTCTGGATCTGGACCAGTAATAGGATCATCAGGACAACCCATTACTAATCTCGCAATACCGCCATCAAGCTACTTAAACTAATGAAAGGAATCACATGAAATTGCCATTTTTTAATCAAAATAAGATAGAATATTTCGCGAAAAATGATCAAAATTCGCGAAGAAATAAAATGCTTCTTATTGTTTTGGCCGCTATATTCATTTTGGCAATTATTGCTATGACAATATTATCTTTGCCGTCAGAAAGCCAGCGAGAGCAGCAAAAGCTGTCAAATCAGATTAAAGACTCAATGCAGGGTTCGCAAAATAATTCTAATATTACGATAAATAACGCGAAACAGTCGGGTAATTTTGTTTCAGCAAGTGTTGGTGATCAAAATTCAAGCTCGGTTATATTTTATAAAAAAAATCCAGACGGAGCTTTATCTCAGGTTGCGGTTCAGCAAAATTATAACCCGATTGCATTATTACAATTAGGTATGACCATAGATAATATTTCTGGATTAACTAATCTGTCGTCTGATGAAGTCCGCAAATCAGTAAGTGCACAATGTGGATATGCCGGTGGTGATAATCCAGGTTTTTACGCTATAAACCAAGTATCATCCGACTGGTCTCAAAGTGTAAATGACAAGCGAGCTGTAGATGTTCAATCAAGACTTGCGCACTACATATCTGAAAGGAATAAAAAATTCGCTAAAGATGACAAAAATATTTGCGCAGTTGGTGTGGCAAATTCGGCAACTTTACATATTGAACCATCTACGTTTAATAATATAACTGATTTTCAGGTTCAATTTATAGCTTATAGTGGATCAATTTCATCACATAATGCTTCATTGATTATGACCCCGAATTACCAGTTTTCGCTAATTTTAGATGATCAGAAAATTTAATTTTTCGCGAAAATAAAATACACTCTTTATCTTCATGGAAAATAAAGAGCGTTCATGTTAGTGTAGGACCCCATTTCGGTTTCCGATTGAACGGAATAAGCTATTGAGCCCTTCCACATTCAAATAAGTTACATCATCAAACTTAGCCCAGCCGTTGCCATTGCTCCAGCTAACTATATTTTTGATAACTCTATTGATCAGCTGCATATTTGCAGTGTCTCCGAGAGACGAGCCTACAAGATAAAACTGACCTCTTTGGGTTAATGTTAGATTTTCTTCCGGATTTGCGCCTATAATCTGAATTGTCGTATCATTCAGAAAGGTGAATCCTGCTGGAACTGAGACTCCGAAAGAGTTTACCGAAACAATCTCTGGAGTGGCGTGCTGTGGCTGTGCTGGCTCTGGCTCCGCTGGAGCTGGAGCTGGTTGTTGTTCTGGTTCCGCTGGTGCTGCCGGGGCAGGATCTGCTGCTGCTGGCGGCGCTTCTTCCGAAGATGTAGATGCGGGCTCCGATTGTACTGAGCTTGAACTGCTACTAATTGACGATTCTTCTTTTTCAACACTTTTCTTCATGGATGAGATCTTTGGCTTTTGCTCAGCGTTTTTGGGTTTATTTTTCCCGGTGGAAACAGTGATTAAAATTGCAACCATAATCGCAAGCAACGCCACAACCGCTCCAATCATAGCGACTTTCTGTCTGGTAAACCATTTCATATTGGCCTCCTACTCACATAAATTTTAAGGTTCTAGCGCGTGAGGACGCCAGCCCGCGCAAACTGATTTCTCAGCTTGAATAATTTTATAATATCATTTTCTTTGAAGATTTGCAATCACAGTATAATAATTCGCTAAATTTGCAAAAATAAAAAATCCCAACAAATGCTGGGATGCTTTATTTGGCGCGCTCGACCGGACTCGAACCGGCGATCTCTTCCGTGACAGGGAAGCGTGTTAACCAACTGCACTACGAGCGCATAAATTGTAAATCCGTAAAATCGGGAAATGGTGGGCGATCCAGGACTTGAACCTGGGACCTCGTCATTATCAGTGACGCGCTCTAACCAGCTGAGCTAATCGCCCTCAAAAACATTTTACCAAACTTTTTTAAAAAAACGAAATCTGGTACGCGCGAGAGGACTTGAACCTCCACATCCATACGGACACTAGCACCTGAAGCTAGCGCGTCTACCATTCCGCCACGCGCGCAAAACGTTCTTGAACATTTTAGCGGATTTTTTTCGTAAAAGCAAGCAAAAAATCGCCAAATCTGTTAAACTGTTTTTATTATGAGTTTAGATCTGAAATCCTACAAAGGCACGCGCGACCTATATCCAGCTGATATGCGCGTAAGAAACTATATTTTTAAGGGTTGGCGAAAAGTCGTTGAGAGTTTTGGCTACGAAGAATACCAGGCGCCAGTTTTGGAGCCGCTCGCGATGTATGCAGCGAAATCCGGCGAGGAAATTGTCAATGAACAGACATTTCGTTTTACAGATCGCGGCGGGCGCGAACTTTCCATTCGTCCAGAGATGACGCCGAGCGTTTCGCGAATGGTTGCGGCAAAAAGACAGGAAATGCCGTATCCAGCGCGCCTTTACAGTATCGCGAATTTCATGCGCTATGAGCGTCCGCAACATGGACGTGAGCGCGAGTTTTGGCAGCTGAATTTTGACATGTTCGGCGCAGAAACTGTTGATGCTGACACCGAAATCTTGTTGATGAGCCATGAAATTCTTCGCGAATTCGGCGCCACCAACGAAATGTTCACTCTGAAAATTAATGATCGGCGGCTGACGGATTTCATTTTTCGCGAATATTTTGCGCTGCCGGAAACCGAGGCTTTTGCCTTGATTAAATTGATGGACCGCTATGATAAAATGCCGCGCGAGGCGTTTGAATCGGCCGCGAAACAGATTGACCAAAACTTTGACTTCGCAAAATTTGACGCAATTATTAACG
Source organism: uncultured Candidatus Saccharibacteria bacterium (assembly GCA_964292495.1). Lineage (GTDB taxonomy): Bacteria > Patescibacteriota > Saccharimonadia > Saccharimonadales > Saccharimonadaceae > CAXYVX01. Next base: position 44,279 of record CAXYVX010000003.1, read on the forward strand.
CTAAAACTTTGGCTGATTTGCCCGAAGAAATTCGCGAAAATCCCGCCGCGGAATCGCTAAAAATCGTCCTAGAAATTTTGGGCGAAAAAGGCGTGAAAAATGCAAAATATGATCCAACTTTGATGCGCGGATTTGATTATTACACCGGAATTGTTTTTGAGGTTTTCGACGAAGCACCAGAAAATCGCCGCGCAATGTTTGGTGGCGGCCGCTACGACGGTTTGGTTGGATTGTTCGGCGTGGAGGATTTGCCGGTGGTTGGTGCGGCTCCGGGAGAAACGATGTTTGCGGAATTTCTCAAAGCCCACGATTTGGTGCCAAAATTCGCTTCTTCGGTTGACGTGGTTTTGATGACAATTGGCGATATAAAGTTTGCTGATTACGCGAAAATTGCAGATTCTCTCAGAGGAAAAAATGTGAATGTAGCGATTGATTTTACTCAGCGAAAATTCGCGAAAAAAATTAAAGCTGCGGAAAAAATCGGTGCGAAATTTGCAATTGTTTTAGGTGAAGATGAAATAAAAAATGGCTGTTTTGAACTGAAAAATATCGCGAAAAACGAGTCTACCAGCAATCTTGCGATCGAAGAAATTGCGGAACGAATCGCGAAAGCGTGATTTCGCGAGTTTCAGAGATTTGCGAATCTGTTATAATTGAATGTGATAAATAATTTCGCGAAATTTTCGCGGAAGTTAGAAAGGATTTTAATGAAAGTTAGCAAAAAAGAATTGAGTGAAAGCAAAATTGAATTTACTGTCGTTCTTGAAAACGAAGAAATCAAGCACGCGCACGACGAAAGTGTTTCGCGCCTCAGCAAAACCGTGAAAGTCAAGGGTTTTCGCGAAGGAAAAGTGCCGAAAGAAGTGGCGGAAAAAGCTATAAATCCGGCTGAATTGGCGGACGAAGAAATCAACCACGCGGTCAATGACGCGATGTCAAAAATTGTTAACGACGAAAATGTTCAGATTTTGGACCGCCCGGCGATCGACATTAAGAAATTTGTCCCTGGTCAAACGATTGAATTCAAAGCGACAGTTGAAATCGTTCCGCCGATTGCGCTGGCGAAAACTTCTGGACTTGGCGTGAAGAAAGACGAAGTTAAAATCGCGGATAAACAGATCACGGATGTTCTTGAAAATCTGGCGAAAGGTCAATCCGTGAAGGAAAAAGTTTCGCGAAAAGCTGAAAACGGCGATGAAGTTGAGATTGATTTTGAGGGCTTCATGGACGCAGCAAAAACCGACCCATTTGACGGCGGAAAAGGCGAAAAATATCCGCTGGTTCTGGGCTCGGGAAGCTTTATTCCTGGCTTTGAAGAAGGAATTATTGGCCACGAAAAGAACGACGAGTTTGATCTAAATGTTGAATTCCCGGAAAATTACGGAGCGAAAAACTTGGCGGGTAAGAAAGTTGTGTTTGCGGTGAAAATTCGCGAAATTCGCGAAATCAAAGCGCCGAAAATCGACGACGATTTTGCAAAAAAAATGGCGCCAGACCTGAAAACTTTGGACGACTTAAAAAATGATATCAAGCGTGAATTAACTGAGCAGGCTGAAAAAGCTGCACAGACGAAATTTGAGAACGAATTGATTGAGAAATTGGCTGAAAAATCGAAAATTCCAGAGATTCCGCAGATTTTGATTGAGGATCAGGAGCGAGCGATGGAACAGCAATTTACTCAGAATTTGATGTATCAGGGGATGAATTTGGAGCAGTATTTTGAGATGGAGAAACTTGACCACGAAAAATGGGCGAAGCGCGATCTTGAACCGGCCGCGAAAAAGCGCGTCGCGAACTCCATGGTGATGGCCGAGCTTGCGAAAAAATGGAATGTTCAGGCTTCTGAGGATGAAGTTTTGGCGCGCCGTGAGCAAATTTTGGCGCAATATTCTCGCCCGGAAATCCGAAAACAATTTGAGACGCCGGAGATTTTTCGCGAAATTTCCCAGCAAGTTGTGGCTGAGAAAACTCTGGCCAAACTTGCCTCTGAGAATAAATAATTTGCGTTTTACAGGATTAGCACTCGCTTGCGTTGAGTGCTAATTTTTGTTATTATTAGACCAGAAAAAGGAGGTTTATGAAGAATTATTTAGTGCCGACGGTTGTGGAAAAAAGTTATGATGGCGAGCGCGCATTTGACATTTATTCGCGACTTTTGAAAGATCGCATCATTTTTTTGGGCGATGAGGTGAATGAACAGACCGCGAATTTGGTGGTGGCGCAACTGCTGTTTCTCGCAAGCGAGGACCCGAAAGCGGACATAAATTTGTATATCAACTCACCTGGAGGAAGCGTTTACGACGGGCTCGCGATTCTTGACACGATGAATTTGGTGAAGCCGGACGTGGCAACTTTTGGCGTCGGTTTGCAGGCATCGATGGGTGCAGTTTTGCTTGCGGCTGGCGCGAAGGGCAAGCGCCACATGTTGCCACACGCGAAAACCATGATTCATCAGGTTTCGTCGGGTACGAAAGGCAAAGCGACCGATATGGAGATTGATCTTCGTGAGACGTTGGCGGTCAAACAGAACCTGATTGATATTTTGGTTGAAGCGACGGGTCAGACGGAAAAGAAAATTCGCGAAGA
>CAXYVX010000004.1:0-32615 GCA_964292495.1 uncultured Candidatus Saccharibacteria bacterium
CATTAGCGGGCAAATAATGAATCCAACGCCGTTTGAGAGCGCGCATTTAGTTGAGATATCACCCCCTTTTTTATCGTCTTCCTTTTTTACTGCCCCCATATCAGTTGGGTCAGTTCCTGTTTTATTCTCGCTATCGCAATATCCGTCCTGATATGTAGATGATTGGTTTGTATATGTTTTCCCATTAACAACTACCGATTCCCCTGGCTTAATACCTGGAACCCATGCAAAGTAATCAGAAATACACTTTGCTTGATTTTTATTTATTTTCGTACTCTCATTACAATATGCATTTAAGTAGCTAGAGGTATTATTACTATAATCTTTCCCAGATTCTGGCGAAGTATATTTACCTCCTGGAGGCATCGCGCCAACCCAATCATAACCAGCAGCATTACAAGCTTTTTGGGTTAAATATTTTTTACTTCCATTTGTATCAGTTTCCCCTTTTATGTCGCCGCCTTCACCCTTTTTATTTCCACCTATACTATACTCAAGAGTTTTGCCATCTTTATTTAAAGTAAAAGATACGACATTATCAGATTTTTCACCTGAGCATGTTCTTTTGCTGGCATCACCGAAACGGGGCTCGCCGCTATAATCATTCAAGCAATACGTAGTATTTTTGTCTACATCTCCATAAATGATTTCAAACTGCTTCTTATCGAGATCTAACCAGACTATACCTCCAGTTGAACTACTTGTATATATACCTTTTTTACAAAAATCTTTTTTAATAGAAACATATTTAAACAAGTCACCGTCCTTATAATAACAGCCTGATTCCAATTTAGCTTCTTTATCTGCCGCACTCGCACTCTTCGCGAAAAGATTTACCATCACCACGGATAAAATTAGGAACATAAAAACAAGAAAAATAGTTTTTACTGCGAATTTACTCTGCTTCACGTTATTTTTTGCCTTAAAAATGAATGTCATAAATTTCCCTAAGGTTTGTTTCCATTACTCCTATTTACCGCAGATCTAAGAGCGTCCATATCAGCTTCACTGTTCGGGTTTAGATGCAGAGCAGCTTCGTCGATTTGTTTTGGCGTCAAATTTTTATCCCCCATTCTCATGCGGTTTGCGTAAATCGGGCTAGTTTTATTATTGTTTTCAGGTTGCTGACTCTTCTGATTTGGGCTCGAATGATCAAGAGCAATATTTACCGCAGATCCAAGAGCGTCCATATCAGCTTCACTGTTCGGGTTTAGATGCAGAGCAGCTTCGTCGATTTGTTTTGGCGTCAAATTTTTATCCCCCATTCTCATGCGTTTTGCCGTCATGGCATTGCTTATTCCGCCTTCTTTAGAAGCCTTTTCAATAGCGTCAGCACTGTTATTGCGAATCATTTCAGAATAATTAATGTTGCCTTCACCGATATTATCTTTACCGGTAGAAACAGGGCCATGCTTCCAGGTTCCATCCGGTTGAAGTGAGCCACCAATAGAATTCGCACTTTCAAGATATTCTTTCACGTCGCCATTGCCTTCGCCAAGAACTTTTGTGCTACTCAACGCGCCAGCTGCAATCTTCTGCGGATCGTAAGCCGCCGGTCCCATGTTACTCATATTCTTATAAATATCGACAGCTCCACCACCGATTTGATACCCAGACGCCTTCGCCGCATCCACCATAGATTCTCGTACACCAAAATCCTGAGAATTTGCATATTTCGCGAGAATCGCCTCCTTTTGGTGGACAGACAACTTACCTAAACCTTTCTTGGCAAGCGCCCGGGTTTCGTGAGCTGAAAGTTCGTGGCCGTCTGCCATTTTTCCTATAATAAGCGCCGAAAACACTTCTTCACGGCCCATATTTTGCATAGCATCGCTCACCCAAGCATTTGCCGTAGCCATTGCTTCAGTATCAGCCTTTTCATCCAAGACAAATCCGCCCTTTGATAGTGCACTAAGAGCAGAATTGACGCCAAAACGATTTGTTCCCGGAAGTTTCTGCACACCAGACATCACCTTGCCCCCGACACCATTAACAGCATTTATTCCACTATTGACTTTTTTGCCAAATCCTGTTTTTCCAATCATTCCATCCTCTTTAAACCCATTTCCCAAAAACTTACCATTCGCGAAATTTGCACTCCTGCGGACCGCGCGTTTTTCTTGATTGTTTTTGTAAGATGTTGCAATATTTTTTCCAAGTCTTGCTGGAGCAGTTCGCCCAAACGCACCCTTCACAGATTTTTTACCGGCACTGGCACGACCAGCCGCAAATCCACTGACCACTCCCCCCAATTTCCCGAGACTCTTCAAAGATCCCTTCATCACAGACGGAATAGCGACAAGAGGAATCACCGTTGCGGCAAGAGCGGATATCTGCCAAAATGTCTGCATCACCCTATCTTTTTCACTGTTTGCTATGCTATTAAAAATCCCTTGCGCCAAGAAACTTGCGCCCATAATTACACCGACAACCGGCCAAAGAAGAAGCAGGCTCAAAAAAGTTTTTCGCCATTTCGTGAACAAAGAACGCGTATTCGGAAGAATCGCGAGCGCAAACGCGATTGGCGCTATAATAATTAAAGCTACAACCGCAACTTGCCTAACCATAACAATAATTAGCGTGGCAAAAACCAAAATTATCGCGAAAAGTAAAATCGCAAAAAGAAATTCAACCATTTATTTATCTCCCATCATATTTAATTACCGTTCCCTTCTTTCAACATCGTCTGGGTTTTTTCAACAAACTGAGACTTCAAACTATTTCCTTTGCCGCCCGTGAACAATTTATACATACTCGACCCCGCAATATTAGAAACATCAACAGCGGCTGCGCAGATGTAGAAGGATAGGTTTATTAGTATGGCGAAGATTATGAGTCTTGGTAAGGTTTTTTTGATGCTGTAATTGTTCATTGCACCGAATCCGTTTCCTGTTGCTTCTGAGTATATTATTAGTAGGAATACTACGGCTAGGACTAGGTTGGCGTATGGGAGGAAGGTGTTGTAGGCGGCGAGAACTGGATTTATATGCTTGCCTCCTTCGTCATAACCAGTCAAGATGCTGGTCGGAATAGCCATCGTTTGAGCCATTAACCCATACGTTGAGTCAATCGCCGTTGAAAACATTACCATTAGCGGACAGACGATAAAACCCAGCCCGTTGCCGTAATTGCAAGCTGGCTTCTGGCTGTCGTCTTTGGAGCTTTTTTGATCAGAGCTAGTGCTCGTGCTTTCACCAGTATCAACCGGCGAGAGCTCAACGGCGCTCGCGTTTTGTGCAAATGAACCAAAAGAAGTAAAGGCAAGAAAAACTAAAATTGAGACCACAATTCCCAATTCCCTCATTTTTCGCGAAAATTTCCAATCCACCATAATTCATAAGCATTATAGCGGTATTTATCAGCAATGTCTAGCCCAACTTTTCCACAGTTTTCGGTTATGTTTTGTATGCTATACTTGTTTGCATGGACGATAAAATTGTTATACGAACCGCAAATCTGACCAAAGATTACGGCAAAAAAGATTCCAAATTCCGTGCGCTAGACCACGTGAACTTGGAAATCAACAAAGGTGAATCCGTTGCCATCATTGGAAAGAGCGGATCCGGAAAGTCAACTTTAATGCATTCGCTCGCGCTGCTCGACAAGCCAACATCTGGCGAAATCTTCATTCAAGGAGTTGAGTCCACAAAATTAAATTCGCGAAAAATCAATAGTCTTCGCAATAAAATTTTTGGATTCGTTTTTCAGCAGTTCTTTATGAACGCGCGAGAAACTGTACTCGCAAATGTTGAGCTTCCACTGAAAATCGGAAAAGTTTCGCGAAAAGAGCGCAAACTTCGCGCCATGAAAGCCCTGGAAATCGTGGATTTGGCAGACAAAGCCAAAAACAAAGCTAGCGATTTGAGCGGCGGCCAGAAACAGCGCGTTTGCATCGCGCGAGCAATCGTCAACAGCCCGTCTGTCGTTTTTGCAGATGAACCAACCGGAAATCTTGACTCTAGAACCGGAGAAAAAGTTGAAAAATTGCTTTTTGGCTTAGTCAAAAAAGGCATCACATTAATAGTTGTAACCCACGATATTGACCTCGCGAAAAAATGCGACCGCGCAATTCACATTAAAGACGGAAAAATCGTAGATATTTTTTCAAAAGAAGATCTCACGAAAGGAGTTGAATTATGAAATTTTGGGACTTGCTACGAACAGCAAACAGTAATCTCTGGCGAAACAAACTCAGAACAACATTGACGATTATCGCAATCTTCGTCGGTGGTTTCGTAATCACGCTGATGGTGGGTGTGAACGCCGGTGTAAATGATTACATTAACCAGCAAATCGGCGGGATCGGCGGCGATAATTTGATTATAGCGATGGCAAAACAAGAGACTAGAGGCGAAAATACTGGTGGCCCACAGAAATACGACCCCAATACCACAACATCATCTGAAACAGGGAACACGTTCAAAATGCTGACCAGCAGCGACATAACAGAAATCGCGAAAATTGACTCGCGTATTGTTTCAGTCACGCCAGATTTATCACCTTCAGCCACCTGGATTTCAGGAAAAAACGGTGAAAAATATGTAATGAGCGTTGGGCAACAAGTTCCAGGGCTCAACACTTCAATGGCGTCGGGCAAAGTCCCTGAATTGGATTCTGCGGACAACGAAATTGTTTTGCAGACCGATGAAATCTCCGCATTAGGTTTCAAGGATTCTCAAGATGCAATCGGAAAAACCATTGAAATTGGAGTTAAACAGCCAAACAGCGAAATTAAAAGTGTCGTCGCAAATATTGTCGGCGTCAAAAACAAAACATTGGCAAACGTTGGTGGTCAGAATATAATTAACCGAACCCTCGCGAAAAATATGTCTGATGTTCAGATGGCCGGAATTCAGAATCGGCCAGATCAATATGTCCGTGCTTCGGTGATGGTTAAGGATGGATTGACTGGAGATGAAATCACTTCACTTCGCGACAAAATCTCAAACGGAGGCTTCTACGCGGTCAGCATTCGCGACCAGCTCGGAACAATCACAAGTGTTGTCAATGCCATCACAACAACACTAATCGGATTCGGTGCAATCGCACTACTTGCTGCTAGTTTCGGCATCATTAACACCTTATTTATGTCAGTTCAGGAGCGCACAAAAGAAATCGGTTTGATGAAAGCGATGGGAATGTCGCGCAGCAAAGTATTTGGAATATTTAGTCTTGAAGCAGCTTTAATCGGTTTCTGGGGCTCGTCCGTGTCAATTATTGCTGCAATAGGCGCCGGCGATATTATTAACAGCATATCTAAAGCCACTTTCTTGAAAGACCTTGACGGCTTTAATTTGATAATCTTCCAGCCCGCAGGTTTAATTTCTGTTGTGGTTGTAATCATGTTGATCGCGTTTCTCTCGGGCACGCTCCCAGCGAGACGCGCCTCAAAGAAAGATCCGATTGAAGCTCTTCGCTACGAATAAATTTCGCGAAAACGAAAGACGGACGTAATAAAAAATGTCCGTCTTTTTTATATTAAAAATCGCTCAGTCAAGTTTTTCGGAAAAACAAAAAAACCGCCGTTTTCTCGGCGGTTTTCAAGACTTGTTTTAATTAGTCTCGGGTTTGCATTTTTTCGCGAACGGTGCGGATACGCATTGTGTTCGTGTTGCCTTCTCCGACAGGAACACCCGCAACGATAACGATTTCGTCGCCAGCCTCTGCAAATCCGTTCTCGATCGCTAATTCCTCAGCGCGAACAAACATGTCGTCAGAGTTGCTCGTTTTGCGGTCAACAATAGCTTCAACGCCGTAATTAATCGCGAGCGATTTCTGCGTTTTCTCATCAAAAGTCACGGCGAGAATGTCAGCGTTCGGTCGGTACTGCGAAAGCACGCGCGCCGAAGATCCGGTCTCGGTGAAAACAACGATCGCTTTAATGCTATTATAGTGCGCGATTTTGCGAACCGCGTGAGCGATTTCTTTCGGATGAGTGTCAGTTGTGAATCCATCCAAATTATGTCGGCCAAACTCGGAAATTTCATCCTGAGCCAAGCGGTCAACTGTCGCCATTGTCGCAACTGATTCAAGCGGATATGTTCCGTTTGCGCTCTCGCCGGAAAGCATGGTCGCGTCAGTTCCGTCCATCACCGCGTTGAAAACGTCGCTGATTTCGGCACGTGTTGCGCGCGGGTGATCAGTCATGGTTTCAAGCATGTTTGTAGCTGTGATAACCGGTTTTCCGATAATGTTCGCTTTCTTGATGATGTGCTTCTGATAAACAGGCACCATTTCAAACGGAACTTCAATTCCCATGTCGCCACGAGCAACCATCACGCCGTCAGCAGCTTCGAGAATTTCATCAATATTCTCAATTCCCTCTTGATTTTCAACTTTCGGGAAAAGTTTCACATGTTCATTTCCAGTCTCGATCAAAATATCGCGAACCGCCTGAACATCTTTCGCAGAACGAACAAACGAAATCGCGATGAAGTTAATCCCCTCTTCAAGACCAAAACGGATGTCGTCTTCGTCGCGCTCAGCCAACGCTGGGAACGGAATTTTTGTGCCCGGAATGTTGACACCTTTTTGCTTCGCGATGATTCCGTCGTTTTCAACTAAAACGTCTAATTCGCGCTTGTCTGCATCTTTGCCGATCACGCGCAAACCGAGTTTTCCGTCGTCAATCAAAATCTGATCATCTTCATTAACGTAATCAAAAATATCAATTCCGCCAGCAACGTTCAAAGCAATCAAATCTTTCGTGGATTTTTCACCCTGCTTGGTTGCAATAGCAATAGTGTCGCCTGTCTGATATTCAAACTGTTTATCGTCACCTTCAAAAAGTTCTGTTCGGATTTCTGGTCCTTTTGTATCCAAAAGAAAACCAACTTTTCGGCCAGCTTTTTCTTCGGCCATGCGCACGCATTCCATTTTCTCTGCGTGCTCGGTGTGATCACCGTGGCTAAAATTAAATCGGAAAACGTTGGCGCCCGCCTCAATCAACTTCGCGATGTTATCGCTGGTCGGCTCAAAATCAAGCTTTTTGCTCCAAAATCCGTCTTCGCCAAACTTCAACCCTTCGCGAACTTCTGTCGCTGGGCCAAGCGTAGCCACGATTTTTACTCGTTTTTGCATTCCCATGTATGCTTTTTCCTTTCTTATTTCCATTTTTCGCGATTTTTTTTCACGCGAAAAACTCCTTATTTAATAACCCTTCTATTTTAACACTTCTTGCGTCTTTTGCGAAAAATTATTCTGTCCGCAAATTTTTTAATGGTGATCGGCGCGTGTTGATCAAAATCGGGAGCATTGAGGCGATGATTCCCACAGTAAAAACTGGCAATAAAACTATAAATATAATCGGAGAAAATTCTATTAAACTGAAACTTTTTCGCGGAAATACCATAAAGAAATTAGTGAAAAATAAACTTATCTGCGGCTCAAAAACTGTTTTAGTAATAGATATTGCGGACAATAAAATTATAATTACTAAACTTGATACTATGAGCGAAAAAATAAATATGTAGGTGAAATAAATCTGCGCAATGTCTGTCCTGGAATATCCTATCGCACGAAAAACCGTTGTTTCTTTTCGCGAATCACTCAAAACTCGATTCACAACGATGTAGATCAAGATTATCACGAAGAACAACACTGTAAAAAATACGCCCAGTAAAATTTTCGCAAAAAGTCCGCTAATGTCCGAAATTGCTGCTGCATTATTTGAAAAACTTTGAATATTTAATGACAAATCTTTCCCGCAATAATCCTGGGCGCAGTTATATTTTGCAATAAAACTTCTTAACGCGTCCGCTGAATTAAACTCAACAATAAAGCTATCACTTCCGACAAGAACCGAAATACTTTCTGGCAAATTCGCGAAAAGTTCCTGATCCTCAACGGAAACATTTTTCGCAAAAAGATCACGTGGAATAACTGGCGATCCTCCTTGCGGTGTATCAAATGTGGAGGAGGCTAAGTTCTTCAAAAGTTGTTCAGCGCCATCAGTGTTGTTTGCCGAGGCATCGGGCATCAATCCCACAACTTTAAACGTTAAAATCTTGGTTTTTGGCGCTTCATAATTTGCCGAATTTTTTACGAGTTTTTGCGCAGCTAAATCATAAACCTTTTCATCCGCATCTCTTGTATCACTTGAAATTTTTGGTTCTGAGCAGTTCAAATTAAGTTCATATTGTAATTTTTTTGTTGAATCTTGATTGGTATTTATTGCGGTTTGCAAATCTGAAATCGAGCCGGAATTCCTATAACAAACTTTAATCTCAATACTAGAAATTTTTTCGCGAATTTGCTTGGCTTGATCATATTTCGTCTGGTTATTTACAGAATTCGGCAAAGGCTTGACATTCAAAAGTTCCTCTGCTGTCGCATAGTTTATGATAATCGGAATCTGCCCACTTTTTAGCCCGTTATCAGGCAAAATAAAGCTCTTAACAATATCGTCATCAAAAAATGTAAGACCGGATAAATAATTTGCGAGTTTTGATGCTCCGCCAGAACGAATAACATCATCTTGCAACTCCCGACCATCTTTGATTGGAGAAAAAACGCCATTATCAGCTGCAACCGTTCCACTCAAACGATAGATATTTTTTGCGCCAGAGTTTTTAACAATTTCGTGAATCTTTACATCGCTTACATCCGGATAATTAGTCTTCATATACTCAATAAAAAGTTGATTTGTTATTTCACTATATTTCAATATTTTCGTGCCGTTCATGTTTTGAATCGGATTTTCAAACGAATTTTCAACATATTGAGTTCCTGCTTTTTGAGCAGCAATTTTCTCCTCAGAAACCTTTTTATTGTAAAGATTTTCAGCGCGCGAAATATAGCTCTCCGGAAGATTTTGGTATGAAATTTGTGGTTTTTTCTGTGAGATCATCGCTAAAAATCTTCCGTTCAAATCTGTTTTCGCGAAATTATCAAGGCTTTTAGCCGAATTTATAGTTGCAAAAAATGCGAAAATTAACGCGCTCACCAAAATAGAAATCATTAAAATACTAAACGTCAACCGAACTTTCCGTATCTTAAATTTTGTTATTGCAAGCGTAAAAGAATCGCGCACTTTAAGCATTTTCAACTCCATTATTTTGGTTTTTACTATTGAGATTTCCGCGCAAAACTTCAAATTGTTTTTCGCGAATTTCTATAATTTTTCCGTCAGTAATCCTGATAATCTGGTCAGCCAATTTTGCAATTCCTTCATCATGCGTCACAATAACGAGTGTCATATGTTTTTCTTGCTGAACTTTTATTAAAAAATCAATAACTTTTCGCGAATTTTCACTGCCAAGATTCCCTGTTGGTTCATCCGCAAACAATATGCTCGGACTATTTATCAAGGAACGCGCAATTGCAACGCGCTGAATCTCCCCGCCTGAAAGATTTCTTGGATATTCGTGAATTTTACTATTCAGTCCCACAATTTGAGCCAGGCTTTTTGCAAAATCCGCTCGATTTTTTCGCGAAATTTTATTAGGAAATGCAGCAGATTCAATATTCTTTTGAACATCTAAAAATGGCTGAAGATAGAAAAACTGAAACACAGAACCGATTTTATTTCGACGAAATTTTGAAAGTTTTCCATCGCTCATCCTAGCGATATTTTCACCGTCAACAAAAACTTCTCCGTTAGTAGGTTTATCTAGACCGCTTAATATATTCAAAAGAGTTGATTTTCCACTGCCGCTTGGACCTATGATTGCAGTAAACTTACCCGGCAAGATTGTTAATTCTGCAATATCCAAAACTAACTGATCACCATATTTCTTTTGAATATTTTTTTAACTCTAATAACATATATTTTAAGTGTATCAAATTAAAAATATTAACATAAACATTTTTACAAATCTAAAAAATCCGCCCATTTTCAGGACGGATTTTTGATCGATTTCGCGAATTATTTCGCGCGCTTTTCGATGATCTCTTTCGCGACATTTGGCGGTACTTCTTCGTACTGCGCGAGCTCCATCGAGCTGGCCGCGCGACCCTGCGACATCGAGCGCAGATCGGTCGTATAACCAAACGTTTGCGCCAGCGGAACAAAACCAATAATCTGTTTCGCGCCGCCCATCAAATCTTCCATGCTCTCAATGCGGCCACGGCGAGAGTTCAAATCTCCGATCACGTCGCCCATGAATTCTTCTGGGGTGACAATCGTCATTTTCATCACCGGTTCCAACAAGACTGGTTGAGCTTGTTTGACTCCATCGCGAGTCGCCATAGCACCGGCCATCTTAAAGGCTAATTCCGAAGAGTCAACCGGATGGAAAGAACCGTCGTGAAGCGTGGCTTTGACGTCAACAACTGGATATCCAGCAATAACACCGCTGTCCAAAGTTTCACGAACACCGTTCTCAACTGGTTTGCGGTATTCCTGCGGAACAACACCACCTTTGATTTCGTCGATGAATTCAAAACCTTTTCCTGGTTCATTCGGTTCAAATCTAATGACAACATCACCGTACTGACCGCGTCCACCGGACTGTTTGACGTATTTATTCTGGACATCCGCTGTGCCACGAATTGTTTCGCGGAAAGCAACTTGCGGTTCGCCAACATTCGCTTCCACGCCGAATTCGCGCTTCATACGATCAATGTAAATGTCCAGGTGAAGCTCACCCATTCCGCGAAGAATGGTCTGGCCAGTTTCTTCGTCAGTGTGAACTTTGAAAGTCGGGTCTTCCTCTGTCAGGCGCTGAATCGCCATTGACATTTTCTCTTGGTCAGCCTTTGTTTTCGGCTCAACAGCCATGGAAACTGGTGGATCGACGAAGGTGATTTCCTCCAAGTGAATCGGGTGCGCGGTATCAGCCAAAGTTGCACCGGTCGTTGTGCCTTTAAGTCCGATCACAGCCGCAATGTCTCCCGCTTCAATCTTATCAATATCCTCGCGTTTATCCGCAAACATTCGCACGATGCGTCCGACGCGCTCTTTTTCACCGGTCATCGTGTTCAAAACATAGCTACCAGCGGTCAAAACACCACTGTAAACGCGGATGAAAATCAGTTTTCCAACAAACGGATCGGTTGCGATCTTAAATGCCAACGCAGAAAGCGGTTCGTCGTTGGTCGGTTTTCGCGAAATTTCTTCGCCTTTGTTGTCTTTTCCAAAAACTTCGCCGACATCAATCGGGCTAGGCAAATAGTCTGCAATGAGGTCAAGAACTTTCTCAACGATCACGCCGCGTCCGTCACCACCGGTCATCGGATAAAATTCACCAGACAAAACGGCTTTGCGGATCGCGCTTTTCAGCTCATCCTCGCTGATCGATTCTTCGCCCTTGTCCAAATATCGTTCAAACAATTCGTCGTCATATTCGACAGCTTTTTCAACCAGCAAATTGCGAGCTTCTTTGGCTTTTTCAACCATATCCACCGGGATTTCGCCAACCGTCAACTCGTGAGCTTTGTAGCCCTCAGAATCTTCTGGGTAGGTGTAAGATTTCATGTCAACCAAGTCAACAATTCCGTTAATTTCCTTCTCAAAACCAATCGGTAAGTGAATCGGCAAAACATTTTTACTTAAACGGGCGCGCACGGATTCCATGGATTTATAGAAATCTCCACCAATCTGGTTAATTTTGTTCGCGAAAATCACGCGCGGGATCGAGTATTTGTTGGCCTGGCGCCACACGGTTTCAGACTGCGCTTCCACGCCCATTTTACCGTCAAGCACCAGAACCGCACCGTCCAAAACGCGCAGCGAGCGCTCAACTTCCGCTGTAAAGTCAATGTGCCCCGGCGTGTCAATAATGTTGATTTTCTTGCCTTTCCAGTAAGCGGTGACAGCGGCGGAAGTAATTGTGATTCCGCGCTCTTTTTCCTGCTCCATCCAGTCGGTCGTCGCGCTGTCGCCGTTCGCGCCGCGCACTTCACCAATCTTGTGTTTCAAACCTGTTCGGTACAAAATTCCTTCGGTCGTGGTGGTTTTTCCTGCGTCAATGTGAGCAATAATTCCGACGTTTCTAAAATCTTTTAGCTCGTATTTTTCAGCCATGTTTTCCTTTCTTTTTCGCGAATTTTCCGTTTTCGCGAATTTACGTATTTTATTATGATGTTTCTGACTTGTCGCGGAACAAAATCCCGCGGTTTAACGCTTCCGCGCTACCGCTGCGACGTCGGTGTGTCGATATCGGTTTCAGTCATATCATCCTTTCTTACTTTTTCGCGAAGTTTATCGTTTTCACAACAAAAAATTCTCGCAAAATTGCTTGAATCTATCTTAACAAATTTCGCAAAAAACTCCAAATAGTTTTCACAAAATTAAAATTTTCTCTTTGTACTATTAGATACTTTCCATTGTTCTTTAGCTTTGATAAACCCGCACCTCGTAAAAGTCAACTCGATTTCGAGAGATATTCTCCATATAAACTTCAACAAAATATACAGGCTCCAATAAAATTTTTCACAGAAATTAACTTTCGCGAATTTTCTCCAGTTAGTTTTTCGCGGCATTTTACCGAACTTGCGATATTCCGGAAACCATTTCATGATTTTTACAAGCTCGATATTAGCTCGACGATACATCTCACGCCATTCCGAAAATCCCTCAATCGGTCGCGAAAAAACTTGCGGGTTTTTTACCTGAAAAATACTGTCTTCGCCATATTTTTTAATAATATAAAACGACAAAATTATATCGTCGGTCATGATTCCGCGGCCATATTTTAGTAAAGATTTGCCTTTTTCTGCGCGTGCTAAAATCTCGTTTTGTGGTGGAATATTCCAATCGCGAATCGCGAACATTCGTCCGTGGAAATATCTTCGCGAATACAATAATTTTTCAGAGGTATATAATTTATAAATTCGCGAAACGAGCGTCGGATTTTTCGGCCAAACGTATTTTGATTCCGCATATGAAATCATAATTTTTGCGTTTTTTTGCATCGGTCTTAACAACTCAAAAATCGCATTCTTTGCGATTTTTACATCCGCGTCAATAAAAACTACTGGCTTATTCTTCGCGGAATTCCAGATTTTTCGCTGTGATTCAATTAAATTTTTCGCGAAAATTATTTTAATTTTTATTTTAGATCTTTTCGCGAATTTTTTAACTTCATTTTTAGTGTTATCTGTAGTTTGATTAATACAAATAATAATTTCTGGTTTTTTCACAAAACTTTCCAATGATTCTTCGACTGATCTTAAGCAATCGAAAATCAAATTTTCTTCGTTTTTCGCACAAATTCCAATCGTAAAATTGAAATTATCCAACGTATTTTTCATTTTTCAATTTATTATCTAATTTTGTAATCTCCGCCAAAATTTTTTCGTAATCACCTTCGCGAATTTCAAACATTTTCAGCTCGCCGTTTTCGGTATGATGCCTACCACTTTTATCTTCGTGAATTTTCTTTAATAAAATTTCCATCACCGCGATCGGACTGCTGTGCGAAATCACCACAACAATATCTTTTTCGCGAAAATTTTTTACAATGTCCGCTAAAAATCGGTAAAGTCGCACTCGAAATTCATAAGAATTTTCTCCATATTCTCCCATCCGTATTCGCAGATTTCCGCCGACTTGTTCGCGAAAAGTTGCGTCCATTTCATTCTTAATTTCGTCATGCTTTCCATTAAAATCACCAAAATCAATTTCCTTAATTCGTTCGTCGATGACTATTTTTTTTCGCGAAAAACCAATTTCGTTTGCAAAAATTTCCGCACTCATTTTTGCTCGCAGAACCGGTGAAGCAAAAATTTCACCCGGTGCTTTTCCAAATTTTTCGCGAAAACTTTTTGCGGTTTCGCGAATTTGTTCCTCGCCATTTTTTGTTAATTTATATTCGTCGCAAATTCGGCTTGACCGCGCGTGATTTACATTTGATTCAGCCTCGCCATGCCGCAAGAAAATTATCTTCATCCTATGATTTTAATATATTTAAATGATTTTACAAAGATGTATATCCAAATATCAAATATTTTTCGCAATTATAATTTGGTGCAATGATGGAAATTTGCGGATTTTTCACTACAAAATTTCCTCTGTTTTCGCGAAAACTTTTACCGCCATTTCCGCGTGCACCACATCCGAAAAATGAACGCCGTCCTCCGACAAATCAATGTCTTCAATTTCCAGAAATTCATTTTTTGCGAGCGATTTTTTCGCGAAATTATTCGCGGTTTTTCGCACTGAGTTTCTCATCCCGCCCGGTTTTGGCACAAAATTTGGCGGTAAAATAAATAGAATTTTGATCGTTTTTTCCTCACGTATTTCATGAATCTTCGTTTTATACCACAAAATATTTCGTGAAATTTCATCTGGCGATAAATCATATTTCGGCTTTAAATCGTTTGTCCCGAGTGCGATAATTATCAAATTAAAATCTAAATTTTTCGTGATTTTTTTCGCAAAATCCGCTTTGCTGTTCAACGTTTTTTCGTCATTTTCTTCGTCGCCGGCAACGCGCGAATTCAGTCCATCGATCATAATTTTTACATTTCCCGTGCCGTATTTTTTGCGAATTTTATCCGAAAAAATTCCCGCCCAGCGCGTTTTTTCGTCCAATTGGCGAATTTTTATTTCCGGATTTTCGCGAAATTCGCGCGGAATTTTCCGATAACCCCACACATTTGAGTCGCCATAAATCAAAATTTTCATCGTTTCACCTTTCTTATTTTCTTTATCGCGCGCCACAAAAATTCATGATAATTTCGCGAATTTCAACCTAACGTGTGGAATTTTTCCACTCGTTATTTTATCTCTCCTGTTGCGATCATCACCAAATCGCGATACGGCAATTTGACTTTCACGAAATTTTCCACGCCCAATAATTTTTCCGCCGCCGCCAAAATTTCGCGCGCCGATTTTTCATTTTCCGACAAAACTTCAGTCTCCACGAAAAATCCAACCCCCGCCAAATCATCAATCGCCACCGTCAAGCCCGGAAATTTTCGCGAAACAAACGCCGCGCGCGTTTTATCGACCACCGCCAATTTTTTCATATCCAAATTCGCTAAAAGTTCGATCAAAACCGGCACGTCGTTTCGCGAAATCGGCACGTTTGTTTCGTGTTTCGCGATCGTGCCACCGGTGGAATTCGCCACGGAACTAGCCGGTTTGTAAGTCAATTCACAAAATTCCTTTTTCTCGCGAATCCGCAAACATTCGACCGTTTTCATAAAATCCACGTCCGGACGCGAAAAATAAGTGTCGATTTCGCGAGTTTTATATTCTTTCAC
This sequence comes from uncultured Candidatus Saccharibacteria bacterium, assembly GCA_964292495.1. GTDB lineage: Bacteria > Patescibacteriota > Saccharimonadia > Saccharimonadales > Saccharimonadaceae > CAXYVX01. Next base: position 15,151 of record CAXYVX010000004.1, read on the forward strand.
AAATCCGTTTTTACGCAAGATTTCGCGAAATTTTTCCACGTTTTTTAATTCGCGTTTATTTTCTACTTCTATTAATTTTGTCATTCCAAACCTCCTTCCAAATTACGATAAATTTCCACGATCGATTTTCGCGAACAATATGGTTGTAAAATTTTCGCGGCGTTTTTTGCGACAAATTCACGAGATTTCTTATCGCGCAAATCCACTGCAGTAAATAAAACCAATTGTTTCGCGTCAACCAACGCACTCGCGGAAAGCGTCTTTCTTAGATAAGCATTATAATAATTTCGCGAAATAATTGCAATATCTTCCGGATTCACCACTAATAAAATTATATCACCACCCGTCGTTTTCATCGATTTTATCGCGACATACGCAAATAATTCATTCAAGGTCAAATATGTATATGTTTCCGAACCCTCACGCGACAACCAGGATTTCCAAATCTCCGACGTAACTTTATCGCCAGCGTTCATTTTTCGCAAAAATTCCTTCATTTGGATTTCGGAAATTTCGTCGAATAGTTTGCTTTCCATAACATAATTCCCGTCGGAATCAATTTCGCTCATCGTCGACAAACGTTGGTCGTCGAGTCCAGATGTAAAATGAATATTTTTCATGCCACGAGACCGATCCACGAAATCGTTTGACAATTTTCCATCCAAAATCGGCGAAATCCCCAACGCGCCGTTTCGCCACAAATGGTCACGAAATGTTATAAAATGTCGCTGAATTTCACGATGAATTCCAACCGGCGCACTCAGGAAAATTCCCATATTTTCGCGAATTTCGTCGATGTAAACTTCCGTACCGTTTTGATCTATGATGATTTCATCATCAGTTGTGTTGTGATACGGATGTTCAGAATTAGCCAAATAATACGGCAAAAATTTCGCGATAAATAAACTCCAAACGCCGCGCGGATAGAAATGTTTTTCTCGCTCATGGACCGACATATTTGGCACTACTGAAACATCACGATATGCAAAAAATCCACCGGGTTTTAAGATTCGCGCGACCGCCTTAATTGCCTTGTTTAGCGCGACCGATCCGCCACCATATGAATAAACTTCGTGCAAAACAGCGCTCGCAATCACCAAATCGACTTTTTCGCGAATTTTTTCATCCAAAAATTTCATGTCGGAACAGATAAATTCAGTTTTACATGGCATTTTTGCGGCGATTTCGTGTAGATTTTTTGATTTGATTTTTTGTTTGTCGACGAAAATCATTTTTATTTTTCGCCCAATTTTATTTTTTGCAAAAAATTTGGAAATTTCGCCAGCTGCCGCGCCGCCACCTGGTCCAACCTCGACGATGGTCATTTCATTTTTGCCGGATTTGATGATTCGATCGATTGCCGCGAGGGCAAAAAGTGATTTTTCAACTCCGTTCAGATTGTCGGCAATATCCAAATAATTCGGGGAATTTTTCGATTTCACATCAAACTTCGGCATAATGTTTTTAGTATACCCCCCCCCCGTTTATCAAGCTTAGCTTTATATAGAACCAAAAATCTCGCCCGGTTTCCCAAGCGAGATTTCCATTTTTCGCGAAAGCTTTTAATTTCGCGCAAAGTGCGCAAACGCGCGGTTGGCTTCTGCCATGCGGTGCGTGTCTTCCTTTTTCTTGAAAGCGGCACCAGTTTGGTTGTAAGCATCAGCGATTTCGTTCGCGAGGCGCTCTTCGTAAGGCATGCCTTTGCGATCGCGGGCGGCCTGAACCAGCCACATGAAAGCGTAATGTTCCTGGCGATGTCCCTGAATCGGGAATGGAATCTGGTAGTTCGCACCACCAACGCGGCGGCTCTTCACTTCGTAATTCGGCGAAATGTTTTTCAGCGCACCTTCAAAAACTTCCAGCGGATTTTCCTGCTTGGTCTTCTTTGCGGCGCTTTCAAGAGCTTTGTAAACCATTTTTTCAGCAGCAAGTTTTTTGCCATTCAACATTGATTTGTTGATCAATTTCTGAATGTGAACTGAATTATATTTCCGGTCCGGGCTTAAAACACGCTGCAAGGATTTAGTAACTTTTCGCATGATTATTTATCTCCTTTCTTCGCACCGTAAAGGCTGCGGGACTGTTTGCGTCCGTCAACACCTTGGAGGTCGAGCGCGCCACGAACAATATGGTAGCGCACACCCGGAAGGTCTTTCACGCGTCCACCGCGCACGAGAACCACGGCGTGTTCCTGCAAGTTGTGTTTTTCGCCTGGAATATAAGCCCAAACTTCCTGACCGTTTGTCAAGCGAATACGCGCAACTTTTCGCATCGCGGAGTTCGGTTTTTTCGGTGTTTTAGTGGTAACTTTGATGGCAACTCCGCGTTTGAGCGGGCCATTCTGATTGTACGTTCGCACTTTAAGAGTGTTCTGAATCGTCTGCAAAGCTGGCGATTTACTCTTTTTGACCGCTTTTTTGCGCGGTTTGCGAACGAGCTGATTGATTGTCGGCATTCAATTTCTCCTTCTTTTTTCGCGAAATTAATTTACACACATGAAATTTCGCGAAAATTATTTAACTTTCGCGAGGTTGATAAAACCTCTGTTGATCCGCTTATTTAGCACAAATTTAGGATCTGAAACTCGTAAGAATTATAACAAACTTTTGCGCGAAAGACAAGCGTTTTTAATGAAAATTCCAGTTTTTTAAGAGAAAACTAAAACCGCTGTGGATCCAGCGGTTTTAATTGTTTCGCGAATTTTAAGCTTCAATTTCAACTTGATCAGACGTGTCATCCAGATCATATTGTTCGCTTGCAAATTCTTCTTCATCAAGCGCGCCAGTTCCAACAGGAATCTTGCGACCGATGATAACGTTCTCTTTGAGGCCCTTCAAGTGGTCAACTCGTCCGGATGTCGCGGCGCTAATCAAAACGCGCGTTGTATCCTGGAACGAAGCCGCCGACAAGAAGCTGTCGCTGTAAATCGAAACTTTGGTGATACCAAGCAAAAGCTGCTCAAATTTCGCCGGTTCTTTTCCATCGGCAATCAGCTGCTTGTTGGTTTCCACAACCAAAGCTTTGGAGAGAATGTCCCCAGCGATAAACTGCGAATCACCAGAATCCTCGATTTGCGCGCGGCTGAACATCTGTCGCACGATCACTTCAAGGTGTTTCGGCGAAATGTTCTGCCCCTGTGCTGCGTAAATGCGCAGAATTTCGTTGATCATGTAGCGCTCGGTTTCTTCGATGCCTTTGAGGTCCATCAACTGGTGCAAGTTGATTGAACCAAGTGTCAAGCGATCGCCAGCCACAACATGGTCGCCGTTTCCGACGGAAAGTTGTTTGAACGCTGGGACTTCGTATTTTTTCGCGACCGAGTTTGCTTCAACAACGGTGACGAATTTCGGAGTTGTTTTCGCGATTCCGTCAAACGGAGCCAAGATAGCTGGGTTTTCGCCAGCAGCTTTCGCGATCACATCGCCTTCCTTTACTAAAGCGCCATCTTTCACAGAAGCGACCTGACCTTCTGCGAGTTTGACTTTTTCTTCCTTGGCATTCACCGGAGTAACTTTAATCGTGTAAGCTGTTTCGCTCTCGTGGATTTCAATAGTTCCGTCAATTTCCGACAAAACAGCCTGTCCGCGAGGATCGCGAGCTTCGATGATTTCTTCAACACGTCCGAGACCTTCAGAAGTTCCCGTACCCACACCAGAGGCGTGTTTCGTGTTCAAGGTCAGCTGCGTACCCGGCTCACCGACAGATTGCGCTGCGATAACACCGATCGGTTCGGCTGAACTAACCAAGAATCCAGTTGACATGTCAATACCATAACTCTTCTGCGGAATTCCTTCGAGTTCAGGAGTTGAGAGAACGGACATGATTTTCACGCTATCAATCGATTCATCGTTCTGGATTTTATCAGCGATTTCAGGGGTGATCAACTCACCGCGCTTGACATACTGGTTATCTTCAGCGGAATATCGTCCAGTCAAACGGTCAGAGAAGTAGATCATGGTTTCGTCTTCTTCCTTGCGGAAAATCGCGAATCCTGGGTCCTCGCTCTGCGCCGCATCGTCCGCCAAAGTAAACACGTCCTGAGACACGTCAACCAAGCGTCGAGTCAAGTAGCCAGAGTCAGCTGTTTTCAAAGCTTTTGAAACTTCACCAAATCGCGAACCACGGGTCACAACGAAGGCTTCCAGCGGAGTAACGCCCTGGCGATAACCGTGTTTAACTGGCAGCTCAATGGCATGACCGTTGGCGTCCACCTGGATACCGATCATAGCCGCAGCCTGCTTAATGTTATCAACAGAACCGCGAGCACCAGAGTTGGTCATGATCGCAACAGCGGAATCGCTGTTCACAGCGAGCTCTTCTTTAACTTGCGCGGTGATCTCAGCGTCTTCGTCGCGCCAAGCTTTAACCGTCAAGTTATAGCGTTCTTCATTAGTGATCAAACCCTCGTCGTATTGATCAGCGATTTTCGCGACTTTTTCGTCGCCTTCGTCGATTTTTCGCGAAAGTCCGTCAATTTCAAAGTAGTCGCCAACAGAGACCGAAATTCCAGAAGTTGTCGCAAATTCAAACGCAAATTCCTTCACTGCGTCAGCAATGCGAACCGTTTCTTCTGATCCGTAGTTGTTGAAAACGCGAGCAAACACGCCAGACAAAACTTTTTTGGTTGTCGCTTCGTTCACGTAAGCAAAATTCGCCGGGAGAACTTCATTGAAAAGCGCCCGTCCGAGAGTTGTCTCAATGGTTTCACCATTCACGCGAAGTTTGATTGGCGTTTGGTATTCAATTTCACAGGCATCTTTCGCGAGAACTGCTTCGGCCACGCTTGAAAATGCGAGTTTAGCAGGTTCGTTGCTTTTCGCGAAAGTCATGTAATAGCTTCCCAAAACGACGTCCTGAGAGATGTTAATGATCGGTTCGCCATCAGCCGGTTTCAAAAGGTTGACCGCTGAGCTCATCAAATCGCGAGCTTCAGCCTGAGCTTCTGCGGAAAGCGGCAAGTGAACCGCCATCTGGTCTCCGTCAAAGTCAGCGTTAAATCCAGTCAAAACCAACAGAGAAAGCTGAATTGCTTGACCTTCAATCAGTTTCGGTTTGAAAGCCTGAATTGAGAGACGGTGCAATGTCGGCGCGCGGTTCAAAAGCACATATTTGCCTTTAATCGCTTCGTCGAGCGCGTCCCAAATGATCGGGTCACCAGCGTCAATCAAGCGCTGAGCGGTGCGGATGTTGTGCGCCTGGTCCCATTCAAGAAGTTTGCTAATAACAAACGGCTTAAAGAGTTCCATTGCCATAGTTTTTGGCAATCCACATTCATCCATTTTCAGTTCCGGACCCGGAACAATCACCGAGCGGCCAGAATAGTCAACTCGTTTACCAAGCAAGTTCTGGCGGAATCGCCCCTGTTTTCCTTTCAAAAGATCGCTCATAGATTTCAGACGTCGGCGTGCGCCGGTGCTCTGAGCCTGGCGAGTTCCGCGAGTTGCAGAGTTGTCAATCAAAGCGTCAACAGCTTCTTGGAGCATGCGCATTTCGTTGCGCGTGATCACTTCCGGCGCATTCAATTCAGCCAGTTTTTTCAAGCGATTGTTTCGGTTGATGACACGGCGATACAAATCGTTCAAGTCAGACGTCGCGAATCGCCCACCAGTCAACTGAACCATCGGGCGCAGATCCGGCGGAATCACTGGAAGCACGGTCAAACAGAGACTTTCAGGCTTGACGCCAGCGGACTGCATTCCTTCCAAAAGCTTCAAGCGCTTCTGAACTTTTTTCTTCACTTGACCTTTCTTTTTGTCAGCTTCTTCGGAAAGTTTCGCGATCAATTCGCCAAGATCGATTTCTTCGAGCAAGCGTCGCAAAGCTGCACCGCCCATGCCGACCTCAATCAAATCTTCAAATTCTTCCGGAAGTTCGCGATATGTCTTTTCGCTGATCAAAGCACCTCTGACCAAACCAGACAAAATATCTTTTTTCTCATTATATTCGTCAGTGAGATCTTCAAGTTCTTTGCTCATTTGTTTCGCGAGATCAGCCACATCATCGGCGTTGTCGCCGGCGTTTTTCGCAGATTCTTCGTAGCGGATTTTAATCGCAGCTTTACCCGCGTCAAATGTCGCTTCATTGTCAGCTTTCAGGCGCTCAATTTCTTCGTCATCGATGCTGAGGATCACATAGCTCTGAAAATAAGCCACGCGCTCAATGTTTTTAACCGTCAAGTTCAAAAGTAAGCTCATCGCGGAAGGCACGCCGCGCATAAACCAAATGTGTGCAACTGGCGCCGCCAAAGTAATGTGCCCCATTCGCTCTCGGCGAGAACTGGATTTTGTGACCAGCTCGCCATTTTTGTCAACCGCAGCTTCTCGTGATCTGACGCCTTTCAATTTAGCGTCATGCGGGTTAATGTCCTTAACCGGCCCGAAAATCTTCTCACAAAACAATCCGTCGCGCTCCGGTTTCTGGGTGCGATAATTGATTGTTTCTGGCTTCAAGACTTCACCGTAGCTCCACGAAAGAATATCTTCCGCAGAGGCTACAGCGAGTCGCACCGCGTCAAAATCCGCAATGGAGAAGTCCTCTTTTCGTCGCGGTTTTCGCGAAATGTTATTGTTTCCAAAATCCATCTTATTCCTCCTCGCTTTCATCATCATTATCTACATCATTGCTCAAATCTTCAGCATCAACCATTTCATTCGCAAATCCGTTTTCATCTACATCTGTAATATGTGCATTGTCTCCGAGCTCAACGTTTCCATCGCTCTCATCCGCAACTTCGTTCGCGAAATCTTCGCGAATTTCGTCGGCGATTTCGTCGTTTTTCACAGCGACCGGCTCTTCGTCGATTTTTCCGCCAGTTCCTTTTTCAACAACAACTTCTTCCGCATCTTTCAGTTCAGAATCCTTCACCAAATCAACGCGTAAGCCAATTCCTTGGAGTTCTTTGGTTAGGACTTTGAAACCTTCCGGAATTTCTGGGCCTTCAATCGGCATATTCTTGATGATGGATTCATAGGCTTTTGCGCGACCTTTGACGTCGTCAGATTTGATCGTGATCATCTCTTGAAGTGTCGACGCAGCGCCGTAAGCTTCAAGCGCCCAAACTTCCATCTCTCCGAAACGCTGACCACCGTTTTGCGCTTTTCCGCCGAGCGGCTGCTGGGTGACCATGGTGTACGGACCGGTTGAGCGAGCATGGATTTTGTCCTGAACCATGTGGTGCAGTTTTAAAATATACATGTAGCCAACGGTTGTTTTTTCTTGAAGCGGTTCGCCGGTTCGGCCGTCAAACAGCTGAACTTTTCCGTCTTCTGGCAAGCCTGCTTTTTTCAATTCTTCGCGAATTTGTTCTTCGGTGATTCCGTCAAACGCTGGTGCGCTAACTTTGTAGCCAAGTTTTTTCGCGGCGTGTCCGATGTGAACCTCAAACAGCTGAGCCAAGTTCATACGGCTCGGAACACCTTCCGGCGACAAAATCATGTCAATCGGGGTTCCGTCCGCCATAAACGGCATATCTTCCTCTGGGAGAATTTTCGCGACGGTCGCTTTGTTTCCGTAGCGCCCCGCCAACTTGTCTCCGACCTGGATCTTTCGTGTCTGCGCAATGAAGATCTCAATCTGCTGCAAAACGCCAGCTTTGAGCTCATATCCGCTCTCGCGATCAAAAATCTTGACCGCAACAACTTTTCCGCCTTCGCTTCGGCCAACGCGGTGCGAAGTATCGCGAACATCTTTGGCTTTTTCACCGAAGATAGCGCGCAAAAGTCGCTCTTCTGAACTGAGTTCCTGCTCGCCTTTCGGAGTGATTTTTCCGACCAAAACATCGCCCGGTTTAACCTCAGAACCGATCGTGATAATTCCGCGATCATCGAGGTTTCGCAACGCTTCTTCGCTGGCATTCGGGATGTCGCGAGTGACCATTTCCGCGCCAAGTTTAGTGTCGCGAATTTCAACGGTCGAGCTGGTGATGTTAATAGAGGTCAATTCGTCGTCTTCCACGAGTCTTCGCGAAATCAGACCGCCGTCCTCCATGTTGTAGCCCTTCCACGGCATAAATGCCACTAAAACGTCGCGACCAAGTGCCAATTCACCGTCAGCGACAGATGCGCCTTCGATCAACGGCTGGCCTTTGACAACTTTTTGTCCGCGAACCACAACTGTGCGACCGTTAAATGAGCGGTCTTCGTTAGATTTCGCGAAATGTCGCGGGCGGTAGCTTCGGATATCTTTCGCGCTATATTTGACCTGAATTTCGTCAGCGTCGGCTTTAATGACTTCGCCGTCTTCTTCGGCAGCAACCATTTCAGCGGTGTTTTTCGCGATATCTTTCTCAATTCCAGTACCAACAATCGGCGATTGCGGATTGATCAGCGGAACAGCCTGGCGCTGCATGTTCGCGCCCATCAAGTTTCGCTCACCGCGGTTCTTTTCCAGGAACGGAATCAAAGCTGCGGTTGTACCGATGACCTGCTGTCTTGAAACATCCATGAAATCAATCTCTGAGACATCAACGGTTTCCGGCTGCAAGTTTCGGCGTGCATCAACACGATCCTCCTTGAATGTGCCATCTTTTTTGAGTTCAACCGAAGATTCCGCGATCACATGTTTCGCTTCTTCCGCGGAGTCCAAATAAACAACTTCATCCGTAACTTTTCCGTTTTTCACTTTGCGATACGGCGCTTCAATAAATCCGTATTCGTTCACGCGTGCATATGTTGCAAGGTTCAGCACCAGTCCGACGTTTGCGCCTTCTGGGGTTTCCACGATACAAACACGCGAGTAGTGCGTCGGGTGAATGTCGCGAACTTCAATACCCGCGCGTTCGCGAGTCAAACCGCCAGGTCCCATTGACGACAAGCGGCGTTTGTTGGACAACTCGGAAATTGGGTTGGCCTGATCCATGAACTGGCTAAGCTGAGAGCTCGCGAAGAATTCGCGAACAGCGGCCACAACTGGGCGCGCGTTGATCAGCTGAGCTGGGGTGACAGAATCCAGTTCCGCGATTGACATGCGGTCGCGAATATTGCGATCAAGGCGCAACAAACCAACGCGGAAATTTCGCGCAACGAGTTCGCCAACCAATTTCACGCGGCGGTTGCTGAACGCATCAATGTCGTCAGCCGGTTCCTGTGTATTGTTCAATCGGATTATTTCAGAGATAATAGAGACCAAATCGTCAACCAAAAGCACGCGATTTTCCGCCGTGTTGGTCAAATCTGCGTTGTAGCCAAGCACGTTTTTGATGTCAGCAAGGCGCTGAGTCATTTTGTAGCGGCCAACTCGCGAAACGTCAAATCGCTTGAAGTCAAAGAACATTCGCTCCACCATCGTGCGGGCGTTGTCCACTGTCGCGAGATCGCCCGGGCGAATGCGGCGGAAAACTTCAATCAAAGCTTCGTTGGTGCCGCGCGCCGCGTCTTTTTCAATCGTCGCGTTGATGTAATCTTCTGCGCCGTCAATTTTCGCGAAAAGGTCTTTAATGGCCGTGTTTGTGCCAAAACCAAGCGCGCGAAGAAGTGTTGTAACTGCGATTTTGCGTCGGCGGTCGATTTTCACAAAAATTGCGCCACTTGCAGCAGTTTCAAATTCCAACCAAGCGCCGCGGCCTGGGATCATTTTTGCGCCGTAAAGGTTTTTCGTACCGGTGTTTTCAGCGGTGAAAAACACGCCGGAACTGCGGGTCAACTGCGAAACCACCACGCGCTCGCTTCCGTTGATCACGAAAGTTCCGCGTTCGGTCATCCACGGGTAATCACCCATGAAAAGCTCGGATTCTTTGACTTCGCCAGTGGTTTTATTAGTCAATTCAACTTTCACATAAAGTGGAGCTTCATAACTAATGTTGTCGTTCATCGCCTGAACATCGCTGACTTTCGGTTCGCCGAAATGATAATCCTTGAAGCTCAAATCAAGCTTTTCACCAGTGTAATCCTGGATCGGATTGATTTCCGCAAAAATTTCGCCCATTTCGTTCTGAACAAAATCCTTCCAGCTGCTAGTGAGGTGCTCAACCATGTTTGGAAGTTCAAGCACGTTCTCCACTTCGCCGAAATATTTACGCTCGGTAATTCCATTTTTAAGAGGAATTTTCTCGCTTTTCGCCATTTTTTCTCCTTATTTCCGTCTCCATTTTTCGCGAAATCTCTGAATTTTCGCGAAAAATCAAAACCTTAATTTAACCCTTGGCGCGAAGTCTCTCTTCATCCGTCAGCCCGTTTTCTGGTTTCCCGCGAAATGTAGTGCGTTTTCGCGGAATTCCAGAACGCAAGAATGGCCGCCAGCCACGGCGCGCCAAACTAACAGATATGCACTACTTCATTGGTATCATGATAGCACACTTTTTTTGTGAAAACAAGGGGTTTTTGCAAAAATCACCGCAAATAATCTATTTTTGCAAAATTGTCTTAAATCCCACTAAATTTCCCCACAAATTTCTGAATTTTCTCAAAGATTCGCATTTTTGTTCGGGCATTTTTCTCCGCACTTACACCAAATTTCGACATCGGAGGTAGAATAGACTCAAAATCCATTCCATTTTCACTTGCATAATTGTTCGCAAGAGATTTCCTGATATATTCCCGAGCCGCACTTTCCTTTAATTTCTCCTCAGTAATCAAATTTTCTTCTTCAGATTTGCGCTCCTTTTTCGCGAAATCATAAAACTTATCAAATACCTCATCCTGAGATTTTATTTCACCAACTTTTATACTGTCCACAAACTTCATGATCAAATCTTCACGCTCGCGCATCCCAACATTTGACCGAATAATTCGCGAAATTTCGTCTCGCGAAAAGTTATTTCGCTTCTCAAAAATCAACGTTAAAATATAGTCAACATTCACCTCATCCTGCCTCAATAATTCATCTTCAAAAGTGATTTCTGAGAAATCTATAGCATTTTCGTCATCTTTCCGTGTTCTTCCCCGCGCTTTTTCACGGATTTCCAGATAAGCACTTTTCATATCTTGCATTTCAAGTTCAGATATAATTTCAGCCTCTTCACTGTAAAACTCATCAAAGTTCTTCAAGATGTTTTCAGCTTGCAAAACCTGGCCGAACAATTTCGCAAATTCTTTTTCGTTTTCTTCGCCAACAATTTCATTGGGATCTGGGAATTTTTCGCGGATTTCGTCAACTAATTCGCGAAATCCTTTTTTTGCTTTGCCAGTTTCTTCATCGGTAAATCCATCGAGCCAATCAGAATATTTCCGCTCAGTGATAATATTAAACGACTTTTCATCGCCAAATAATTTCACCGCTGAACGTGTCGCCGGCTCTAAATCGCGAAAACATACTATATTTCCAAACGGTTTCGCGTCATTAAAGATACGATTCGTTCGCGAAAAAGCCTGAATCAACCCGTGATAACGCAGATTTTTATCTACAAACAGCGTGTTCAATGTTGGCGCGTCAAATCCAGTCAAAAACATTCCGACGACGATTATCAGATCAATTTCGCGATTTTTTACTTTTTTCGCCAGATCTTTGTAATAGTTTTGGAATTCATCACCGCCAGTGGAAAAACTAGTCCCAAACTCCGCATTATAATCAGCGATCGCGCCATCTAAAAACTCTTTCGCGCTCTTGTTTAACCCGCTCGTATCATCCGAATTCTCATCTGGAATCTCACCACCAAACATTTGTTCTTCATTTTGCGCAAATGAGAAAATCGTCGCGACGCGCATTTTTTTCGCATCCGGCAATTCACGCATCTGCTTCGCGAATTCACTATAATAAAGTTTCGCAGCTTCAACCGACTGCACTGCAAACATTGCGTTGAATCCGCGTTTTCGTTTTTCCGCGCGAGTCGCTCCGCTCATTCGCCGCGTTTTTTCATCATAAATTTTTAATATTGTCTCTGTTATTTCGCGAATCCTGTCTGGATGTAACAATAGCGATTTTTCGTTTTTCGGATTCTGCTCCGTTTCCGCTTCCGCAAATTTCGCCAAAGCATTATGGTAATCAATCTTAAATTTCAGCACTTTTCCGTCACGAATCGCATCAGTGATCACATATGAATGCAGTTGCGGTCCAAATACGCTCGCCGTCGTCGCAAATCCGTTTGAGTTTTCCGGAAAAATCGGCGTGCCCGTGAAGCCAAATTGAATGTATTTCTTGAACGATTTCGTGATCAATTTCTGCGCTTCGCCAAACTGTCCGCGGTGCGCTTCGTCAAAAATCAGCACGACGTTTTTCGCGAAAATCTCGCTTTCAGGCTTTCGGCTCAGATATCGCGATAGTTTCTGGATCGTCGTAACGATGATTTTATTGTCTTTTTTCGCAATATTTCGCGCCAGTTCGCCAGTGTTTTTACTACCGTTCACGCTGTCTGGCTGAAACTTCTGATATTCTTTCATCGTCTGATAATCCAGATCTTTCCGATCAACTACGAAGAAAACTTTCGTGATTTCCGGGATCTCGGTCGCGAGCCGCGCCGCTTTAAAACTCGTCAAGGTTTTTCCGCTTCCTGTTGTGTGCCAGATGTATCCCCCTGATTCCGGCGCACTCATTTTTCGCGAATTTAGCGAACTTTTAATCTTCCAAGTGATCCTCTCCGCAGCCGCGATCTGATACGGTCGCATGATCAGCAGCACATTATCAGCATTAAACACGCTGTATTTTGTGATAATACTCAAAATCGTCCGCGGCTCGAAAAACGTCGCCGTAAAATCTTCCAGGTCGTCAATCGTATTATTTTTTACGTCCGCCCACTGCATCGAAAAATCAAAATTGTTCTTGTTGCGCTCTGTTGTATTCGCGAAATATCGCGAGAAAGTCCCGTTTGAGATCACGAAAATCTGCGCAAAACCAAACAGTCCAGCGTTCGCGAGAAAACTCTCTTTTTGATACCGGTTGATCTGATTGAATGCTTCGCGAATCGAAACGCCACGCTTTTTCAGTTCCACATGAACCAGTGGAAGTCCGTTCACCAGAATCGTCACATCGTAGCGGTTTTTGTGCGTGCCTTCGTTCTCGTATTGGTTGATCACCTGCAGTTTGTTATTCGCAAGATTTTGCTTATCGATAATCTTCACGTTCATCAGCGTGCCATCCTCGCGCGTCAGATCATAGATAGAATCTTCCTGAATTTTGCGAGTTTTCTCAATGATTCCGTCGCTCGCGCGCAACAGATAATTTCGCACAATTTTATCCCATTCCGTATCTGTGAATTCCGTCTGATTCAGTCGCGAAATCTGTTTTCGCAAGTTTTCCAGTAGCTCATCTTCGTGGTGAATCGACAGATATTCATAACCTTGTTTTTGTAAATCTTCGATAAATTTTTTCTCGAGCGCCGCTTCGCTTTGCGCCGCGCCTTCGGTTTTCGCGATTTTTTCGTAGCACGACAAAATGATCCCGTCGGTCATTTCCGCCAGCGTTTCAGTAGTTTGCCAAGGTTTTACATTCATATTATTATCTTACTATTTTTCGCGAATTTTTGCGAATTTACTTCACAAAGTCAAACAACTTTTCGCGAAAATATTCATATTGTTTTTCGCGAAGCGCAATTTCCCGCGGCAATCCTTCGCTGATGTCGTTCGTTAGTTTGTTAAATTTGTCCAAAATCCCCACGATCCGTTTTTGTTCTTCCATCGGAGGAATTGGAATTATAATTTTCGCCATCAGTTTTTTAGAAACATTGAATCGCGTTACACCACTCGCTGTTCTTATGATTTGTTTTCTCATAAAACTGCCTCTAAACAGGTATTTTGCGAATTCCGGAGCCAAGTCTACGCCTTTGCGAAGTCTAATGCCAAAACTAAAGCTATTTAAATAAATTTTTTCACAAAAATCAGTCGTAACTGCGCAAGACATTCCAACTTCATCAGGAGTTTCCGAAGAACCTGTAAATAAAATATCTCCATATTTTACTACATTTTGCTTTTCGTCTTCTTTGGTTTTAACCGACTCGAGTTTTCCTGGGTTCACGGAAATATTCGAGAAAACGTTCATATAAGTTATAAACTTTGCGTTTCCTTGTCCAAAATCTGCTTTAGATTTTCCAGTAAGTCCACCATAAAATTTGCCAATTTCGCCCAGCTTCCGCCACGCGACTTTAGGCCGGACCCCCCCAAACGTAATTTCATCCACACTGTCGTCCGCCTTCGCGAAATCCAACAAATAATCGCGATAATACGAATATTGCTTCGAACGGAGTTTCAGCTCCGCTGTCAGCTCCGCTGTCAGCTCCGCTGTGAGATCAGTCATCCGGTCCAGCACCGCCACCACGCGCTCCTGTACCGCTATCGCCGGCACTGGAACCACAAGTTTTGCGAATTCGCTAGTATTTAGCGCAGGAATCCCAGTAAATGTGCATAACTGTTCAATTTTATTTTTCGCAAATTTTAGATAATAATAAACAAAACGATTATTTACGCTATTTTTATCATAAATCGTTACACTGTAATTTAGATTTCCGCGAAAGTATTTTCCCGAATTCCAAGAAACGTAGCCAACCCCCGCACCACGAGTTGTCACGCCAATTTCGTCGTTTTCAGTATTAAACTTATCGATAAATCCAAGCGGCGCGATTCCAGAATTTATTACCGGGTATTTTCCGGGATTTTTCGCGATAATATTTTTATTAATTAATTGACCGGTTTTAATTTTCGCGATTTCGCCCAATTTCTTCCACTCGACTTTTTCATCCCCGATCATCGTCATCAAGTTTCGCGAAATCTCTTTCGCGTCCGCCGTATCTCCGCTCATTTCTCGTCTCCCACATTTTTTTGCGCTTTTCGCGAAGATTCCGCCAACTTTTTCTCCGTCAAAATCTTTTTCTCAAAATCGGAATTAATTTTTTGTGTTTTATTAAACTCCGCGTATTCGCGCGCCGCCTTGTTCTGCGCCGTTCTCATCGAGACTTTACCATTCCCATCAAGAATTTCATAGTCGTTAAAATTCAGAAATCGGTCGATCGATTTCGCGAAATCCGCCATCGTAAACATGCGCTCGCGCTCGATCTGTCCCTCAATATAGTCGAAAAATCCGGAAACTTCGCGTTCCAAACTTCGGATCTCTTTCTCGCTTAGATAATTTTTCGCAATTTTCGTGTCACTCAGTAAAACGCGGACGTCCGGCGAGTTTTTCCACGTTGTCAACCCCATATGATCTTTTTTCGCGTCGGCATTCTTGTGAATGATTTCCGCTGCTGTGTTGCCGGTGATCGCATAGTGAAATTTATTTTGCACCGTCGCAAAAAAATCTTTCGTGACCTCAGATTTCTTGTCATAATCAACACTAATTTCCGCGAAAATATCCGTCAATTGCAGCCAAATTCGCCGCTCGCTCGCGCGAATCGATCGCACGCGCTCCAGCAATTCGCGAAAATAATCCTTACCAAAAACCGCTTCGCCCTGCTTGAGCCGCGCGTCGTCCATCGCGAAGCCCTTGATCATGTATTCGCGCAAAACTCTGGTCGACCAGATACGAAATTGCGTTGCTTTCGCGGAATTCACGCGATACCCGACGGAAATGATAGCGTCGAGGTTATAATAAGCGACATCCGAAATTTGACTTTTTCCAGGGATTGCGCCATGCTTTGTGGTTATTTCCAAATTGGAAACAACCACTTTCTCGTCTAACTCGCCGTCCTCGAAAATATTTTTGAGGTGCTTGCTGATCGCTGGAACCTGAACATCAAACAATTTCGCCATCGCTTTTTGCGTCGCCCAAATCGTCTCATCTTTTACGACAACCTGAATATTTTCGTCGTCGTTATACAGCAGAAAACTCAGCTCTTTATTTCCGTTCATTTCCCCAGTTCCTCCGTAATCGCGTCAATTTCTTCGCGAAGTTTTGTGATTTTCGCGACCGTTTCGCGAATTTCTACATTTAGTTCATCAATGTCAATCTTCTCGCTTTTATCTTCCGCTTCCACGTAGCTCGAAACGCTCAAATTGTAATCATTTTCGCGAATTTTGTCATAACTTACGGATTTCGCGAAATATTCTTGATCGGATTTCTCGCGAAAAGTTCCGATGATTTTCGCGATATTTTCCTCTGTTAGAATATTATTATTCGTTTCTTTTTTGAATTCCGCGCTCGCATCAATGAACAACGTATTTGTGTCAGCTTTGTTTTTCGCAAGAACTAAAACACATGTCGCTATACTAGTGCCAAAAAACATATTTGGCGGCAGCTGAATAATCGCCTCAACGAAATTGTTATCGATCAGATATTTGCGAATTTTTTGCTCCGCGCCACCACGATAAAAAATCCCTGGAAAACTAACGATTGCCGCGTGACCTTTCGCCGACAGATAATTCAATGCATGCAAAATAAACGCAAAATCCGCCTTACTTTTCGGCGCCAAGACCCCAGCTGGAGCAAAACGATCATCGTTGATCAAAGTTGGATCATCCGATCCGATCCAACCAATAGAATACGGCGGATTGGAAACGATCACATCGAACGGTTTTTCATTATTATGTTTTGGATTAAGCAAAGTGTCGCCGAGTTTAATATTGAAATCCGCGAAATTTACACCATGCAAAATCATATTCATCCGCGCCAAGTTATAAGTTTCGAGCATTTTTTCCTGACCGAAAAAACCGTTTTTGAGGATCTTACTATCAAGAAGTTTTTTCGATTGAAGTAAGAGCGAACCCGAACCGGCGGTCGGATCGTAAATCTTGTTTATTTCTGTCATTCCGTCAGTCGCGAGCAACGAAACAAGCCTACTAACATTTTGCGGAGTGAAGAATTCACCACCAGATTTTCCAGCGTTCGCAGCATAATTTCCGATCAAATATTCGTAAGCGTCGCCAAAAACATCAATGTTATTTTCGCGAAAATCGTCCGTACCGAAATCGATCTCCGCAATTCCGCGCAAAACGTCCGCAAGATTCTTATTTTTTTCGCTCACATTACCGCCGAGAGTTGACGCCGTTAGATTAACTTCTGCAAATAGGCCTTTTATGTCATCCTCACTTGGCGCTCCGTTTGCAGAATTCTCAAATGCGTCGAAGATATTTTTGAGCTCAACATTCAAATCTTCAGAAATATCATCAAGCCTTGAAATCACATTCTCAAAAAGCTGTGAGGGATAGAGAAAGTATCCCTTAACTTTCACAGCTTCACGCGCGATTTCATCCGACACCTCCTCATCAGTCAACTTCGCGAAATCAAAATCTTCTTCGCCTGCGTTCCACTCATTCTCGTTAAAATATTTCGCGATATCTTCAGAGACGAAACGATAAAATAAGATTCCTAAGATATAATTGCGAAAATCTTGCCCGCTGACCGCGCCACGAGTTCTATTTGCGATCGCCCAAATTTTACGATGAAGCTCCGCACGTTGATTATTTGATGTCATATACCCTCCTGTGATTTATATATCAAGTATTTTAGCATTTTCCGCGCAATTTCGCGAAATCACTTCGCTGCCTTCACCACATCATCCACCAACCCATATTTCTTCGCCTCTTCCGCCGTCATCCAATAATCGCGCTCCATGTCTTCGCGAATTTTCTTTTCCGTCTGACCCGTCGCTTCAACCAAAATATCAATCA
>CAXYVX010000005.1:0-31915 GCA_964292495.1 uncultured Candidatus Saccharibacteria bacterium
GCTGGCTCCTTTAATACCAGCAACATCACAACAGTGGGAAACGATTTCTTCTATTATTTCAATGGCTCCGGTTCTCTAACAAGCCTTCCAGCCGGATCTTTTAACACCAGCAACATCACAACAGTTGGCAGATATTTCTTCTATGGCTTCAACTCCGATGATGGCAAACTTACAAAAGCCTCCACCGGGATCCCAATCAAAAACGTATCTTCAGGTGCAGTTAATTTCCAATCTTGGAACGGTAGCTCATCGGATACAACCACAATTGCACCAGGTGATACTTTTGAATTCTATGGAACCAATAAATGGAATTACGCGATAAACCCAGACAACGGCACACTGACCGGCGGAACAGCTGTCGGCACAACAGATGAAGGCGCGCAAATCACTCTTCCAACCACCGCCACCCGCGCCGGCTACACTTTCGCTGGTTTTACATCAAGCGCGTGGACCGGAACCAAAAAACTTGGTGAAACATTTATTTTGACAGGCGACACAGAAATCACCGCGAACTGGACCAAAAACGCTGATCCTGCGCCAGCGCCAACACCAAACGCAGACAATGGTGGTCAAACACCTGCTGCGCCAAACACGGGATCAACCAATAAACTCGCCGGCGCAACCATTTCAGATTTAATTTTCGCCTCAATCATCTCCGTCATCGCACTTTTCGCGAAATTTGTCCACAAATCGCTGAAATCTGAGAGATAGGGTTTTCGCGAAACATCGCCAAATATGGTAAAATAGCGCTAATGGAAAAATTTAAGACAGATTTTCGCAATGGTTTTAAGAATTCGCGAAAAAATATGAAACCGCGTGGGGCAAAATTTTGGCTAAACATCGCAACATTGGTGCTGATTGCGGTGGTTTTGGTGGCTGCTCGCGAAAGCATCGAAGAGGCGGTCGGGGAAGTTGGCAAAGCAAACATTTTGATTTTACTCCTGATCATCCCGACGCAATTTCTCAGTTTTTACGCCGAGGCGGAGATTTTCTTTACGTATTTGCGTGAGCGCGGACAGCTCAAAAACGTCAGTGCGATTGAGGCGACGAGCATGTCGCTGGAAATGAATTTCGTGAATCACGTTTTCCCGACTGGCGGAGTCAGCGGTGTTGGCTATATGAATTGGCGTTTGGGGAAACTCGGCGTTTCTGCGGGTCAGGCCACTCTCTCTCAGTTAATAAAATATATCATTGAATTCGGGACTTTTTTTGTACTTTTGGTCATCGCGCTGGTCTGGACAACAGCTGGCGACCAAGTTCCAAACTGGGTGGTTGCAGGGAACGTATTTGGTATTACCGCACTGATTTTCTTAGTGGTTTTTGGCGGATTTTTGATCTCGTCAGAGAGCCGGATGCGCTCATTTGCTGCGTGGCTTACGCGAAACGTTAACTCAATTTTCGCGAAAACTTTTGGTCGTGTCAGTAAGCGAAAACAGTTGATGAACCTTGAAAAAACGGAGAAGTTTTTTATGGACTTTCACCGCGATTACAAGGCAATTAGAAAAGATAAAAAACTTCTGTTGAAGCCAATTGTCTGGTCGTTTATTTGCAATTTTGCAGAGGTTGGAATGTTTGTGGTGACGTTTTGCGCGCTCGGTTATTGGATCAACCCGGCCGTGCTTTTGATCGCTTATGGTGCCGGGCAACTCAGCGGAATGTTTATGATAACGCCGGGCGGAGCTGGGGCGCTTGAAGTAATTATGATCGGCATTTTGACGGCAAGTTCGGTTGAGCCGAGCGTGGCGTTGGCGGGCGTGATTTTGACGCGCGTGATTTTAATTTTATTGACGCTCGCGAGCGGTTTTATTGTCTACCACAAGGCACTGCATAAATACGGAAAATACGACGTAAATTCGCGAAAAACAGGAGAAAAGTCTGAACAAAAAATTAGTTCATTTATGGAAAAAATTCCCGATGTAGATGAAAAAATTATTGAAAATAAGGGCACTGAATTGTCGCAAAAATGTCGTGAATCTTCTGAGCCAAAGCTCAATTTTTCCGCGCCAAAACTTGATGAAATGAACGAAATTGATAAAAAATTCGCGAAAAAATCTTCCATGCGAAAACGTTCTAAACTTGAACTTTCCAAAAAAGAAACCGAAGATTTCGCAAAAATGAACATCGTGGATATTGAAATCGACGGGGATAATTTCCATGAAGATGTCTGATTTCCAAGCCGATCTTTTTCGCGAATTTGGGATTGAAAGTGCTGAAAATTCCGAAAATAGAGAATTACGGGAAGATAAACCCCCCGCATCTGTTTTTAGCGTTAAAGAAAAAGAAGTTCGCGCCGGTTTTGTTCCAGAGTTCACCGTTTCGGAGGCAACTGCGCTGTTTAACCAAATTTTTGAAACCGCAACGCCTAGCTTGAAAATCGTTGGTGAAGTTGCGAATTTTAAGGTTAATCAGGGCAAATGGGTGTTTTTTGACTTGAAAGATGCGGAGAGTTCGCTCGGCTGTTTTATGACAACTTTTAATTTGCGCGTGCCGATTGAGGACGGTATGAAGGTTATTATAAATGCGCGTCCAAATATCACAAAATGGGGAAAATTTTCTCTAACAGTGCGTTCTGTTCGCCCGGTTGGGAAGGGTGCGATCAAGAGAGCGTTTGATCTTCTTCGCGAAAAATTGGCGAAAGAAGGCTTGTTTGATGAAGATAGAAAGCGAATATTGCCACAAATGCCGACTAAAATCGGTGTGATTTCATCTGTTGACGCGGCAGGTTTTAAAGATTTCGCGAAAATCATTAAAGAACGCTTTCCTGCGGCGAGTCTGGTTGTGGCGCACACGCAGGTTCAGGGTGAGGCCGCGCCGGAGCAGATTCGCGGCGCGCTTAGTTGGTTCAATAGTTCGCGAAATGATGTAGAAGTGATTGCTATTTTGCGTGGCGGAGGCTCGCGAGACGACCTAATTGCGTTTGATGACGAGCTGTTGGTTCGCGAAATTGCGCGTTCGCGAATCCCGATCATTAGCGGAGTTGGGCATGAAATTGATACTACGTTGGCAGATCTTGCGGCGGATGTTCGAGCCAGCACGCCAAGCAATGCGGCGGAGATTCTCGTCCCAGACAAACGCGAAATTTTCACTAGAATTGACAATGATTTTTACGAAATTTTCGCAAGCCTTAACCGAAGATTTTTGGAAAAGAATCGAGATTTGCAAAATGGTTTTCGCGAAATGAACAATAAAATTGTTCAGATTTTACAGAGAAAAAAACAAGATTTTGGTTTGAATTTTGAAAAACTAATCTCCAGAAACCCAGCCGAAATACTGAAACGAGGATACGCAATTTTGCGTACGCAGGATGGAAAAATGTTGCGGTCAATGCCTAAAGTTGATAGTTTAATAATGACAGAAACGGAAAAATATTTAATTGAAAGCGAGGTGAAAAATGTCCGAGAAAAATAACGAAAACACGAAAAATTTGCGAGAAATGATGGCTGAGTTTGAGGCGATTGTTCGCGAATTTAATGACCCTGATTTTGATGTTGAGACAGCGACAGAAGAGTTTGCGCGTGCGAGCAAATTGGCAGAAGAAATTCGCGAAAAACTCAACGATCAAGAGGAGAAAATTGAAATCATTAAACGAGATTTTGCCAGCACTCTTGGCGAAGTTGATGAAGAATAATTTTGGAGTATTAAAATGGTTATTTTGATTGTTCTTGCAGTAATTTTCCTCGCAATTGTTGGTTTTGGCGTGATTTTTGGAGCGCCGTTTGTCCCAACTCGAAAAATTTGGATTCGCGAGGCGCTGGATTTGGCAAATATTCGCAAAAACGACACGGTTGTTGACCTTGGTTCGGGCAACGGGGAGGTCTTGAAAATGGCGATTTCCGCCGGCGCGAAAAAAGCTGTTGGCTATGAAATCAATCCGATTTTAGTTCTATGGTCGAGACTACGGTTTTTGAGAAATCCGAGAATCCAGATAGAAAACGAGAATTTTTTGACGCACGAACTCCCGCCTGAAACCACTGTTATTTATCTTTTTCAAGTAAATAAAGTGATGAAAAAAATCCCGGGTTTGATCAGAAAAAATCGCGAAAAATTTGCCGCGAAAAAGATCCGCGTTGTGTGTTTTGGTTTTGAACTTGACGGCGAAAAACCTGTTCGCGAACTGAATGGAATGCGACTTTACGAGTTTTAGCGGCGCGCGAAAGACGCGTTGATTTGGCGAAAAAGTGTGATACAATATGCTTATGATAAAGCAGGTGGGCAAAATTCAGAGAGATTTTCGCGATGAAAAGGGGGCTTCAAGCGGCCTGGTTATTGGCTTGATTTTCGCGATTATTTTATTGATTGGCGCCGCTGCGTTTGGCGGTTGGGCGTATGTCCAGATGAATCAATTCAAAAACGAATCTGACCAAAAATCCGCAATCGCTGCAAAGAACGCATCTAAGGCGACAGAAAAAAAGGTGACGGATGAGCTGAACGCAAAATTTCAGGAGCAATACAAGCAGCCGTTTACCAGATTTACGAGCCCGGGCGTTTTTGGCACCGTGAGTTTTCAATATCCGAAAACTTGGTCGCAGTTTATTTTCAGCAACCAAAGTCAATATCAAGTTTATTTTAATCCGGTTTCCGTCCCGCCGATCAATGGTCAAAGCACACCTTTTGCTCTCAGGGTTTTGATTTCTCCTCAGAATTATTCGCAAATTTTGCAAAATTATAGGGGGCAGATTTCAAATGGCACGTTGTCAAGTGAGACATTAAACACTGGGGTTGATTCATCTGCGAAAGGCGTTTTAATCACCGGTCAGTTCTCGAACTCAATCAACGGATCAATGGCGGCTTTCCCGATCATGAACGGAAATTACACCTTGCAAATCTTCTCTGACAGCAGCGATTTTGTCCCGGATATGATGAACACAGTTCTTCCGTCTCTCAAATTCAATTTATAACACCAGAATGTTGTCATAAGCACGATGTTTCGCGAATTTTTTGATATAATCGTTGCATGGAAGGTGAGGGGAATGATAGGGATTTGTTGAAAAGCGGCGGTCTCGCTGGTGGCTCAGACATTTTTTCCGATCGCTCAGACCAGTTTTTAACTCTGGGAAACCCTTTGATTGTTGCGGCGCGTGAGCTGAAATCGCCGCTGATTTTAATGCGACAATTGTCTTTGGAGTTTACAGACTCGCTTGAAAATAGCGAAAAATCTGTTCGCGAAGATTCTGCAGAAATAGCGAAAAAAATTCGTTTGACCTCTGAGAGATCTTTGAGATTGGCAGACAGTTTGCTCCGAGCGGCGCGCCTTGAAGATGCTTTGTTTGAGCTTGAACCGATGCGGATTGATGGCGTGATTCGTGAAGCGGCCGACGGCATGGAACCGCTCGCGCTCGCGCTGGGTTCAAGAATTTCGCGAAAAACTCCGCGAAAAATGCCTCCCGTGATCGCGAACCGCGACTTGCTCTGCGCACTGATCGCAAATCTTTTGGATAATTCTTTGAGTCAAAATAACGGAGGCAAAAAAGTTGAAATTTCCGCAAAAATTGAAAGCGGTTTCGCGAAGATTTTTGTCCGCGACCACGGCTCAGTGATCAGCTTGGGCGAATTTAGACGAATTCGCGAAAATCTCGACCAAGAGCAACCGATTTCGTCGCGCCCAAACAGTTTGGCGCTATGTCTGGCTGTTTCTGGAATGTTCGCAAAAAAAATGAACGGACGTCTGGACGCTATTCGCCCAAGACGTGGAGATGGCATAGCATTCCAAATATCACTGCCAATCACTCAGCAAGCAAGCCTGTTGGAGCTATTATGAACAATGAAAAAATCCCTGCAAAAATCCTGATAATTGAGGATGATGTTTGGCTTTCGCGAAGTTTTGAAAAGGTTTTAAAGCGGAAATTTACAGATGTGAAATCAATTCAAGATCCGGCGGAGGCGTTTGATGTTTTCGCGGAATTCTGGCCGGATCTGATCATCGCGGATGTCTTGCTGGGCGAGCAAAACCTGTTTGTGCTTTTGAATGAAATGCAGAGTTATGACGATTCGCGAAAAATCCCAATTATTATTTTATCTTCGTTGGCTGAAAAAATTCGTGCTGAAAACGTCGCGGAATTCGGTGTGAAAGAAATTCTAGACAAGGCCGAAATCACGCCAGAAACTTTGCGAAAATCTGCTCAAGATATCTTGGAAAATCTAAAAAATGGAGCTGAAAATGAATAATAATTTGCGCGTAAAAGCGATCATTCTCCGCCGAACAAATTACGGTGAAGCAGACAGAATTATCACGGTTTTGACGCGAGAACAGGGGATTTTGAGCGTGATGGCGCGCGGCGTTCGTCGCGAAAAATCTCGGCTTGCTGGCGGAATTGAGCTGTTTTCTATTTGCGATTTGACGCTTGCGAAAGGGCGCGCCAACAGGAGTGATTTGTGGACTTTGACTGGTGCAAAAATTGTGCGCAGTTTTTACGATATTATTGAGGATTTTGGGAAAATGGAGTTTGGCTACGAAGCGATAAAATTGACCGCTCGAGCTGCGGAAGATGTTGATGAGCCCGAATATTTTGACCTGCTGGAAAAAACTTTTGCAAATTTGAATAATTCTGGAATTTCGCGAAAAATCACGGAAGCGTGGTTTTACTTGAATTTCGCGAAAATCGGCGGCGCCGAACTGAACGCGCGAACCGATAAAAACGGTATGAATTTGGTTGAAGACGCGAGGTATATTTGGGATGGGCGAGAGCAGGTTTTTACGTTTGCGCCGAACGGAAAATATGGGGTGGATGAGATAAAAATATTGCGGATTTTGTCGTCAAATTTGCCGGCAATCGTTGCGAAAATTTCGGGCGTGAACGATTTTATGGACAATGTCTTGTTGGTCGCAAAGAGCGTTGCGAAACTTTGAGCGCGCAAAATTTCGCGAAAATAAAAACCGGCTCAGTCTGAGCTGAACCGGAATAAATAAGAAGGCTAATCTGCGATTTCGCGAAACGCAAATTTAACGTTTCGCCGTTTTGAAATCAGCGGGTCGCCATGGTTTCCGTTGCGATTTGTGGCGAGCGGAACCCAAGTTTTTTCTGGCATGAGTTCAATGAGAATGTTGCTGAGAATGAGCGTGTCGCTCCCGACAGCAAACGATGAATTTCTGTCAAAAATCATTCTTGCTTTTTTGGCTGCGAGCGGTGGATTTTTCTCATGTCGCAACATGTTGTTGACGAGCAAATATCCTTTTGCAGAAATTTCAATCTGCGCGTGAAAACTCGGATCGGTTTTCGAAAGAGACACGTTCTGCAAAATACTGCCGTCGCTGGGGCTGGTGATTTCAAACCTGCCGTTTTCGGTGATGATAAAAACTCTGATAACATCTCCGTTTTCTACGGAAATGTCGTGATTTAGGTCTTCACCGGCCTGGATAAAAATTTGACTAATTACCATTTTCTTACCTTCTTTCTAAAAATACAAACCATCCGTTGATGATAATATATATATTATAATGAAAATCTCAAAAAAAGCAAGCGGATGTCGCGGGGAAATTGCGAGAACAATGAAAATGTGTTAAAATAAAAAAAGTTTGGGGATTACCCCCGATTGTACCTAAATAATTAGGTTAGAAATGAGGACAATAAAATGCTAAAAAGTGATTTGCTAAAAATGATTGATGCTGCGGATGTGGATTCGCGAAAATTGGACATGATCAGGGATATTCTTGAAATGAATGAAACTGATTTGGCAAAAGTAAATGCTTTTATTTTTTCGCTGGACGCTGCCTTTACGGAAAAAGATTATTTTTCAAGGCAAGAAGTGATTGATGTTGTGGGTAAAATGATTCAAAAGCACCATGAATCAATGCGCCGAAAATCTGAAAGTTTTGGATATCGCTATCGCGGATCCAGTAGGACAGATATGTTGATGAGAGATCTAGGGCGCACTATGTCATTGCGAGATGTCAGGCGTGTGTTCACGAATGAAAATCCGCCATCTTTTGCGAAAAGAAAGAAGAGAATGTTTGAAGAGGCGAAAAAGAATCGTTTAAAATAACCATAATTATTTTTATAACCCGGAATCCCCGGGTTTTTTCTTTGAAAAAATGGTAAAATGGGCGCAGAAAAGGTCGCGAATTCGCGAAATTAAAGAAGGGAAGTGAAAATGGCTGAGAAAAACAACGAAACTGTCGCAAAAATGGCGGGGATCATTTCGCTGGCGAAACGCCGCGGGTTTATTTATCAAGGTTCTGAAGTTTATGGCGGATTGGCCGGAACTTGGGATTGGGGCCCGTTGGGCGTTGCGCTCAAACGCCGCATCATGAACGAGTGGTGGAAATTTTGGGTGGAAAATCGCGACGAAATGTTTGGCGTGGACGCGGCGATCATCATGAATCCGCGAACGTGGGTTGCGAGCGGGCATGTGGCGACTTTTGCGGATCCTCTCGTTGAGGATTTAACAACAAAAGAGCGTTTTCGCGCGGATCACCTTCTGAAAGATAACGGAATTGATGCGGAAGGTTTGACAAATGAAGACATCACAAAACTCATTCGCGAAAACAACATCAAATCGCCGGCAGGGAATGAGCTGAGCGATGTCCGCAGTTTTAACATGATGTTCAGCACTCATGTTGGCGCGATCAGCGACGATGAGCATGTGGCGTATCTCCGCCCTGAAACCGCGCAGGGAATTTTCACGAATTACAAAAATGTGGTAGACAGTTTTTATCCTTCGTTGCCGTTTGGTTTGGCGCAGCAGGGAAAAGCATTCCGAAACGAAATCAGCCCGCGAGATTTCATTTTCCGTTCGCGTGAATTCGAGCAAATGGAAATTGAATATTTTGTTGATCCGGAAACTTGGAAAGAGAATTTCGCGAAATTATTGGCGCTGGTTCACGAATTTCTTGAAGAAAAAATCGGTCTTGCGGCGGCAAATATTCACGAGTTGGAAGTCCCGGAAAACGACCGCGCGCACTATTCCAAGCGAACAGTTGACATTGAATTTGACTATCCGATTGGGCGCGAAGAATTGATGGGCATCGCGTATCGCACTGATTTTGACCTCGGGAACATTCAGCGAGAAAGCAAAAAATCTATGGAATATCGCGCAAAACCAGGCACGCCGGAATTCGCGAATCACGAAAATAAGCCATTTGTGCCGCACGTGATTGAGCCGAGTTTTGGTGTTGAGCGACTGGTGATGGCAGTGCTTTCAAGTGCGATTCGCGAAACTGACGGGCGCACGGTTTTGGCGCTCCCAAATCATCTCGCGCCGGTTTTTACCACCGTCAGCCCACTACTCAAAAACAAGCCGGAGTTGGTTGAAAAAGCAAAAGAAGTTTTCGCGAATTTGAAAGCTGAATTCCCGGGACGCGTCAATTGGGACGACAGCGGCAACATCGGTAAACGCTATGCTAAAGCCGACGAAATTGGCTGCCCGTTCTGCGTGGTGGTGGATTTTGACTCGCTTGAACAAGACGATATCACCGTCCGTTTCCGTGATTCGGGCGAACAAACGCGCGTGAAAATCTCTGAACTGGCGGCATTTTTGGAGAAATAAAATGGAAAAACCGGGCGAGATTTTGATTTCGCGAATTTACGACAGCGAGGGAAATGACGGAAAATTACGGATTTTAATTGACAGATTGTGGCCGCGCGGAATTTCTCATGAAAATGCCGCGCTCGACCAATCGGAGAATTTCGCGAATTTTGGTCCGCAAAAAGGTTGGGCGAAAAACATTGCGCCAAGCGCTGAACTTCGCGAATGGTTTGGGCATGAAAGTAAAAAATGGCCGGAATTTCGCGAAAAATATTTGACTGAATTGAACGAAAACCCGCTTGCTATAACTTTTCGCGAAAGTGTAAAAAATGAAATTTTGCAGGGTAAAAGCATTGAACTTTTGTATTCTGCGCGAAATGAAGTGCAGAATAATGCGGTGGTTTTGAAAAATTGGTTGGAAAACTTGATTAAAAAATGAAATTCCACAAAAAAGCTTGCGAAATTTTCTAAAAGAGTGTAAACTGTTAAAGTGATTTTCCGGGGTGTGGCGCAGTTGGTAGCGCGCGCCGTTCGGGACGGCGAGGTCGTGTGTTCAAGTCACATCACCCCGACCAGAAAATTTAAAAAAATTTGCGAAAATCCCGAAAATTTCGCGAAAACGCACAGAAATGTGCCCGTAGCTCAGCTGGATAGAGCGTTGGCTTGCGGAGCCAAAGGTCGTACGTTCGAATCGTATCGGGCATACCAAAACAAGAATCTCGCTTTGGCGAGATTTTTATTTTTTGTTATGAAAATTCGCGAAAAACTTATGGTAAAATGGGGAAATGATAAGTTATTTCACCGATGGAAGCGCCTCGCCCAATCCCGGCCCGGGCGGTTTTGCGGTCATTAAAAATGGCGCGCCGTTCATTATTGGTGGTGAACCTGAAGATTCGCCGGTTCCGCGCGACAACACAACCAACATTCGCATGGAAGCGCGCGCGATTTTCTCTGGAATGGATGATTTTATTTCGCGAAAAAAAAGTGGTGAAATTCGTGAAAACGAAACGGCGATTTTAACCACAGATTCGCAATTTTGGATCAATGTTTTGACGGCTTGGGCGCCGGGTTGGGAAGCGAAAGGTTGGGTGAAAAAAGGCGGCGAAATTAAGAATTTGGACATCGTGAAGCCGCTTCTCGCGAAATTTCGCGAATTTTCTGCGGTTGGAGGTGAGATAAAATGGACGCGCGCACATGTTGGGACTCGCGAAAACGAGCTGGCGGACGAAATGGCGAACCGCGCCAGAGAAGAGAAAATTGTCGGCGCAAAAGTTATAGAAAAAATCTGAAAAAGATTGTGCTTATTTTATTTTTTTATATATAATTGATAGGATTCTTATTCAGCAAACTCAGCCCTTCGCGAAAGCGGATGCAGTCTAAAGCACATCTGCTTATATCGGCGGGAATAATGTCGGAACGCCGGGTGTAGACTATTTAACCACCGAAAATGTGGCGATGGATCGCAATGGAAATGTTTATGTTCTTGACCAAAATGTGGGGACAGATGCCGAAGGAAACAGAATTGATAAAATTGTGAAATTTAATTCGGATGGAGTGAAAGTCTCGGAGAATGAAATTTATTTGTGATATGCGCAGACAAATCCCGACGGATCTACTTTTGAGGCTGATTCCAGAATGTACTAAGGTATGCTTGCGCTGGATGACGGCAGTGTTTGTTTTTCGTCAAGCGAAGGAGGGTATACACTAACATCTGCTGGAGGGGAAAGCGTCTCGCATTATTACGCGATTTCGTGCTATACCCCTGGTGATAAATTACCGCATTTTCTTGGTTCGGCTGCCGGTATGCCGGGCGGAATGATCGGTATTGGAGGCGGGCATATTGTTAGTCTCTCTCCAGACAAAAACCCTGAGAATGCCATTTCCGCAGTGTTTTCGCGAAATGGAGATTTTGTAAAGTATTTGATGCCAAATGATAATGAAGATTATTACGTTGACCCAACAAACGGAAAATCTTGGTCAATCATGACTCCGCAAAAAAAGGAGATTGGGCATTTGGGGATGACGGGAACATATATCTTAGCAATCGCGCGTATTTAATGTATGGGATTGTGAGGTTTGATCCGAACACTGGTGCGATCACGCCAATAACGGATAACGCATTGACAGATCACACTATATCGTCAATTGCTGCGGGTGATAATAAGATATATGCTAGCTTGGGAATGTTTCAGGGCGTGCCAGAGGGGGATTGTTTGGCTATGCAATATGATATTGATGACCTCGCAAACGGAACTTGCGCGATTAAGCAAGGGGTTGGCGGTCAGATTTATGCATACAATGCGACGATGTCTGTTGATAAAAATGGCACAATAGTTTTTACGGATGGAAATGCTGGTGTCGTGAAAAAATGGATTTTAACCCGAAATGTGGTTTTTAACAATAATGACGGTTCGGTTGAAACCGCGATTGAAATCGTCAACGGAAAATTAGTTGCGCCGCCGGTAAATCCAGCTCGCGCCGGGTTCGCGTTCGCTGGTTGGTATTCGTGCGTGGTTGCGCCATCGGTGGCGGATTTGTCGACGGATCCAAATTGCGCTGAATATGATTTCGCGAAACCGGTTGTCCAGGACCTGAAAATTTTCGCAAGCTGGGATAAAAACACTGTGAATCCAGATCAGCCCTTTCCTGGCGCCCCAAACAATGGAATTAAATAAAATTCTCATTGAAAAAGCCGGTTTCGCGAAAGGAAACCGGCAAAAGAAATGTGCTTTAATCTTCAGAGCCATCTTCTTGATCTGAAAAATCGTTTTGATTTGAGGCGTTTACCGCGTCGTTTGATGACTTCTTCGTCAATGACGAAACATATTCTATCACCACAACAACTACAAGTATAAAAATTGCGACCGATGTAAACGATAGTGAAAAAATATTCGCGAAAAAGTTCGCGATTTTGTCCCAGATCACTGGCAGGCAAGCCCAAGCCAAACCTCCAAGAACAGCCAAAACCAAAGAACCGATTATCAGTTTTGGACTGCCTTTTTTGGCGGCATAAAATCCAATCAAAACCAGCAGAGCCATTACAACTAAACATACACCGCTTGCAAAATTTACGGTGTTCATTTGAGATAAAGTCTTTTCCATTTATCTCACCTCCTTTTTCAAGTTCTATTTCGCGGGTGCGAAACTATCTCTAATTATATCAGATGTCATGTATTTTGTCAATGCAGAAGGTTAAAATTTTTTATGATAAAATATAGGTTATGAATAAGGAAAATTTAGGGAAGAACGAAGGGCAAAATTCCGTGGCGAGTTTTGACATTTTTGAGTGGGCGAACCGTGCGGCACAGCATAAAAAAGACTTTGATGTGGAATTTTTTGTGGTTAACAAAAAATATACAGTCTATCATTTGCCGGTGGCGAGTGAATTGAAACCGCAAATCGCGCCGGTTTTTTTACTGGATATTTTAGCGGAAATTGAGAAGGGTGCTGGTCTTGGTCTCGAAACTCGCGAATTTGAGCAGAGCGAGCGCGAGCCGGGAGTTCTACTTTATTCTTCGCGAAAACGCGTCGCAAACGCGGATTATACTTTGGAGCAGATTGAGAAAAACCGTTCTGGTGTGGAAACTTTCAATGAATACGACCACGAATTCAAGACAATTAAAATGATCATCGCGCGCTTTTCGCGAAAATCAACAAGTGGTGCCGCGGATGATTATTTTGCGCCGTTTTATGTGGTGAAGCAGATTTCTGGGTCTGGCGCGTTGACGCAAACTTCCGCTTGGGAAATCGGCGAAGACGGGAAAATGCGCGATTTTGAGCCGTCGGTTGCGTTCAAAATTCCGACAGATAGCCAGGTTTTGATCGTGAAGCGAGATTTTCGCGAAAAAAATGTAAAAATCGCGGAAGACGAGACCACTGACAATACAGATTTGATTTTCGCGTTTGCGGACAAAAAATTTGCGGCAATGTTTGGGTATAATTATAAAAAACAGGCCATCGCGGACAAAAAAATTGAGGAAATTTCGCGAAAATATCAGCTAAATTTGCCTGACGGAACCAGCTTAAACGATTTGATTGCTGGCAGAAACGGGACGATTTCTAAGCTTCAAAATCTGGAGATCGGCACCAAAACACAAGACGAAATTATGGATTACAGCGAAGAACTTGGGCTAGATTTGATGCGATCTGACGACGGCGCGACCATCATTATGGATGGAAAAGATCTGGACAAATTTGTTGGTCTGCTGAACGATGATTACATGACGAGCGATCTCACCGGCTTGCGTTATGAAGTCAAAGGCAAAAAACTGCTCGACGGCGGGGAAAACGCCGAATAAAATGGAAAAACTCGGCGCGAAAATTGTTGTTATTGGCGGCGGAACGGGGAGCTTTGTTGTGCTTTCCGGGCTCAGAAATTACGCGAATAACATCAACGCGCTGGTCAGCATGGCGGACGATGGCGGATCGACCGGCCAGTTGCGCGACGAATACGGCGCGCTGCCGCCAGGCGACGTCCGGCAATGTTTGGTGGCGCTTTCCGACAGCCCGCGCGTTCGCGAACTTTTTAATTACCGTTTTGAGGGCGGAAGTTTTGGCGGGCATTCTTTTGGAAATCTATTTTTAACAGCAACGGAACAGATGAGCGGCGATTTCGCGAAAGGCGTTGATCTTGCCGAAAAAGTTTTGCGCGTTGATGGCCATGTTGTGCCAATTACAATGGATAAAATTACGATAAATCTTGATGATTCGCGAAAGATTTTGCGGCACGAGCGCGAAATTGATGGTGTAAAATTCGCGAAACTCCGGCCAAAAATTTGGCTGACAAAAGCAAACGGTTCGCGAAAAGTCTCGGCGAATAGTGAAGCTACGGATGCGATTTTAGCGGCAGATATTGTTGTGATTGCGCCTGGAGATCTTTATAAATCAATCGGGCCGGCGTTGGTGGTTCCTGGGATTGGCGCCGCGCTCGCGAAAACGTCCGCGAAAAAGGTTTATATCGCGAATTTGGTCAATAAGCCGGGGCAAGAAGATGATTTTAGTGTCATGGATTATTGCGAGGAAATTGAGCGCTTGGCGGGGACGAAATTTTTGGACCACGTCATTTACAATGTGAATCAGCCGTCCGCTGAGCTTCTTGAAAGATATGCAAAACAGGGGGAATTGCCTGTAAAAATTGATATTGACGGCCTGAAAAACGGGAGATATTCTTCAACCGGTGCGAAACTTTTGGCGGGAGAAATTTGGCAAAATCCAAACAAAAAAGATCCGATTGCTGCGCAGAGAACGCTGATCAGGCACGATTCTGACGCTGTTGCTCGCGCGGTTATGAAAATTTATTTTAGTTGACATATTTAGCTAAAAATGATAATGTATAAAAGGTGATTTTGATTAAAAATCATAGGATTTCACGGAATTCCCGCAAAATGATGTTGGAAAAAATCAAACCGTGATCTAAAATGGTGAAAGAAATGTTCCAATTTAGAAATGAACTCCACAATGAAATTGCCAAAAAGGCAAAAAATATTCTCAAAAAAGAGAACCCGATTTGCCTTATTGGTAAAGACGAATATCAGATTGACGGTCTAATTATAGAGACTATTAATAGATTTACAAAAAAGAACGCATTTTGGCCAAAATATTCTTTGGCGGAATCCGTTTGCGACGGGTTCGTGTCTAGGGATGCAAACGATAGGAAACTGTCGTTTGCAATCGCATCGGAGATTGGCGCGGAAATCATTGCGTCAGAAATAAAAAACTGTTAACATTTATTTTCACTTTAATCCGCCAAAAATGGCGGATTTTTCTTTTTTGGGATTTTTTATTTAAGTAAATTGCAGTAAAAAACGCAACGCATTTTTGAAAATTAACAGTGGTATAATGACGCTTTTCCACAGGCAAACAAACGATTCTTCGCGAAAAGTGGGTAAAATGTGTAAAAAAAGGCTTGCATGTGGGTGGTTGTGGGTGATATAATCATGTCAGTGGAAGAAACAAAAAACCACGGTAAAAGGTTAACCGATCAAAAAATATAAGAAAATGGCGAAAATCGACTATTTTGAACGTAAGCTTGATGACAAGCGACGGCTCACAGTTCCGGCGGAACTCAGAGCAGAATTTGCGGACGGAATTGTGATTACGCGCGGTTTTGGCGAATATCTTCACTTATATCCGAAAAATATTTGGGAAGAAGACATGGAAGACGCGCTGGCTGGTGATATTTTGAGCGAGCAAGTGGCGGATTTGAACGAAAAATTTCGTGTCGGCAAAACGGAAAGCCAGCTTGACGAAAAGCAGGGCAGGATCACTTTTGCAAAAGATCAATTGGATTTCGCAAAAATCACGTCTGAAATTCTCGCGGTCCGCGTTGGAAAATATTGGCGCTTAAAAGCAAAATGAGTTTTGCGCACATTAAAAATATAAAAACAAAAATATGGTTTAAAGCGGGGAAATCCGTGAAAAACCAAACAGATTTCGCGAACATTTTTGGATGGGATTCGCGAAGAACGTTAAAAAATACAGGGGTCAAAACTTGGCGATCGACCGGAAATCGATCGTCGGAAACAAGAGGATCGTAGAACTTAGTTTTGTAAATTCAATTTATAAAACAAACTCCACCTCACACATAAGTCTCTCATGTGGCTGAAAATCCGTATTTACGCGAAATTTCGGACACAACTTATAAAACCTTGAAGAAGGCTAAACTAAAAAATAAAAAGATATAAAATAAATATCGATCGCCAGATTTTGACCTCCGTAACAGTTCGCGAAAAACTTATGCTTGCAAAAAGCGTAAAGTTTCGCGAAAATAAAGGATAATATGAGTAATCAAACACCACAACAACTCCATATTCCTGTTCTGCTTGACTCTGTTGTTAAGCTGCTCGCGCCAAAAAAAGGCGAAAAGTATCTTGATTTGACTGCCGGATATGGCGGACATGCGCAAGAAATTATTTCGCGAATTGGCGACGAAAAACTTGCGACGTTGGTTGACCGGGATCTTTTTGCGATCGGAAAACTTCGCGAAAAATTCCCAAAAGCGGAAATTGTACATTCGGATTTTTCAGAATTCGCGAAAAAAACGGGTGAGACATACGATATGATTTTGTTGGATCTT
The DNA here is from genome assembly GCA_964292495.1 of uncultured Candidatus Saccharibacteria bacterium. Classification (GTDB taxonomy): domain Bacteria; phylum Patescibacteriota; class Saccharimonadia; order Saccharimonadales; family Saccharimonadaceae; genus CAXYVX01. The sequence goes on from CAXYVX010000005.1 coordinate 16,538, forward strand.
GGCGTTTCGAGCGTTCAGTTGGACCAAGGCGAGCGAGGTTTCTCGTTTCGCGAAGATGCAAAATTGGACATGCGAATGGACCGCGAGCAAAAATTGACTGCATTTGATGTGGTTAATAAGTACTCCGAGAAAAATCTTGCCGATGTTTTTATGAAATACGGCGAAGAAAAACAAGGGGTTTCGCGAAAAATTGCCAGGGAATTGGTGATATCAAGGAAATTCGGGCCAACGAAAACCACGTCGGAATTAGCTGAAAAAATCGTAAAAATTACTGGAAAAATGGATGGCGGAAAGTGGCATAAAACCCACCCAGCGACAAAAATTTTTCAGGCGATTCGGATTGAAGTGAACGACGAACTTGGGCAACTGAGAGAAGTGTTGGAGCAGATTTCGCGAATACTGAATCCGGGCGGGCGAGTTGCGATAATTTCGTTTCACAGCCTTGAGGACCGAATCGTTAAGAAGTATTTTCGCGAAAATGATTCTGAGAAAAATATGGAAAAAAACCTTATTATCCTGACAAAAAAGCCGATTGATGGATCGGTTGAAGATGATAACAATCCGCGAGCACGAAGCGCAAAACTTCGCGCCGCACGAAACAAATAATAAAACAAAGAAAGGATCAAGATTATGGCAATCAAAGTCGTTAACTTGTCCCGAGCCAAAAAAATCGCTGTTCGACACGCGTAATTAGGCCGGAACTTTCGCGGAATCCGGGAGTTTAGACTCGGATTTCGCGAAAACCGTGAAAATCGGAAAAAACAAAAAATTAAAATAAAATTTTTTCTATTATTAGCAATAGAAAAAAATAATCGAAATTCTCAGAGGGAAATCGATTTGTTAAATGTGTTTTTAATAAAAATCCGCAAACAAAATTTGCGTGCGGTTTTTTGCGAAAAAATTTAGATAAAAAATATAAACAGGAAATAAAAATGGTAAGAGAAAGAAATCAGTTTGTAAGCACAAGAAACAGGGGTTTTGCGGCGGCCGGAGCGAGCAACGGAGCTAATTTTGGGTTGAACCAGAACTTGATAAAATTCCGTCCTGGGCGAAAAATGGGTCCTGTTACAAACGCGGTTTTGATCATCGTGATTGTGGCAATGCTCGGCATGCTGTATCTGACGCAATTGACAAAAACTGGGTCTTTTTCCTACCAATTAAATTCAATTGATCAGCAGAAAACGGCGTTGAGCGCTGAGCAGGATAATCTCCAAGTTGAAAATGCGCGGCTCCAATCTCTGGCCACAATCAGCAATTCTCAAGTCGCGGCTAACATGTCGGCGCCAGCGAGCGTTTCATCAGCGCAATAGAGAAAAACGAAGCTTAAAATCGCCACGAATTGACGGCGATTTTTTGTTGTTTTTATGCGAAAATTTCGCGAAAAATATGATAAACTATAAGCGATATGAATCATGAAACATCGCGAAAAAAGGGATTTTCGCGCGGACAGATTTTAGTGGCGGCGCTGTTTGTGGTGCTGGTAATTTTCTTGCTGAGATTGGCGCAAATTCAGATTTTACAGGGCGGATATTATGCGAAACAGGCCGAAAATATGCAAATGAACAAAGAAACGATCAACGCCAAAAGGGGCGAGATTTTTGTTCGCGACGCTGACGGAAACCTTGCGCCACTAGTGTTAAATCAGACGGTTTACACGTTATTTGCGGATCCAACGCAGATCAAAGATGTTGAAAAAATCAAAGATTTGGTGAATTCTGCGATTGGCGAGAACGCAATCAAAGAGAATTTCGCGAAACTTTCGGATAAGAAGACACAATATGTTGTTTTGGCGCGAAATGTGTCGTATGATTCGGCGCAGAAAATCCAAAAAGCTGATTTGGCGGGGCTTGGTTTGCAGGTTGGAAGCAGGCGAGTTTACCCTGAGGGATCGCTGGCGGCGCAGGTTTTGGGTTATGTTAACAATAATGGAAATGGGCAATATGGCGTTGAGCAGTCGTTGGACAAAAAACTTGCTGGCACTCCGGGGCAGTTAAACACGGTGACTGATGTGAGGCGAATTCCGTTGACGATTGGCACGCACGACGCTTCGGTCGCAGCCAAAGATGGCGAGAATTTGGTTTTATCGCTGGACAGAAACATACAATTGCAGGCTGAGCAAGGGCTTGCGGCTGGCCTCGCGAACGCGAAAGCGACCAGTGGTAGCATTATTGTGATGGATCCAGAGACTGGGCGCATTTTGGGGATGGCGAGCAACCCAAGCTATGACCCGAGCAATTTGAATTCAATCGTGATTAACAAAAACCAGGGTGTTTCAACTGCGTCGGCTTTGCCGGTGACGAACGCTTATGAGCCGGGCTCAATTATGAAATTCTTTACCATCGCGGCGGCAATTAACGGCGGGTTTATTTCCCCGAATTCAACTTTTGTGAACACGGATTGCATCGGCGTTCTTGATGCGAAAATTTGCAATGTTGACAAAGGTTTGAACGGTCCGCGAACGCCAATGCAAATATTGGAATTCTCGTTAAACACTGGCGCGACCTGGGCTTTGGAAAGCATGGGCGGGGGCGGAAGTCCGCCGAGCATGGCCGCGCAAAACTACTACTACAATTTCTTGAACAACAACTATCGTTTTTCCGCTCCGACAGGTGTTGAAGTGGCTGGCGAAGCCGACAGTGTGATTTATTCGCCGAAATCCTTGGCTGACAAAGGTGGAGCTTTGACTTACGCGAACATGAGTTTCGGGCAGGGCATGCAGTTAACAATGACACAAGTTATTTCCGCGTTTTCCGCTGTAATTAACGGGGGAAATTATTATCAGCCGACCGTAATTCTTGGCTCAACAAATTCAGCTGGCGAAACTTTAAATGAACAAAAACCGAAAATCACTTTGCGAAATGCTGTCAGCGCGCAAGATTCGCGAGATATGGTTGAAATGCTGCAACAAGCGCGATATCTCGGCGCTCCCGGCGCAAAAACCACCGATAATGGCTTTTTCTGCGGTGGCAAATCCGGAACTGCGCAAAAAGTTGACCCAGAAACAGGAAAATATTCCGACACGTTGACCACCGGTTCGTACATTGGGTTTTGCGCCGGGGCAGACCACAAGCCAAAATACGCGATTTTGGTTCGCGTCGACGACGCCCATAACGGAGGTTATTCTGGCTCCGCGGCCGCGCAACCGATTTTTGACAAAATGAGCCAATTTATGAACACATATGAAGGGCTCAGTAAATGATAAATTCGCGAAAATCTGCTATAATGTTGGTTAGAAAAAACTGTGTTTTACTACTGAAAAACGGAAGGGAAAAATGATATGAATCCAATTACAATACAACAAGATGTGTCGCCGGTCGCTGATAAAATTGGCCCGAACACGTCGCCGATTGTTCATGAAGCAACGCTGCACAATCTTTCTGGTCCGCTCGCAAGTATTTTTTTGACGGGGCTTCTAGCTCTGTTAATAGCGACGATTTTGACACCGGTTTTCACGTATTTTGCGTATAAATATCACTTTTGGAAGCGCCAAAAATCCGTTGCGCTTGACGGCAAAAAACTTACTGTTATGAATAAATTACATGCTGCCAAAATCAAGCGACATCTTCCCACGATGGCCGGGATGATTTTTGTGATCGCGATTGCTTCGGTGACGTTGATCGCGAACCTGAGCCGTTCACAAACCTGGCTTCCACTTTCAGCACTTTTGGTTGGAGGTGTGATTGGTTTGATTGACGATTTGATGAACTTGTTTGGGAAATCGGCCGTGGCTGGTCTCCGCGCGCCGGTGAAATTCGCGATGATCACAATTGCAGGGCTGATAATGGGGTGGTTTTTCTGGGCTCGGCTCGGCTGGACTTTTGTGCATATTCCGTTCATCGGAGACTGGAATATCGGCATGTGGATGATCCCGCTGTTTGCTTTTGCGGTTGTCGCAACAGGGAACGCGGTGAATTTGAGCGATGGTCTTGACGGCCTAGCTGGCGGGCTTGTTGCGACAAGTTTCGCGAGTTTTGCAGGGATCGCTTTACTTCAAGGACAGTTTGGATTGGCGGCGTTTTGCGTCACCGTTCTCGGAGCGCTCGCTAGTTACCTCTGGTTTAATATTTTCCCGGCGCGCTTCATGATGGGTGATGTCGGCTCTTTCGCGCTTGGCTGTTCACTAGCTGTGGTCGCGATGATGACTAACTCGCTGTTTCTGCTGCCAATCATCGGTCTAATGTTCGTAATTGACACCGGTAGCGCCGTTATTCAAATCATCTACAAAAAACTCACTCACGGCAAAAAAATTTGGCTTTCAACGCCAATTCACCATCATTTTGAGGCGATCGGCTGGCCGGAAACAAAAGTCACTATGCGCTTCTGGCTACTTAGTGCAGTGGCGGGCGTAGTCGGTTTAATACTCGCATTTCTTGGAGGAGCGATTAAATAATGAGCGAATTTCGCGAAAAAAACGCTCGCAGATCTGCCGGTTCGCCCAGCGGAGCTTTTTCGCAAAACGCAAATCACGGCGCGTATGGCCGCCGCTCAGTTGGATCAACAAATAATAAAAATGAAGGATTTTTTTCTGGAATAGCGAAGAATTTTTCCGGATCAGGAGCGGAAAATTTCGCGAAAACGGTTCGCGACGGTGGAGCAAAAAGGCAAGCGAAAATCGCCGCAAATGAAGTCAAATCTGCGCTTTTTGATCAATCTGGCGCACTGAAACTTTCGCGAAAACATCGCCCGGATTACGCAATCGTGGTTCTGATTTTGATCCTCGCCATCACAGGATTGGTTGTTCTGTTTTCAATTGCTCCGGCGTTAAATGGCGGAAATCAGAGCTCAACCAACGCATTTATGTTCAAACAAGCCGCGTTTTTAGCTTTGGGCATTTCTGTATTTTTTATTTTTTCGCGAATTCCGCTCGATTTTTGGCGCAGGAATGCATCCAAAATTTTCATCGCATCGCTGTTAGTTTCCGTTGCTGTCGCGATCCCACATTTTCCTTTGGCGCTAAATATCAATGGCGCTCAGCGTTGGTTTAACATCGGTGCAATCGGAACTTTTCAGCCAGCTGAGTTTTTGAAATTCGGTTCAATGCTTTTTGCGAGCGGATTTCTCGCGATGAAAAGTTCGCGAAATCAGCTCAATTCTTGGCGCGAACTTTTCCCGTTTTTCGTTGTAATAGGCGCGGCTTTGTTTGTGATTGTTGTCTTGCAGAAAGATATGGGAACCGGGCTGGCGCTATTCGCGATTGTTTTGACACAGTTAATTATTGCTCGCGTTTCGTGGAAAAAAATCGCCGTGATTATTACCATTAGCTTTTTAGCTGGACTTGCGGCTGTGCTTTTGTTTAGCCACCGAATGGACCGCGTCATGACGTTTTTTGGCGGTGGAGATCAGCATCAAAATTATCAGATAAACCAAGCGATGATCGCCATTGGTTCGGGCGGTTTAACAGGGAAGGGCTTGGGGCAATCAGTTCAGGCTTTCGGTTGGCTTCCAGAACAAAGCACGGACAGTATTTTCGCGATTTTATGCGAAACGCTCGGTTGGGCTGGCGCGCTGACCGTGATTGTTTTGTTTGGCGTTTTGCTTCGGAGGATTTTGATCAAAACTGATTATACCGAAAATTTATTTTTGCGCTTGATTTTGGCGGGAGTTTTTGGCTGGATCGCGGCGCACGTTGTTTTAAATATTGGCGCAATGACTTCTCTGATTCCGCTGACGGGCGTCACTTTGCCACTGATTTCATTCGGAGGCACAAGCATGATGTTCATCATGGGCTCGCTCGGTTTGGTTTTCGCGATTAGCGGATACACGACACACCGCAGAATTTCAACTGAAAGTGAAGATTCGCGAAACTCGCCAGCCGCGAGAAAAATTAACAGGAGGCAAATATGAAAATTTTACTAGTTGGCGGAGGATCTGGCGGACATGTCACGCCTGTTGTTGCGGTAGCAAAAAAAATCCATGACGTTGATACAGAAGCGGAAATACGCATCTGGACTGATAAAAAATTCGCGAAACAAACGGCGGACTTGGCACCAGATTTCGCGAAAATATCTGTGATTTCTTCCGGTAAATTCCGTAGATACGCAAACTTAAAATTCTTGAACAAATATTTTTCCTGGTACCACATCACAAAAACGCATTTGCCGAATTTGGTTGACTCGGGGAAAATTTTTGGCGGTTTTTTGCAGAGCGTGATCAAACTAAAAAAGTGGCGCCCAGATGTAATTTTCGCGAAAGGCGGATATGTTTGCCTTCCGGTCGGGATCGCCGCGCATTTTCTGAAAATTCCTCTGGTGATACACGATTCAGACACTGTTCCCGGGCTTACAAATAGGGTTCTTTCGCGATGGGCAAGCGCAATTGCCACAGGCTCGCCAGTTGAAAACTATCCAGCATACCCGAAAAAAATCACGCATTTTGTGGGAATTCCTGTGCGCGAGACTTTCGCGAATTACGACAAAAAAGCGCGCGCTGAAATTAAATTGGAACTTGGACTAGACCCGAAAAAGAAGCTAATTTTTGTGGCGGGCGGCGGAGGCGGCGCGGCGATTTTCTCAACAGTTTTTCGCGAAATTGCTCCAAAAATTTTAACAGAATTTGACTCACAAATATTCTTATTAACAGGGAAAAACAAAGCGTTTTCAGTTGCCGATTATGCGAAAAAATTTGAGATTAACGTTAGGGAAAAAATTAACCAAAATTTCATTATAAAAGACTTTGTTTCTGAAGAATACCCGGATTTATTGAATGCCTGCGACGTTTTTATAACGCGCGCCGGAGCGACAAGTCTCGCGGAAGCGGCCGTCAGTGAAACCGCCACAATTATTATCCCGAGCCCGTTTTTGGCGGGCGATCACCAGACGAAAAACGCGGAAATTTTCGCAGAAGCTGGCGCGGCATTTTCGTTGAAACAGAACGCGACGGAAGATAAGCCGGATCCAAAACTTGCAGAAGAAATGCAAGAAAAAATTCAGATTTTGTTGGGGAATAACGGTGAAAAAATCAGAGGTGAATTGGGTAAAAACTTGTCAAAATTTGCGAGAACTGATGCGATTGATCAAATCGTAAAAATGATTTTTGGGGCTGTAAAATGAGTATTTTTGGTGGGAAAAAAATCGCGAAAAAACGGGCTGAAAACGCTGCGAATTGGAATGCACTAAACAGAAATATGACGAGTTGGCAAAGCTCCGATTATAAAGCAAATGGCGAACGAATTGCGCGAGATATGCCACAAAAATCTGTAAAAAAAGTGAAGGCTCCTGAACCAAATATGACGAAAATTGTCGGTCAAAATTCGCGAAAAACTGCTGAGAAAAATTCCAGTTTTTCATTTAAAAGAAATGCGACAATGACCAATTTACACCGTGAAAATCTAGAGAAAACAGAGAGGCAACATGAGAAAGATTTGCGTTTGCGCAGGCGGCGTGTTGGAGTTTTGCTGGGAATTACGGCTGGGATTTGTTTCATTTTTATCTTGTTTTTAACGCAATTTTCTGGCGGTTTTCAGGTTCAATCGCATACAAATATTTCAGGCGCGGAAAAACAAAATTACGCGAAAGTTGTTGACGAATATTTCGCGAAAAATCCATTTGAAAGATTTAGTTTTGGGCGCAGAAATGACCAGCTTACAGCTTTTGTTGAACAGAAAATGCCTGAAGTTTCCTCTGTTAAACTTGATTCAAACGGAATTGGTGGCGGAAATTTGAATATTGAATTCCGTAAACCTGTTGCAATGTGGACGACCGGCGGCGAAACAAATTTTGTCGACGAAAAAGGCGTGGTTTTTGGAAAAAATTATTTCAGCCTGCCTTCGGTTGAGATTACAGACGATAGCGGCGTTTCGCTTTCTGGGGGGAAAACAGCGAGCGGAGGTTTTTTGAGTTTTGTGGGGCAAGTAGGGGCGACTATCGCAAAAAATGGTCTGTCGCTTGAACGAGTTGTGATACCGCGAGGAGCGATTCGCTATTCCAACCTCTATATCTCTGGGCGAAAATACCCGTTTATGGCGCAGATTGACAGAGATCCGGCTGGACAAGCTGGCGATATTGTGTCGATCGCTAAATATATTGATGGAAAAAATATTTCACCGCAATACGTTGATGTGCGCGTGGCTGGCCGAGCGTATTGGAAATAGTTTTTAGCTATTGAAATATTTTCGTTTTGTCTGATGAGTTGTTTTAAATTTTGTAGCAGAGGTAGTGGGGGAGTTGACATTTTTTAAAAATATTATTTAATAATATTTTTGCTAAATGTCAAATCCAGGGTAGGTTGTGGAAAACTATATTTTAATATAAAATAATAAAATGTCAAAAAGGCTACAGGTGTGAAAGATACAGCTGGTCATGAAAGTTTTATCATAAACTTTTTCAATATCACGATTATGTAAAATAAAAGCGAATGTAAGAAATTTGTGAACAATTTCAATAATGTCGTCAATATTTGGTGTATATTCAACCGTTAAAGCAAAAGTAAAATTGCGTCGCTTAATATTACCCATAAACTAACTATGACAAAGTATGTTAAAATAATAAAATGGAAAGTGTAATTATTTTTGTTTGTTTAGTCGGAGTTATAGCGTTAATAATAAATCTAAAAAATAAACCAGAAAAACAGAAATTATATAAGTACTACGCAAAAAAACAAATAATGACAAATAGAGAAGCAGATTTCTTTGTAAAATTAAACACAATTTTTAACGAAAGATTTTTTGTGATCCCACAAGTTCACTTATCGGCTATGCTTAATGAACGCGTGAAAGGTCAAAACTGGAGATCTGCATTTCGCCATATAAACGGCAAATCGGTTGACTACGTACTAATTTCGCGCACTTCTCTCGAACTAATATGCGCAATTGAACTTGATGATAATACACATGACCGACCCGAGAGAAGTGCACGAGATAAAGAAGTTGAACGGATTTTTGAACAGGCAAAAATACCCCTGACGCGTTTTCGAGATATAAGAGGAATCTCAAATTCTAAAATTATTTCCGAAATTTCTGTTGCGATCGATCAGGCGAGAACTCAATAATCTGGGGAGGCGAGATTAAAGGGCGGTCGTATTGATCATTTGTTATGATTTTCTGAAAAGTGTCATAGCGCTGAAAGAAGTTAGAATTTAATTTGTAAATGTAAGTGTAATTTTTTTCGCGACATATGCACCAGCCATCTTGTCATAAGTTAGCGTCTCGCCATCAGAGACGGTATTAATTTCAAGAAGACCAAAGAAAGCAGTGCGACAACCAACAATTTCCTTAACTTGTTTGCGAAGAGAGATATCTAACTCTTCCCAAATTTGCGAAGAGAAAACAAGTTTACGACGATCTTTACGCTGCTGAGAAATAGCAGTCAAGACATCAAGAGGTATGCCCTTAGATTTGTGGAAGTAGAGGTGAGCTTCATCAAGTAATATGAGCACGCCTTTCGCCCCGCGTCGCTCCGCAAGGGCGAAAACGAGCAACTCTTCGGAAGTCTTGAATCCATGTTTTTTGGGACTATTCAAATTCACGAAAGCAATTCCAAAAAGGTTTATATTTGAGTAAATTTTACAGTCAGGAAATGCCTCTCTCAATTCAAACGCATAATTTACCATGCTTAAAGTTTTTACCGCACTCATCTTGATCGAACATCGCAACGGATCACGAGATCTCTCGATTCAAATCTAATTTTAATTATCGAGCAGGGAATCGGTGCTACCCTCAGCAAAGACTCGTTGGACTTCTTTTTTCTCTAATGGACTGCGGAAAAATACCATCGGAAAGCCGTATTGACCGATCGTAATCGATAAAAATTCGTAATCTTTACCAGTTTTTTTCGAAACTGCTTTTTTAATTTGTATCTGAACAGGGGAACCTGCTTTGTTTACTATAATTTCTTATATAATATAATAATCCTTTGTTATAATTGTCAAATTTTGTACACAACATGAGAGGGGAAGGGTGTGGAAAACTTCCGACATTATAATATAACAAAATATAAAAATGTCAAATTGTCAAAACGTCAAGACATAAAATCCTCCTTAATATTTTTAACATCAGAATGGAACAGTTTCAATGGAACTGGAACAGAAATAGAATCAGGAAAATATTTATTTAATATGGGATATTTTAAAGAAATGGAACTCGGAACTCGGGACAGAGACAAGCCTCTCTGTCCCGAAAGTTTGCCAAAATCATAATCAAGGTTTCGGCAAAGTTGAATATAGTTGTAATGACTTAAACGTCGTAAAAGATATATTGTGCGACGTATTCAATATCGCATTTTTTACATCCCTTTTCATTACATTTTCGCGAAAGTTTTTATCCGGATTCTGTCCTCTATTTTCTATTATTTTTTATAAAAATAAATAAATTCCAAAACCCGCGTTGCCTTTCGTTATTCATTTTCATAAACTTTTTTTACTACGTTTTTGTCTTGATAACTCATTTTTATTCATATACAACCTTGTCTAACTGTTGCATGCTTGTCGCACAATATTTATATGCAAAACAATTTTATCGCGAAAAGTATTTTTTAATTCGTAAAATCGATAGTTTTATTTTAACAGAGGTAAAATGAATTTTCAGCATAAAAATATCATTAAAGTAGACGCATGGTCAATCGTCTTTTAATAAAAAACTTAATGTCGTAAAATACTTTTTTACTTAAATTTTATATACACGAAAAGAGGACAATCGCCCGCCCGCTTTTTGCGTCAATTTACGAAAATAATAATTACTGTAAATAAATAATAGATTATCCGCGAATTGCGTCTAGTAGAACGAGCACCGTGAAACCGCAGAACATGACAGCAAACACGAATACTCGTGATTTCCAGCGCTCGCGCAAAACGGCGATTAGTTCGCGAATCCAGGCGCTTGGCAGATAGTAAAATTTCGTTTTTGCGCCGACCCCAACCCAGCTCAACCCTAGTTTTTTAGCAAACATTCCGTCGCGCGCGATGTGATAATTATTTGAAGCGGAAAGTCAACAGAAGGGTGCTTTTCTGATTTTTTTGACGTAATTACTTTTCGCGCAAACAATAGATTTTGCCGAGTTGTTTTGCTTTCAGCCTCGAGCAGAATTCGCGATTTTTTGACGCCAAGCTCAAACTCAGCGAACTCAGCCATAGCCGAGGCTTCCGAGATTTTTTCATCTCCGCCCTGCCCGCCCGACATGACAATTTTTGCTTCGGGGTTTCGCGAAATTATCTCCACTCCGCGCGAAATTCGCGACGCAAGGAGCCTGCTGACTTTTTCTCCGTTAATCAAACCTGCTCCGAGGACCACCACAAAATCGATCTTTTTGAATTTCGCGAAAAATTTTCCGCGAATATTATAAATGACTGAAAGTGAGAAAAAATTCAAGGCGTCAAGAGTTGCGATTGACCACACGATGAGCGGTAAAAAATAAAACGGCCGAAGAAAAAATGGCCAGTTGTTGAATTTTACGAACAAAGTGAAAAAGATGCTTAAAATCATGGCAACTGAAATTAAAAAACCGAGCATGTTCACAAGACTTATGCGTTCGCGCTTGAGCATGACAAATGCGTTGAAAAACAGGAAAATAATCGCGATCGGAAAATCGAAAATCACGCCCATAATACTGATAAAAACGAGCGACGCAGCGATGGTGATCTGGTTCATCTCAGAATTTCTGTTGCCAAACAGAATATACATTATGCCAATAACCAGCAAAACAAAAAGAATATTTACGAGAAATCCGTTGAAAAGATTTGTTGGTTTTAGGTGGAAAAATACCGCCAAAATCAAGGCCAATGACATGAATATTATCAAAAAAAGTGCCATAAGAACATTATATCATTTTGCGCGCGGGTCATTTTCGGAGCTTAAAATTGTAATTCGCAATCAAAATATCGTTTCGCGAAGACAAATAATTTTCAAGCGCGTACAAAATCCTCAAATTTGACTGACCATGCAAGAAATTTTGCCAGAACTTTTTCGGGGTGAAATTTGGGATTAAAACAGTGGTGGTTTTATTTTCTTTTCGGCCAGAATCCGCGAATTTTTCAACGAATTCAAGAATCGGCGACGACAAATTGCGATACGGCGCGTCAATGATTTGCAGTTTGACACCAGGGAAAATCTTCGCGAATTCACTCTGGAAATCCTGTTCTCGCTTTTCATCGTCGCTGTTCGTGATCATCGCCACGTGCAGAGCCATCACTTCCCCACCGAGAGTTTTCGCGAAATTCAGTGCGCCTTCGGAAAGTCTATTTATTTCGCTAATCAAAACGACGGTTTGATTTCCAGAAAATTTTTGTTCTGCGCTGTCATTTTCGCGAATTTTTAATTCATTTGAAATGGTTTTGTAATGTTTGTGAATTGCGAAAAAGATGAAAATTAACAGAGGTAATATGATGAAAAATGGCCAGATTTCGCGAATGTGAAAAACAAACATTATCACGACAATTGCCGCTGAAATGATTGCTCCAAGAAAGTTCGGAATTGATTTTATAAATGGATGGCTAGTTTTTGATTTTCGCGAAAACCAAAATTTCAGCATGCTTGTTTGCGACAAAGTGAACGGGATGAAAACCCCGATCAAATACAGTGGAATTAGCCGCTCGATGTTTCCGCTGAAAATGATCAGGAGAAAAATCGCGCCGGCAGCCAAAGTGATTATTCCATTGCTGAGCGAAAGCCGCTCGCCGCGCGCCAAATATGCGTGCGGCATGAAACGGTCGCGCGCCATCGTCATGCTGACCATTGGGAAATCCGAAAATCCTGTGTTGACCGCGACCACCAGAATCAGCGCTGTTGCGAATTGGTAGAAGTAAAAGAAGAAGTTTTCGCCGCCAAACACACTTTTCGCGACTTTGCTGAGGACGGTCATGTCGCCGCCGGGCAAGATTCCCAGCCAATAATTCAAGAAAACGATTCCGCCGAAAAATGCCCCGAGAATTATCCCCATAACCATTAAAGTTGATGCCGCGTTTTTGGAGCGCGGTTCGCGAAAATACGGGACGCCATTGCTGATCGCTTCAACTCCGGTCAAGCTCGCGGCTCCGCTTGAAAAACTCCTGAGAAGTAGTGCGAGCGAGACGCCAGGGACCACCGCTCCAATACTGGCCGTCGCGTGAAAAATCAAATTTCCGGTCAGAACATTCACGATTCCGTAGCCCACCATCAAAATTGTCGCGAAAACGAATAGATAAACCGGGATGACCAGTATTTTTGCGCTTTCGCGAAGCCCGCGCAAATTCAAAAGCATCAAAAGCACGACAATTCCAATCGCGATTGGTAGACGAGCGTTGAAAATCTGCGGGAACGCGCTGGTGATCGCCGCGGCGCCCGAGCTGGCTGAAACCGCAACTGTCAGCATGTAATCAATCAACAGGCTTCCTCCTGCGATGAGGCCAGCGCGCTTGCCGAGGTTTTGGCTCGTGACAATATATGCGCCGCCGCCGTCTGGATGCGTCAAAATTATCTGGCGGTAGCTCAGAACCAGACTCGCGAGAAGCACCGCCACGCCAATCGCGATCGGGATGGAATACCATATCGCGGCGCCGCCCACGGCCATCAAAACCAGCACGATTTGCTCTGGACCATACGCAACCGAACTCAGCGCGTCCGGGGAAAGCATCGCCAGCGCGCCGAGCCGGCTGAGTTTTCGCGATGCCAGCTGGTCGCTTTTTAGTGGCTTTCCAAGCAGGATTTCCTTGAAGGTTTTCATGATAATATTTTACACCCTTTGCTTATTTTTTTGGCGCGTTTCGGTAAAAAGTTCGCGAATATTTCTCATGTGTTTTCGCAATATTTTTAAGATTCATTTTCGGATTTTTCGCGAATATTCGTGCAGCGACGGAAGATTTGCTACGGCCCAAATCGTCAGACATTTTGCTTAAAATCTCCTCGGCGTTCTCATCGTTTTTCGTAAATTTTTTCAAGTCCAAATCCGCAATTTCGTCGTCGTTTTCTTGTGTCCAGCGTTTCCCGGCGTTGGGGAATTTTTCGCGAATTTTCTCGGATCGGGATTTTTTGGCGTCGTTTTCGGCTGCTAATTCCGCAAATTCTTTTTCGCGTTTTTCTTTATTTTTTAATAATTTCGCGAATTTTTGTTCGGCTGCAGCAGATTTTTCGCGAAAAATTTCATCCATCGCTAAAACTTCCGGATGAACAAAAAACGCCTGGCTGCTCAGCCCGGAAATACTCAGTGAATCCAGGCCGCGCACGCGGCTCAAAGCCACATAACCCATGCCCGGCTCAAAGACGTTTTTCAGGTTAATCCGCGCCGCATCGAGCGTCATTCCTTGCGATTTGTGGACGGTGATCGCATAGGCTGGGCGGAGCGGAATTTGCGTCAAAGTCGCGAGTTTTTTGTCGCCGTCGGTCAGCTCCCAACTGCTCGGTTCAACTTTTATTTCCGCCGCGGAATGATTGAATTTCACGATTGGGTCGTCGTTTTCGTCGTCAAATTTCACAACTTTTCCGATCGAACCGTTCGCGAATTTTCCGTTCGGATCGTTTTTCAGCGCCATCACGAGCGCGCCGATTTTCAGCTCCAATTTTTCCGGAGCCAGGCAAGATTTTTTCAGTTTTTCAACGTTGGTCGCACTGCCGGTCGTGGTCATTTCATATTCGCAGCTATCGGCTTGCAGTTCCGCCATCTTCGCAAAATTTATTCGGTCAACATCGCGATTTGTCGTATAAAGTTCGGTGATTTCTTTTGATTCGCCGATCTGCGCGTTAAGGCGATTTGCGATTTTTTCCGCGTCCGCGCGCGTGATTTTGTTTTCGCGAATTTTGTTCAAAATGCTTAAAAACTCGCCGTCATTTTGGCGAAAATTTTGTTCTAAATATAAAATTTCCGGCGCCAGATTTTCCCAACTTTTCGCGTTGTAAACGAAATTTGATTTGGGATTTTCGTTCGGTTTTTTCGCGAAACTCGACGCGCCGTTTTCGTCAAAAGTTTCGTCTATTCCGTCAAAATTTTGTTCGGAATTTTGCGATTTTGTCCATGGTTTTCGCGTGCTTCCAGCAATGATTTTATTGCGCGATTTCACCGGCGGAAGTTGGAAAAAATCGCCCGAAAAAACAACTTGAATCCCACCAAATGGCTTGTCGTTTTCGCGAAGTTTTTGCGGCGTCATGTCGTCACCTGTTGTCCGAATTCTGCGCAAAATTTCCTCCACCAAATCCAGCTGAAAATCATGAAGCATCGAAATTTCGTCGATGATCAAAATGTCGGTTTCGCGAATTTGTTTGGCGCGTGTTTTGCCAAATTTCGCGAAAAAATAATCATCGATTTCGTCGCGAATCCCCATCCCGCTCCACGAGTGAATCGTGTTGCCGCCGAGGTGTGTCGCCGCCAAGCCGGTCGTTGCAGTGACAGCGACTTTTTTGCCTGTTTTTCGCGAAAGCTCAATAAATTTCGCGAGAGTATAGGTCTTCCCTGCACCCGCCGCGCCGGTCAAAAATGCGGA
>CAXYVX010000006.1:0-26217 GCA_964292495.1 uncultured Candidatus Saccharibacteria bacterium
AAGGATTTATTTCGTCGCGCTTTTAACGATCGCCGCAAACGCCTCTGGTTCGCGAACGGCCAAATCTGCCAAAACCTTGCGGTCCAGCTCGATGCCATTTTTCTTCAATCCGTTCATAAGAACAGAGTAGGAAACTCCGTTTTCGCGGGCTGCTGCGTTGATGCGGGTGATCCACAGTGCGCGTAAGTCGCGTTTTTTATTGCGGCGGTCGCGGTATGCATACTGCAAAGCCTTAATTACACCCTGATTGGCCATTCGGAACGAACGCGTTCGCGGGTGGCTCATGCCTTTAGCGGCTTTGAGCGTTTTGTTGTGTCGTGCGCGTGCAGCGACTCCTCGTTTTACTCTCATTTTTTCTCCTTAAATTTCGCGAAAATAAGTTCGCGATTAAACTTACTTATTTTCCAAGTGCGCGTTTCAGATTGCGGGCGATTTTGCCGGTGATCTGGGAATCAATGCGCTTTGCACGTTTACCTCGTTTGGTCTGAGCAGCCAACTTGTGGTGCGTTGCTGCGTTTCCACGAAGAAGCTTGCCGGATTTCGTGATCCGGACGCGTTTCGCGGTGCCTTTGTGCGTTTTGAGCTTTGGCATTACTTTTTACTCCTTATCATTATATTCAGGAAACGTCCGCCCATAGTCGGCTTGTTTTCCGGTGTTGCCACATCTGCTAGCATTTCAAGAATGCCGTCAAGTTTCGCGAAACCGATTTCTTTATGAGCCATTTCACGCCCTTTAAAGACGATTTGGAGCTTAACTTTGTTGCCATCCGCAAGAAATTTACGGACTTTTGCAAGTTTGGTTTCCAAGTCGCCGGAACCGATTTTCAAACCGATCCGCATCTCTTTAACCTCGCCGTTTTTAGAGTTCTTTTTAGCCCGGTTGGCCTCTTTTGCCTGTTGGTACTGATATTTGCCCCAGTCAATTATTTTGACTACGGGCGGCTCTGCGTTTGGCGAGATCTCTACCAGATCTACTCCTGCTTCGCGGGCGCGGTCGAGGGCTTCTTGCGTCGGCATAACACCGAGCATTTCGCCACTTTCTCCGATCACACGTACTTCGCGAACTCGAATTTCTCTGTTGATCCGCGTCCTTGCTGGTTTTGCTATGATTGGTTCTCCTGAACTTAAATTAATATTGCGAAATTTCGGCGCCAATTTTTCGCGAATTTTACTAAAATCCGCTCACCTGAACTTTTGCCTCAAAATCTCTGTTATTCTATCAAATTTTTTTGTTAAAAGCAAATATTTTTTCAAGATTTCGCGAAAAGAAGGGGATAATTATCCGCGAAATTGCAGTGCTTCCGCAATATCTGACTGACGGATATCTTTTTGGCCTTCAAGATCGGCAATTGTGCGCGCAATTCGGATGATTTTGAAGTGAGAACGGGCAGATAATTTTAATTTCTCGGTGGCACTGTTCAGTAGATTTCTCGATTTTTCATCGAGTTTCGCAAAAATATCAAGCTCTTTATTACTGAGGCTTGAATTTGGCTTGCCTTGTCTGGTCATTTGGTGATCTCTGGCGCGAGCGATTTTTTCGCGAAAAATTTTAGCTTGGGGTGTAGGTTTTTCATTTGCAAACATTTTCTTGTGCGAGACTTTTGCGACTTTTAATCTCAAATCAATTCTATCGAGAAGAGGTCCGGAAATTTTTGCTTGATAGTTTGAAATTTGCTGTTGGGAACAAGTGCACTCACGATCTGGGTCGCTAAGATACCCACAAGGGCAGGGATTCATTGTTGCGATCAGCATGAAATTTGCTGGATAAGTTGTTTTTATATTAGCTCGCGAAACTGATATTTTATGATCTTCAAGAGGTTGGCGCAGGAGTTCAAGCGCGTTTCGCGAGAATTCTGGGATTTCATCGAAAAACAGGACTCCGTTGTGGGCTAATGAAATTTCACCGGGTTTCGTGTTAATTCCACCGCCTGCGATTGCGGCTGTTGATGATGTACTGTGAGGGGATCTAAAAGGTCTTGTTGTTATTATATCATCGTTTTCATCTGTTAAACTGTGAATTTTTGTTGTTTCAAGCATTTCACTAATGCTTAGTGGCGGGAGTAAACCGGGAAGTGATTTTGCGAGCATGGTTTTCCCGGATCCAGGTGTTCCAGAGAATAAGATGTTGTGATGGCCGGCGGCTGCAATCACTAGCGCGCGTTTTGCTGATTCTTGTCCACGGATTTCATCTATGATATCAAGATCAACTACGTTTTCCATAGCTGAACACATATTTTTTACATCAATTTTCAGTGTAGGATTTACTACATTTTCACCAAGTAGGTGAAGAGCGATCTGTGATAATGATGTAAAGCCAACCACACTAACCTCTGTAATTAGTGCTGCTTGCATTGAATTTACTTCTGGTAATATTAACTCATTAAATTTATTATTTTTCGCGATTTCTGCAAAACCGAGCGCGCCGCGAATGGATCTGAGCTCGCCGGAAAGGGAAAGCTCTCCAGCAAAAATGATTTTTTCCGCGGATTTCGCAAGTAATTGTCCGCTAGCGACTAGGATTGCAATCGCGATCGGAAGGTCAAAATGCGAACCGTTTTTTGCAACGTCCGCAGGCGCGAGATTGATCGTGATGTGTTTAGCGGGGAAATCGAACCCGCTATTTACGATAGCTGCTCGTACGCGTTCTCGTGATTCGCCGACGGATTTTGCGGCAAGCCCGACAATATTAAATGCTGGCAAGCCCTTTGTTATGTGCGCCTCGATGGTAATTAGTTTTCCGTCGAACCCCAAGTTCACCGCTGTTGCGATCTTCGCGATCTTGGATTTCGGCGCGTTGGTCATACATTTATTTTACCATAAACATATTTTTCGCGAAAATAATTGCCTAATAACAGGAGAAATGTGGTAATTCGCCACATTAGCTTTTTACATTAAAAAATGTTATTATCGTTATATCGTGGGGCTGAAATTATGCTTCGACGGATGGAATTTAACAGATCAACTTGCGAGCAGGTGATGTCTTACATCAATTATAAATGCAAAAGCAAATTTTGTAGCGAAGATCAAAGCGGCGTTCGCGCCAAAAATGACCTTCGCACCAGTCGCGGCGTAATTTAGCCCGACGGATTTCGCTCAAGAATTACAGATTTCTGTGCGGAATTCTTATATTTTATCTGTTGCTCCCATTATATTCGCTGACAAATGGGATAAGATTTAGCGATAGCAAGCCCAGGGTTTTGGACATTTCTGGCAGTGGTTTGTGAAAGCCGTTCAATCGGCATGAAACGTTCTAGGCTTCGTAGACAGTTGATAGGTTACCATTCGGACCCGGCGGCGGTTGCCGGCAGCTCCACCAAATTTTTGCGAACAAGAATGAGTTCGCTTTTTTATTTGTCTATCGTAAGTTATTGTAAATTTTTAAAACAAAAAATGACCGGCTGCGAGAATTTTCCGGTCATTTAATAGATTTGTGATTATAATTTTTGTGTTTGTGTGCGCGGCTTCTGAATTTTTGTTGAACACATATTTTGTTCAGAAGCTACCCCTATAATAGCGCATCAAAACGCTTGTGTCAACACATAATGTGCACAATTTTTATACATTATTTACAACGATTTTCAGTAAAACTGTGGAAAACTTTTAGGAAATATCTGAGAAATTAATAAAAAATAAAACAAACGCTTAATGGCCAAGAAAAAATGAGTTGAAGCTAATGGAAAATTTAGCAATGTGTTTAAATATTGAGATGTCTAAAATGGAGTGGAGTAATTTTCTGTTTTTAATAAAATAAAAACAATTGTTTTTGCAAATATATGTTTTGGGACGGGTGGGTCCGTGTGCTGTGAAAATGTGCTGTGATTAAAATAATTTCAAGTATTGCATTTGAATATATACAAAATTATCTATTAGTGTAGTTTGTATTGCAAAGGGAGGAGTATGTATATTTTTGGAGAATAAGCTAAAATTAAAAAATTTTTTTGACGTCAAAGAGGAGAAGCGTCAAAAGTTTTCACGTAATAATGTAAAAAAAACAACGTAGCTTTTATTAAATATATAAAAAGTAAGATAATTTCTAATCTGTAATAAATTTAAAAAGTAAAAAATACAATGATATTTATTGCTAAAGTATTGACATAAACGCTTTGATTTGCTAGAATTTGTTTAAGCTTTTATAAAACAAAAAAGTTGAAATAAAACTCAATAAAAACAAAAGAAGCTTTGTACATTACTTATTAAAACTGCTGACAAATTTGTAAGCCGGGAGGTTTACAAGTTGTGGTTGATTAAAGCGGTAGCGCGGACCCATAAGACGCTAACCCATAATTGATTTTTACGCCAGGAGTGGCTATGTGAACCCATGAGTCTCACGAATTCGATTTCGCGAACTAATATCATATGGCTATTCTGGAGTAAACGCGTTGAGCGTACGTTCTAACATTCTCTCCAGAGGTAATTATTGTTATTACCACAACAGAATAGCTTGGAGCTAGCTCCGCGACTTTGTGCTCCGAAAGGAGCGGTCAGTGGAGAAGGTCTTCTTGCCTTCGCAGCTCTTAGTGGCCGGCGCCCAATATTTATTTTACGTGGCGGATCGGATATCGCATTTAGATTTCACTATGTGCTAACTTTGAATGGCAAGAAGCCTTCACCTCATTATTTTTCGTTGACGCGAAAATAGCTCTGGGGTAGTCTCAAATTTTGGCAGATTAAAGCCGAAAGCATGATAGAATACTAATGTGAAAAAGTATTTGTCTTTGATTTTGACGTCGTGTGGATTGATTGTTTCGTCCATATGCTTGGTTTTGTTGCTGAATTTGACTAATCCATCATCGGCTGGTTCCTTTGGTGTTTTACTAATCTTTGCAAATATTTATCTGGTAACCTTCCTTGTCTGGATGGTTTTTTTGTCTTTTTCGCGAATTGTTTACGACGCTGTTAGGATTCAAAACAAGACTGTTTTAAGTGAAGAGAAGCGCGTTCTTCATAGAAAAAAGCTGATTTATGTTGTCTCGGTAATAAATTTTTCGCCAATCTTCTTTATTTCAATGAATTCCATCGGACAACTGAATTTTTTGAGCGTCATATTATTTTTTGCTGTTGAAGCTGTTGTAATTTTTTACGTTTTGCGAAGATTTTAATTTACATAAATTTCATAAAAATTAAAGCGAATATGCTATAATTTTAGGTATGAATCCAAGTGGCGGGCAACCAAATAATAGCCAAAATTTTAACAGTGGTCAGAGTGGCGAATCTTTACAGAGTTTACCGCCGGCTAATTTTGAGCACTTGGGCAATATTGCTGCAAATATGGACCAGAATTTCGCGAGAAACAATCAAGAAACTGAAAATTCTTTGATTCCAAGTGCTGAAAAGTTGACGAATTATGAATCAATTGGAAATCAGGTATCTCAGTCAATGCCAGTGCAGCAGCCAATTGTTGTGCCGGCTCAACCAGTAATTCAGGCTGTTCCTACTGTTAGTGTCGGTTCACCTTCTACAACCACAACCCCCGCAGTTGCTGCTGACAGCGATAAAATTGAACAGGAATGGGTTAATACGGCGAAGAAGATAATTTTTGCAACAAAGTCTGATCCTTACGCGCAGAACGCTGCCGTGGCCGATTTGATGCGTGATTACATTCGTAAAAGATACGGTAAAGAAGTGGGAAAGGCACCCGAAGATTAAAGGTTTAAAATTATGGAAATTCTATTGATATTCTTTCTTATTTTGGTCGTGGCAGGTGTTGTAATTTCTGTTGTTTATTTAAATTCGCGAAGAATTCAGCGCGAACAAAAGAATTTTGAGCGCGGGCTGAAAATGGTTCCAGTTCTGATTCATTTGCCGCCACCGTCTGAAGATATTAAATCGGATTCGCGCGACCAGAGGGATGTCTCCGATGAAGTGATTAGTCAAGCTCAAACCATGTATAATATCATCAGTTCAACAGCGACGAAAGGATTTAAATCGCGATTTTATGGTCAGCGCCATCTCAGTTTTGAAATTATAGCTCACGATGGGTATGTCAGATATTATGTGGTTGTTCCTGTCGCGTTGTTGGAGACTGTAAAACAGGCGGTGATTGCAGCGTATCCAGCGTCGCGCCTTGAAGAGGTTGAAGAGATAAATTTATTTAACCAGAGTGGAAAAATTTCAGGAACAGTTGGCGGGGAGTTCACCCTTAAAAAAGAATATTCATTTCCGATCGCGACATATCAAGAGAGCAAGCGAGACGCTTCGCGAGCGCTTTTGAACGCTATGAGTTCTGTTAATCGGGATGACGGAATTGGCGTGCAGATTTTAATTCGCCCAGCTGATGATGGTTGGCAGAAAAAACTCCAACAGAGAATAAAAATGATTACCGAGGGGAGAAAAGGTGCTTCAAGTGGAAAACTATCTTCTGGGAATGGGATTGATCTTAGTTATTTCGCGCAAATTCTGGAGGCTTTATGGAAACCACCTTCAACTAGTGATAAGCCAAAGGATACAAATGGTGCAAGTACTGATAAATCGTTGAGTGGTGCGGATAAAGAGAAGATTGACGCTATGGACGAAAAAATGCGTTATTCTGGTTATGAAACATTGGTCCGCGTTGTGGTTAGTTCTCCAACGGCCGTGAGATCTCAGGCTTTACTTGGCAATGTTGTTGCCGCATTTGCGTTGTTTGATTCACCGACAAAGAACGGTTTTAAATTTACACCCGCTCAAAATATTGAGAATTTTACAACGAGTTACATTTTTAGATTTTTCCCACCAGAAATCAAGCAAAATATTTTAAACACAATAGAGCTTGCAACTATTTTCCATTTGCCAGATCAAAACAATATCCCTTCAAGCGCAGTTGAAAGGCAAGGTTTTAAGCAGGCTGATGGTCCGAGCGCGAGAATGGATGACGGTCTTTTCCTTGGGTACAACGTTTTTCGCGGAGTTAAAAAGCCGATTCGGCTCAGTATTGATGATCGTCGTCGTCATATTTACATCATGGGTAAGACTGGTATGGGTAAATCTGTTCTTCTTGAAAACCTTGCGCTCCAAAATATGCTCAACGGAGAAGGCTTGGCTTTTGTTGATCCGCACGGTGATTCCGCGGAAAGTTTGCTGGCTATGGTTCCGAAAGAGCGAGTTGAAGATGTTGTGTATTTTGATCCATCAGACATGGCAAATCCGATGGGGTTGAACTTATTTGAGATTGATCCAAGCGATCCAGATCCTGAGCGAACAAAAGATTATATAATTGCCGAAACGATGGGCATGCTTTATTCATTGTATGATCCACAACACCAGGGAATTGTGGGTCCACGCATGGAAAATATTGTACGAAATGCCGCGCTTCTTCTGATGGCTGACCCAGCCGGTGGAACATTTATGGATATTCCAAAGGTGCTGGTTGATGCTGAATTCGCGAAAAGTAAAATAAAATACCTAACAAATCAGCGAGCGTTGGATTTTTGGACAAAAGAGTGGCCGAATGCTCAGCGCAGCAATGATGCAGGGGAGGTGACGAGTTGGGTTGTCAGTAAATGGGCGAGTTTTGAAAATGCGATGATGAGTAATATTCTTGGGCAGATTCACAGCTCTATTGATTTTCGCGATATTATGGATAATCACAAAATTCTCCTGGTGAATCTCTCAAAGGGTAAATTGGGTGAATTGCCATCAAAATTACTTGGTATGGTTTTCGTGATGAAATTCCAGGCGGCTGCGATGTCTCGTGCGAATATACCTGAAGACCAGCGGCAGGATTTCACTCTTTTTGTTGATGAGTTCCAGAACTTCGCTACAGATTCATTTGAATCGATCCTTTCTGAGGCTCGAAAATATCGCTTATCTCTGATTGTGGCAAACCAGTTTATGACCCAGCTGACGGATAAAATTCGCGATGCAATTATTGGTAACGCCGGTTCGTTCATTATTGGTCGCGTGGGCTTTGAGGACGCTGAGCGGGTTGTAAAAATGTTCCAGCCTGTATTTGACAGCGAAGATCTGCAAAATGTTCCAAACCACAACGCTGTCGCGAAAATATTGGTTAATGGGATGCAGTCGCAGGCTTTCTCATTGTGGATGATTCCACCCATGGGGCATCCAAATCAACAGCTTGCAGATGCTTTAAGAAAACTGAGCGCGGCAAAATATGGGCGGCCGCGAGCTCAGGTTGAGAAAACTATCCACGAGAGGTTAAACAGCGTTCAGATTGCACAGGAAAAAGATAAACAGCAACGTCTTGAAGCCATGCGCGCCAGCTCGACGCCAGGTTTCGGGTCAAAGCAAACTTCAACTCATGTCTCAAGCGAACCTGATAAAAGGGATTTTCTCGATTCTTGGCTGCAGAAGCGAAAAAGCAATGATGTCCGCGAATCTTCTGGTGGTTTGACATTGAAATCAAAACAGAATACTCAAAAACCATCGGAAAATTCTACTCAAGTCAACAGAGATAAAACAGCTGTTTCTGGCGCAGGAGACTCGATATTCAAGCCGATAAATGGCCAAGTTGAGCCAGTTTCTGTAAATAGTGTGAGTGATAAAAACAAATCCGCCCGCAGCATTGACGGTGTTTTAACGAATAAACAACCTGTAAAAACAGGCCAAATCAATCGCGGCAATTTTGATTCAGATGAAAATGAAATCTCAATTAGTTTGCGTTAGTGTTCTGATTGATTGAGTTTTATAAATCGTCTGGATGTTTCGCGAAACCTTCACTAATCCAGTCGCCAAAATTTCCAAAAACCCAGCCAAGAATAAATCCGGCAATCCATTCAGATCCTGAAAGTTGAAATCCGTAATATTTCGCAGATAAAAACATTACAGTTGTGAATATTGCTGCGAAAATCCCGCCAATCAACATTGACAATGGGCGAGCGATAATGTTTGCAAAAAAGCTAAACATAATTTCCACTGGTTTGAAATGTGAAAATCTGGAAAAAATGCGCCAGAAAACAGAAAGGTTTTTTCGGACCATATTCATAATATTCGCGAAATTTAGTTTACTTAATTTTTTTTCAGAAGTGCTGGTTTCAATTGCTCCGGAATTAAATCCTCTTCTTATTTCGCGAATTTCTTTATATAACAGATGAGAACGTAGATATAATAACAACGATATTGCCAATAAAGTTGTGAAAATTATTAAACTTATTTTTATTGATATATTTGGTAAATCTCGCGAAAACATGGATACAAATTCTTCAACTTTGCTCGTATCTGGTGCACCGCTATTTGTCGGAGCGGAGAAGGTGGCGAAACCAATTGCGAATGCTGAAAATCCGAGAAAAATCAGCCCAGTTTCACGCAAAACTTGTTCGCGTTTTAATCTTGACGAATATGCACCAAGTTGCTCGATTGATGAAGGGCTATATGTGAGGTTTACAACCAATTTTCTAAACATGTTGTTATTTTAGCATAAACCCAAATATTTGAGAATTATTCAAATATCAAAACAACTATTAAAAATATTTTGCGACATTAAGACTTTTTTGAAATATGTTAAAACAAATAAGACTTGCGCAAAACTCAGTAAAAAGCTATAATGATTAAGAATTTTGTCTTTGCGAAAATAAAAAATTCGCGAAATAACAGGGATAAATGGAGGAAATAAATGGCAGAAGCTAAGGATTATGACGCATCTCAAATTCAGGTGCTCGAAGGTTTGGAGCCGGTTCGAAAACGACCGGGTATGTACATCGGTTCAACTGGATATGATGGCGTTCATCACTTGATTAAAGAGATTGCTGATAACTCGATCGATGAAGCGATCGCAGGTTTCGCGAAAACAGTTAAAATCGAGATGTTGGCTGATGGCGGTATTCGCGTCACTGATGATGGTCGCGGCATCCCTGTTGACATCGTTTCAAAAACCGGCCAGTCCGGACTTGAAACAGTTTTGACCGTTCTTCACGCCGGTGGTAAATTCGGCGGCGGCGGATATAAAGTTTCATCCGGTCTTCACGGTGTTGGTTCATCTGTTGTTAACGCTTTGTCAACCAGATTTATCGGTGAAGTTTCCCATAAAGGCGATCTGTATAGCATTGAGTTCAGCGAAGGAAAAGTCACTGTTCCTTTCGCGAAAAAAGGTAAGGCTAATTTCCCCACAGGTACGCGCATCACTTTCTATCCTGACACGAAGATTTTCAAAGATTTCACGACGTTTTCGCGAAAATGGGTGATGGATTACGCGCGCCATCAGGCGTATCTCACGAAGGGGATCCGAATGAAGATTATTGATTTTCGCGAAAATGAAAAGGATCAATCCAATGAGAAAAATCCGTTCCGTTATGAATTTTATTTTGACGGCGGAATTAAATCGTATGTCAAACACCTTAATTTCGGCAAAGATACTATCGGTGAGATCTTTTATGTGGATAAAAATATAGAAGACGCGACGGTGGAAATTGCCATACAATATAATGATAGTTTTACTGAAAACACATTGCCGTTCGCGAACAATGTCTACAACCCGGAAGGCGGAACCCATTTAACAGGTTTCACGACCGCCATGACGCGCGTGGTTAACAAATACGCTCGCGACAACAATCTCTTGAAAGAAAAAGAGGAAAATCTTACAAAAGAAGATATTCGCGAAGGCCAGACCGCCGTTATCTTGGTTGGCTTGCCAGACCCGCAGTTTGAGGGACAGACTAAAAACAAGCTTGGAAATCCGGAAGTTCGCGGATATGTGGATAAAGTTCTTAGTGAAAGTTTCGCGATGTTTCTTGAAGAGAATCCTGCGACTGCGAAGGGAATTATTGGGAAAGCAGTTCTTGCAGCTCGCGCACGACGTGCAGCCCGCGCTGCGAAGGATAATGTTCTTAGAAAAGGCGCTTTTGACGGCTTGAATTTACCTTCAAAACTTGCTGATAACAGTAGTAAAAACATGGAAGAATCTGAACTTTACTTGGTTGAGGGTGATTCAGCAGGCGGATCAGCGAAATCTGGACGAGACAGCAAAACTCAGGCGATCTTGCCCCTGCGAGGAAAAGTGCTCAACACTGAGCGCGCGCGTCTTGATAAAATGTTTGCGAACAAAGAAATTGTATCTCTGATTAAAGGGATGGGTGTTGGCATTGGCGACGCGTTTGACATAAACGGTCTGCGCTATAACCGTGTGATTATCATGACCGATGCCGATGTTGACGGATCGCACATTGCGACGCTTCTCATGACGTTTTTCTTCCGCTATATGCGACCGGTTGTTGAAGAAGGGCACATTTATCTCGCGAAACCGCCTCTGTTTGGATTGATTAAAGGCAACGGAATCGGCAAGCAGAAAAAAGTTGAATATGTTTATGATGAGACTGCGCTGGATGAGCTCCTCGCGAAACGCGTGGCTGAACGTAAAGCCTCTGGTGTAAAAATTGACCCAGAACAAGAACTTTTCCGCCAGGCTGGTTATACTTCTCAGCAGCGCTACAAGGGTCTTGGTGAAATGGACGCGACTCAGCTCTGGGAAACAACCATGGATCCAGCGAATCGCGTGTTGGTTCAGGTGAAAGTTAGCGACGCCGAGAAGGCTGATGCGATCTTCACAAAGCTTATGGGCGACCAAGTTGATCCGCGCAAAACGTTTATTCAGACGCGCGCGAAAGATGTGAAACTGGAGGATCTCGATGTTTAATATTTCGCGAAAAAATGAATCTTCGCGAAATTTCGCGAAAAATAGGGATGAATTGAAAGGAGAAAAATAATTATGGCAGACGAAAAAGATTTTCGCGAAAATGAAGAAATCCTTGATTCGCAGGATGAGCAACTTTATGATGACGAAGGTGTGGAAACTGCCGGCATGAATGAGGCGGTTGCAGATGAGCCGGTCAGCGGTGAAACTGTGGTTGTTCGCGATCAAAACCATTCGCGAATCGTGGAGCTCCGCACGGTTGAAGATGTGATGGAAGACAATTATCTGCGATATTCCATGTCTGTTATTATTGACCGCGCATTGCCGGATGTTCGTGATGGAATGAAGCCGGTTCATCGACGAATTCTTTACACAATGGGTGAAAACGGCATCCGTCCTGGCGGCAAAACCGTAAAATCCGCGAAAATCGTTGGAGATGTGATGGGAAAATATCACCCGCACGGCGACAGCTCTATTTACGACGCGATGGTTCGCCTCGCGCAGGACTGGAACATGCGCTACACGCTTGTGGAGGGCCAGGGAAACTTCGGTTCGCCAGATGGAGATCCGCCAGCAGCCTACCGCTACACTGAGGCGCGGCTCGCAAAGGTTGGAAACGAAATGCTTGTTGATATTGAGAAAAACACGGTTGATTTTCGCGATAACTACGACGGCAGCGAACAAGAACCTACAGTTTTGCCAGCGAAACTTCCGAACTTGTTGTTGAACGGCGGAATTGGAATCGCGGTCGGTATGGCAACGTCAATCCCTACTCACAACTTGAGCGAACTTGTTGACGGCACGATTCATTTGATTGACAATCCAGAAGCGACCGTCGCTGATCTGATGAAGTTTGTCAAAGGTCCGGATTTTCCAACAGGAGCCGAAGTTTATGGTGGCGCTCCAATGCGCCAGGCCTACGAAACTGGGCGCGGATCTGTTGTTATTCGCGCTGTGGGCGGTGTTGAGGAGGATAAAAAAGGCCGCCAGCATATCATTTACACTGAGTTACCATATGGTTTGAGCAAGGAAACGTTGAAAGAGAAAATCGCTGATCTTGTAAAGGATAAAAAAATCGTCGGTATTGCCGATGTTCGCGATGAAACCGCGCGCGGCAAAGTCCGTTTTGTGGTTGACTTGAAAAAAGACGCTTTCCCGAAGAAAATCATGAACCAGCTTTATAAACTCACGCCGTTGCAGAGCTCGTTCCACTATAATATGCTCGCGCTTGTGGATGGCGGAATTCAGCCGCGCGTGCTTGGACTTCGCGAAATTCTTCATGAATTCGTCGCGCACCGACAGATAGTTGTTCGCCGCCGCACTGAGTTTGAGCTCGCGAAAGCAAAGGCGCGCGCACACATTCTTGAAGGCTTGAAAATCGCGTTGGATAATATTGATGAGGTGATTAAAACTATTCGCGAAAGTAAAACTTATGACGAAGCGCAGAAAAATTTGATCGCGAAATTCAAACTTTCGGAGATTCAATCACAGGCAATCCTCGCGATGCAGCTCAGAAAACTCACTGGTTTGGAGCGCCAAGCTATTGAGGATGAGCTGGCTGAGCTCCATAAATTGATCGCAGAGCTTGAAGCGATTCTTGCGGATGAAAATGAGATCTTCAAGATTATCAAGAATGAGCTTTTGGAGATGAAGGAAAAATATGGCGATGATCGCCGTTCTAAAATCATCAACCACGAACTCGGAAAATTTGAGGAACAAGACTTAATTCCAGAGGAAGATGTTGTAATTTTGATGACAGCTGATAATTATATCAAGCGAACTTTGATGTCCGACTACAAGCGTCAAAACCGTGGCGGTAAGGGCAGAAAAGGCGTCACAACAAAAGAAAATGATGTTGTTGATCAGATGATCACCGCAAGCACGCACGACACGATTAATTTCTTCACTAACAAGGGTAGAATGTTCCGCTTGAAGACTTACGAAGTGCCACAAGCGAGCCTGCAAGCCAAGGGAACTGCCGCTGTTAACCTATTGAATTTACAACCAGAAGAGAAGGTTACTAGCATGATTATTTCCGCGAAAGATGACGGAGATGAAGGATATTTGTTCATGACTACTGTTAATGGCACAATCAAAAAAACCGCAATCAAAGAATATGCAAATGTTCGCGCAAACGGTTTGATCGCGATTAAACTTGATGAGGGTGACGAATTACGCTGGGTTCGCAAATCCATAGGTGAAGATGACGTGGTTATCTCAACGATGTTTGGGCAAGCTATTCGTTTCAGCGAAAAAGATACGCGCCCAATGGGCCGTAGCGCGCGCGGTGTTCGTGGAATTCGTCTGCGTCCAGGCGACAAAGTTGTCGGCATGGATATTGCTGATGAATCGCGAAATCTGCTGGTGATGGCGGAGAACGGATATGGAAAAATGACTAAAATCGCGAATTTCCCGAGCCATAAACGCGGCGGTGTCGGCATCAAAGCAGCTGTTGTGAGCGCGAAAACTGGCAACATTGCAGAGGTTCGCGAAATCGCGCCAGATGTGGCGGAAATCATCGCAATTTCCACTGGCGGCATCACGATTCGTGTGGCAGCCAAAGACATTCCAGTTCTTGGCCGCGCAACACAGGGCGTG
Organism: uncultured Candidatus Saccharibacteria bacterium; assembly: GCA_964292495.1. Taxonomy (GTDB): domain Bacteria; phylum Patescibacteriota; class Saccharimonadia; order Saccharimonadales; family Saccharimonadaceae; genus CAXYVX01. The sequence goes on from CAXYVX010000006.1 coordinate 14,159, forward strand.
CGCATCATGAAACTAAACGCGGGAGACACGGTTGCAAGCGTTGGTTTGGTTCTTGAAACCGAAAAAAGTGAAGACTAATCTGTGAAAATAGTAAAGCTCGGACAGGAAGTTGTTCGGGCTTTTTGCTTTTTAAGCGCTTAAAAGGAAATTCTAGCGCAAGTCCTCAAAGCGAAATGCTATACTGTTTTCATGAAGAAAATTGATGATTTAATGACGGCGGACTGGGCGGCTGCGTTTCGCGAAATTGACCCGGAAATTGATGCGAAAATCGCGAAGATGGGTGAATTTTTGCGCGCTGAAATCGCGTCTGGTCATCAAATTTTGCCGGCACCAGAAAACATCTTTCGTGCCTTTTCGCGAAATTTAACAGATATAAAAGTGTTAATTGTTGGTCAGGATCCGTATCCAACTGTTGGCGCAGCGAACGGTTTAGCTTTTTCCGTTTCGCGGCATTTTGCAAAAATTCCGCAAAGCCTTAAAAATATTTCACATGAGCTTTACGATGATATTCTTGAAAATCCACGTTTGTTTTACGGAGAAGATTTCGCGAAAAATTCAAATTTCGCGAAAATAAAAGAGATGAATCTGGCTGATTTCACAACGCGACTTTTCGTTAAAACCAACCGCTTAGAATCTTGGAAAGACCAAAATGTTTGTCTGTTAAATAAAGTTTTAACAGTCCGTGCCGGTGAACCTAATTCTCATTTGAATAAGGGTTGGGAAGAAATTACGGAGACGGCTGTTAAAATTATTGCAAATCGCGATGAGATTTTTGTGAAAATTCATAAAAAATATCCGGAACTTTTCGAGGAATTTGTCAGAGAAACTTTTCCTGAAAATCATCCACTTGTCGTTATTCTCTGGGGGAATAATGCGCGTTCATTTGCGCCAATTTTCGCGAAAAACGATAGAATTTTAGTTCTGGAATCTGCTCATCCGTCTCCGTTGAGCGCGCGTAGAGGATTTTTTGGCAGCAGGCAATTTTCGCGAACAAATGATTTTCTAATGAGTCAAGGAACAATTTCTGTCGATTGGCTAAAAAATTCCGATTCATAAAGAGTTTATGATATAATTTTTATATGGATTGGAATTTTTCAGGGATATTATCCCCATACTTATTGGCACTTGGTTTCGCATATGCTGGCGGCCAGTTCGCGAAAATTTTGATTGATTTCGCGAAAAATAAAAAAATGAATTGGCGGGAATTTTTCAAAAGCGGGCACATGCCAAGCACTCACACCGCGAGCATGGTGGCGCTGACGACTGTTATTGGGTTTCATGACGGATGGGGCAGTGCGGTGTTTGCGATTGCTGCCGCAACGACGCTGGTTATTATATATGACGCAACACATGTTCGCCGCGCTGTTGGTGAACAGGGGCTTGTTCTGAGAAAAATAATTGATCAATACAATCGCGAAATTCGCGAAGAAACGAATATGGGCAAACGCTTGCCGCACCTGAAAAAACCGTATTTTTCGCGCGGACACTTACCTGTGGAGGTGATTGTTGGCGGAATTGTTGGAGTTTTGATCGGATTTGCGGTTTCAATAATAATGTTCTAAAAACCAGTTTATATCACGGCGTTTTGTAAAATTTTATACTGTAAAATGAATTACGAGGCACCTTTTTTATTTGTCTAAATTTCGCGAAAATTTAGTGCGATGCAAAAACTACAACGAATTTATCTGATTTTTATGCAAAAAAGTGTTGACCGCGCGCAAAAATTTGTGTAAACTAGGAACAACTTGATGCGAGAGTATTTAGAAAGTCTCTGAATCGCCTTGACGGACGTGAAAGAGATACTGCTGGTGCGTTATAATTCAAATCAGTGTAGATTTACAATTTGATAGTGCAAGTCAATTTCGTCAGCACTTCAATCTTCGCAGATTCTTATTCAGTTTGCGATAGAGAGAAATGTACATCTTTTATGTTAGAGATAACAAACACGATTCGCGAGAACTTAGTTCTTGGCGGAGAAAACGAAAAACTATCGCTTCGCGAAAAGTTTCGTTTTTATAGAGAGTTTGATCCTGGCTCAGGATGAACGCTGGCGGCATGCCTAACACATGCAAGTCGAGCGGCAGCGCAGTCTTCGGACGGGCGGCGAGCGGCGGACGGCTGAGTAACGCGTGGGAATCTACCCCAAAGTGAGGGATAACGCACCGAAAGGTGTGCTAATACCGCATACGGTCTTCGGATTAAAGTTTTAACGCTCTGGGAAGAGCCCGCGTACTATTAGATAGTTGGTGAGGTAAAGGCTCACCAAGTCGACGATGGTTAACTGGTCTGAGAGGATGATCAGTCAGATTGGAACTGAGACACGGTCCAAACTCCTACGGGAGGCAGCAGTGAGGAATATTCCGCAATGGGGGAAACCCTGACGGAGCAATGCCGCGTGCAGGATGAAGGCCTTCGGGTCGTAAACTGCTTTTATATGAGAAGAATATGACGGTAACATATGAATAAGGGACGGCTAACTACGTGCCAGCAGCCGCGGTCATACGTAGGTCCCAAGCGTTATCCGGAGTGACTGGGCGTAAAGAGTTGCGTAGGCGGCTCGTTAAGCGTGAAATGAAATTTATCGGCTCAACCGGTAAACTATTTCGCGAACTGACGGGCTCGAGAGTATGAGAGGTTACTGGAATTTCTAGTGTAGCAGTGAAATGCGTAGATATTAGAAAGAACACCAACGGCGTAGGCAGGTAACTGGCATACATCTGACGCTGAGGCACGAAAGCGTGGGGAGCGAACCGGATTAGATACCCGGGTAGTCCACGCCGTAAACGATGAATGTTAATTGTCGGAGGTATCGACCCCTTCGGTAATAAAGCTAACGCGTTAAACATTCCGCCTGTGGAGTACGGCCGCAAGGCTAAAACATAAAGGAATTGACGGGGACCCGCACAAGCGGTGGATCGTGTTCTTTAATTCGATGATAAACGAAGAACCTTACCAGGGCTTGACATCCAGGGAAATTCTACGAAAGTAGTTTGTGCTTTTTGGAACCCTGTGACAGGTGATGCATGGCCGTCGTCAGCTCGTGTCGTGAGATGTTTGGTTAAGTCCATCAACGAGCGCAACCCTTGTCGTGTGTTGTATTTTTCACACGAAACTGCCTCTGCAAGGAGGAGGAAGGAGGGGATGATGTCAGGTCAGTATTTCCCTTACGTCCTGGGCTAGAAACGCGCTACAATGGCCGGTACAACGGGCAGCGAAACAGCAATGTGGAGCAAATCCCAACAAAGCCGGTCCCAGTTCGGATAAGAGGCTGAAACTCGCCTCTTTGAAGTCGGAATCGCTAGTAATCGCAGATCAGCACGCTGCGGTGAATACGTTCCCGGGTCTTGTACACACCGCCCGTCAAACCATGAAAGTCAGGAGCACCCGACGTCCGAATTTATTTCGGCCTAAGGTGAGCTTGGTGATTGGGGTTAAGTCGTAACAAGGTATCCGTACGAGAACGTGCGGATGGATTACCTCCTTTCTAGGGAGTATGAGACATGGAAACTGAATTTATTCAGCGTTCATAGTCAGGTTGACACTTTGTCTGAGTTGAATTCGCCAGACAAAATAAATGTGAGAATTCACCTAAAGATGTACTTAACTGATGGAACTGGCATGCACTATTAAATTGTAAAACGGAAAATCGTTCGCGAAAGCGGACGGTTTTTTGGTTATACGAAAAGTGCAAGTAATTGAGATTGTAGGGTGTGATGGAACGATAATACTTGATGTTCGAGAAACAGTTTTATATGAAAAAATTGGGAATATGGGCAAGTCCTGGTGGACATATTGAGCCAAAAGAAACACCAGAACAAGGTGCTTTTCGCGAAATTTTAGAGGAAACTGGTGTTCGCGCAAAACTCAGGGTGGATTTCTTGAATGATTTACATACAAAACAGATCGCTGATCAACAATTGCCGGATCCATATGCGGTGATGTATGAAATTATTCCTGAGACACCAAAGGAAGGCCCTTCGCATATACGTGTTGATTTTGTCTATGTTTTTGATGCGGACGATCGCGAAAAGACCACTGCGCAAGAGAGTGAAAGTGAAGGTGTAAAATGGATGACGCGCGCTGAAATTTTAGCCCCGGGTTTTAATTGTTTTGATATGATTCGCGAATTTGCAAAGGAAAATTTAATCAAATAAGTTCCGTGAAGGGAGATAATAATCGAGACATTACCTAACCTTGATATTCGCGGATGTATTTGTTTTTTGTCTGACTGGTTTGCGGAAAAAATAGCCATTGCTATTATTTTGCGAAAATGCTAACGTGGTTATGGAAAGAAGTCGCAGGATGTGATTTCTTAAAATAAAAAGGGAGGGAAAATGAACGAAAAACCAATAAATGTAAAAAGTGAAATAGGGAAGCTTCGGCGCGTGATTTTACACCGCCCGGGCGCTGAGTTGGAGAATATCACCCCTGACACAATGACCGGATTGCTGTTTGACGACATCCCATATCTGAAAGTTGCACAGGAAGAGCACGATGTTTTCGCGAAAATTTTGCGGGACCGCGGTGCGGAAGTCCTGTATTATGACCAACTAGCCGCTGGCGCTCTGACAGGTGAGAAAGTTCGTCAGAAATTTGTTGATCAGCTTTTGCGCGAAAGCAAAATGAGCGATAGGAAAATTTCTTACGCGCTGAAAAAATACTTAATGGCGATGGATCCGCAGACGATGGTCAGAAAAGTTATGGCGGGAGTGCGAAAAGATGAGATTGTTGTTAGTGAGGAAAATGATAATTTGGAAGCAATTGTTCGCGAAAACCGCTCGCCGTTTTATTTATATCCGATGCCGAACTTGTATTTTTCGCGAGATTACACCGCGGCAATGGGTTCTGGCTTGACGATCAACCACATGACTTTCGGCGCGCGCAAACGCGATTCGCTTTTTATGGAATATATTATTCGCTACAATCCGCTGTTTGCGGGCAAAGATGTACCGGTTTGGTACGATCGCAGCGAACGATGGAACATGGAAGGTGGCGACGAACAGGTTTGGACCAAAGACACTGTCGCTGTTGGTTTGTCTCAGCGTTCAAGCGCCGGCGCGATTGAAAAACTCGCCGAGCGCCTCTTGAAGGCTGGCGAATTTAAGCGCGTTGTTGCGCTTGAAATCCCGAAAAGCCACGCGCTTATGCACCTTGACACGGTGATGACAATGGTTGATGTAAATAAATTCACGGTTTTCCCGGAAATTATGGACAATATGGGCAAAATGAATATTTACATCTTGACGATGCGTGAAAACGGGAAAATCAATATTGAAAGGCGTTCTAATTTACTTGATGTTTTGCGCGAAATTCTTGGTCGCGACGATGTTGTTCTTATTCCGACCGGTGATGGCGACCAAATCGCCGCTGAACGCGAACAGTGGAACGACGGCAGCAACACTTTGACGATTGCGCCAGGTGTTGTGGTTACCTATGACCGAAATTACGTTTCAAATGCCGCGCTCAGAAGAGCTGGTGTTGAGGTGATTGAGATTAGCGGCGCGGAGCTCGGTCGCGGTCGCGGCGGTCCACGCTGTATGAGCATGCCGATTTGGCGCGAAGACGTGTAAAAAATCGCGGAATTATTGCGCGCGGCGGCGCGTATTTTTCGCGAAAATAAATAGAAAGGATGGAAAATGGGTGTAAATTTAAGAGGGCGCAGCTTGCTGACGCTTGAAGATTATACAAAAGAAGAGATTGAAACTTTGATCACGACAGCTCGCGATTACAAACAGATGAAAATGGCTGGAATTCCGCACAAAACTTTGAGCGGAAAATCGATTGTTTTGCTGTTCGCGAAAGATTCAACACGCACGCGCAGCGCGTTTGAAGTTGCGGCGGCGGATCTGGGCATGCATTCGCAATACGTCGGTCCGAGCGGGTCGCACATGGGCACCGGTGAATCAATCGAAGACACCGGAAAAGTTTTGGGGCGGTTTTTTGACGGAATTGAATTTCGCGGATTCAAGCAAAGCGACGTGGAAATGCTTGCAAAACATGCCGGTGTGCCGGTGTGGAATGGATTGACGGACTTTTTCCACCCGACGCAAATTTTAGCGGATTTTATGACGGCTGAGGAAAATTTCGCGAAACCATTGAACCACCTAAAATGGGTTTATGTTGGCGACGGTCGAAACAACACTGCTATTTCCCAGATGATCAGCGCCGCTAAAGTCGGCATGGACTTCACTATTGTCAGCCCAGAAAGTCTGCGACCGAGCGAAGATTTGATCAAAGAAGCGCGCGATTTCGCGAAAATCAGCGGCGCAAAAATCAATTTCGCGAACGACCCAACAGGGAAAGAAATGGACGGTGCGGACGTGGTTTACACCGATGTTTGGGTTTCCATGGGCGAGGAAGAAAAATGGGATGAGCGGATCAAACTTTTGACGCCGTATCAGGTGAACAAAAAAGTCATTGAAGCGACACATAATCCGGACGTGATTTTCCTCCATTGTTTGCCGAGTTTTCACGACACCAACACCACGACCGGCGCGGCAATCAAGGAAAAATATGGCCTGGATGCGATGGAAGTTTCCGACGACGTGTTCCGCGGGCCGCATTCGCGAGTGTTTGATTTGGCGGAAAATCGCATGCATACAATTAAAGCTGTGATGGCGCTGACGTTGTAATTCCGCGCGTATCAGAGTAAAAAACGAACAAATTATTTGTTCGTTTTTATTTTTTCGCAAAATTTCGCGAAAATGCTTGCGCTTTTTGAATAAAAAATATATGATGAAAGAGTAATGTAAATTTCGCGAAAACAGCGGAAATTCGCGAAAAGAAAGAGAGGGAAAATGACAGGGCATTCTGTCGCAAAACATACTGGTTCTCATGTAGTTAAGAGAGCTAAAAACAAGTCCTCCGACGAACAGGGAAAGGCGAATCTCGGATTTTGGTCTTTGCTTGCTTTGGTTATCGGGGGAATTATTGGTTCGGGGGTGTTTAATCTTATCACTTCGGTGGTTGGCAAGGACGCTTCGCACCCAACAAGCACGGTCGCGATTTTGCTTGGCTGGGGTGTTGCAGGGCTCGGCTTTTTGTTGCTCGTGCTTTGTTTTTACGTGTTAAACAAAAAGCGCCCAGATCTTGACGCAGGTGTTTATTCCTACGCGCAGGCTGGATTTGGTAAATACATGGGCTTTAACAGCGCGTGGGGATACTGGATTAGTGCTTGGATCGGAAATGTTGCATACGGAACTGTGATTTTCGCGAGCTTGGACTATTTCCTGCATAACGGAATGTTTGTCGGAGCGGACGGGAGTTTCACGGTTTGGACGGTTCTCGGCGCAAGCGTTTTCTTGTGGTTGATAACGTTTTTGGTTTCTCGAGGCCTCAAATCGGCTGGTTTCATGAACGTTATCACAACGATCGCGAAATTGATCCCGCTATTCATTTTCTTGGTCGCAGCAGCTTTGGCGTTCAAATTTAACGTATTTAACGCAGATTTCTGGACCGGGCTAAAAGACGGCGGTCAGTTGGATTTTGGTTCTCTGATGAGCCAGGTTCAGGGAACGATGCTGGCATTAGTCTTTGTTTTTATCGGAATTGAAGGCGCGAGCGTTTTCTCTGGACAGGCGAAATCGCGAAAAAGCGCCGGCGCCGCAACGGTGATCGGATTTTTGACAGTTCTCGCGATTTACGTATTGGCGACTGTTTTATCGCTCGGCGTGATGCACAGCGCGCAAGTTGCTGGAATTAACCCAAATAACGGTGTTGCAATGGCTCAAATCCTTGATAAAATCATGGGCGGATGGGGCTGGATTGTCAGCGCTGGCGTGATCATTTCGGTGATTGGTGCGTGGATCGCGTGGACATTGTTCCCGATGGAAATTCCATATGAAGCAGCGAAAAACGGTGCATTTCCAAAACTTTTCGCGAAAACTAACAAGCGCGGAGTGCCAATTGCATCTCTGTTGATTACAAGCGCAATGATCCAGATTTTCTTCTTAATTTATCTGTTCAGCGCTCAGCCATACAACTTGATGTTTGCTTTGTGTTCGTCAATGATTTTGGTGCCATATTTCTTGGTCGCAGCTTTCATGCTAAAAGAAAATGTTGTGAATAAAAAGAATCGAACGATCGGCGGATTTATTCTTGGAGCTTTGGCAACGCTTTACGCAGGTTGGTTGCTTTACGCGGGCGGAGTTGATTATCTGTTGACGATGACCATTCTTTATCTGATTGGCGCTCCGTTTTATGTCATCATGCGCAAACAGGCGCACGAGAAAAAAGTGTTTACGAACATCGGCGAATGGCTGGTTTTCGCGCTAATTCTCGTTGTCGGGCTTTACGCAATATGGTGGATGATCTGGGGCGGTGGCTGGTCAACAATGATCGGCTAGAACCATTTCATTTGTAAAACCGTCGGACAAAACCGGCGGTTTTTTTGATGGATAAATTCGCGAAATCTGCTAAAATAATGATAATATATAAATATAAAAAGGGAGGGAAAATGGCAAGAATTACAATTGCACTCGGAGGGAATGCTCTACAAAAGCAGGGTTCGGCGTCTGCTGAAGAGCAGAAAGTTGTTGCGCGTGAAACAGCGAAAAAGCTGGTTGATTTAGTCGCGGCAGGGCATGATTTGGTGGTCGGGCATGGAAACGGACCGCAAGTTGGCGCGATTCTTTTGGCGCAGGAAGCTGGCGACGGCCCGGACACTCCAGCCATGCCTCTTGAAACTGATGGCGCAATGAGTCAGGGAGAGATTGGATATTGGCTGCAACAAGCTATTGGCGATGAGCTGCGCGGACGCAAAATCAACAAAGATGTTGCCACAATCATAACGCAAACAGAGGTTTCGGCGGACGATCCGGCTTTCGCGAACCCAAGCAAGCCGATCGGCGTTTTCTACGGCGAAGAAGAGGCAAAAAATCTGGCAAAATCGCGAAAATGGGCGGTTAAAGAGGATGCTGGCCGTGGCTGGCGCCGCGTGGTGCCATCCCCGAAACCGGTCGATATCATTGAAAAACGCGTCATAAAAGGGCTGGTTGACAGTGGTGCGATGGTCGTTGCGGCGGGCGGCGGCGGAATTCCGGTCATTCGCGAAAAATCCGGCGATTTGACTGGAATTGACGCAGTTATTGACAAAGATTTTGGCGTTGAGAAACTTGCAGAATTAACGGAAAGCTCGATTTTCCTGGTTTTAACAGCGGTGGATGCGGTAACCATCAACTACAAACAGCCAAACGAAACCGCAATTCGCGAAACAACTAGTTTAGAGCTTGAAAAATTTGCGAATGAAGGGCAGTTCGCTCCGGGTTCAATGTTGCCAAAAGTCCAAGCTGCTGTGAAATTCGCGAAAGCCCGCCCGGAAAATATTGCAATAATCACCTCTATTGATAACGCAATCAAAGCCGTCGGCGGGTCGGCGGGAACGATAATTCGCGGATAATTTCACAAAATTTAAAAAGTCTGATAAAATGTTTTTACGTGTTCACATTTGTGGCACGTATGGGGAATTAACTCAGTTGGTAGAGTGTCTGCTTTGCAAGCAGGAAGTCAGGAGTTCGAGCCTCCTATTCTCCACCAGATATTATTTTATACCCAGAAAGGGCAAAACCGAATCAAATGTTAAACGAAATAATAAAAATAATTGCAAATGATTTCATAATAATACCAGTTGTGCTTGCAACTGTGTTATTTTTCAGGTTAAAAACGCGAGAAATGAAGATAAAATACGTCGCGGTGATAGTGATTGCGGCGGTTTTAGCTTTGATTTTCGCGAATATTGGACGTGCTTTGGTCAATAACCCGCGACCGTTTGTGGTAAATCCACACTTAACCCCGCTGATCGCTCACACGCGCGACAACGGTTTTCCGAGCGATCACACACTATTAAGTGCACTTTTGGGATTTGCGATGATTCCGTTTTCAATTGAGTTTGGAGCTACTGGATTATCTGTTGCGCTTCTGATCGGCGCGTCTCGAGTGATGGCGAATGTTCACCACCCGCTAGATATAATTGGATCTCTGATCTTTACTTTTATTGCCGTTGTGATTGCATCTTTGATTGTAAAAATGTATTTTCCGCGAAAAAAATTGAAGAACGAAAACCCGGAAGAAACTGTTTCTAAGGATAAAAAAATTAAAAATTCGCGAAAAACTAAATAAAGTTAAAAAAAGTGTTGACACGTAAAAAATCGTGTGATAAACTATAAAATAGTTTGTGAATGATCTGTTTTGACCGCAAAATTTTTGTGCAAGATCCTCTGGCAGAAGGTTTTACAGAAATATTCAATTCTGTAAAAATTACCAGAGAAAAGCGTTGCGTATTTTACTACGCAAAAAGGCTTGCGCGTAATGATTTTGTTTGTTAGAATGTTAACAAGTTGAGAGCAAATTGGTTTTTCTTCCGCGAAAAGAAGATCTAGATGTGCTCTCCACCACAGCGAGAAGCGAGAAATTGTGAGTTATCTTATGATTTATTGTGCTGTGTTTAGACGCACGAAGTTTAACAATTTATGTTCAATCGTAAGATGATAGACATCAGAGGGAAATCAGAAGAAGAATATTTATATTTAGGACTTCTGACAGACCAAAGATAATAATTAATCAATAAATTAGGTTTTGATGAATCACATGAAACAGAGTGATAATCAAAGTTTTAATTGTAAAATGATGGATTGACGGCGTTGAATTATTTATTTCGCGAATTTTTTCGTTTCGCGAAAGTTAAAGATCCAACTATCAATTCAGTCAATGCAAATTAAAAGGTACTCAAGGGCACAAAACGGATGCCTTGACATATGTTACCGAAGAAGGACGTGAAAGACTGCGAAAAGTCTCGGGGAGCTGTCAATAAGCTTTGATCCGGGAATATCCGAATGGGGAAACCCGCCGTGGGTCATGCCACGAGCATCGTAAGCTGAATACATAGGCTTAGCGAAAGGGAACTGCGTGAACTGAAACATCTTAGTAGCGCAAGGAAAAGAGAGTAAATAACGATTCCGGGAGTAGTGGCGAGCGAAACTGGAAGAGCCCAAACCTTATGATTTCTTATTGGAATTTCGCCGGAAAATACGTTTTCCGCGAAGTTCTGATAAGTATGGCTTACCGGCTAATGATCGTAGGGGGTTGTGATATTGAATATTTTTTGAGTTTTGGACTTCGCGTTTTCGCGAAAGTTCAGATTGAACTTTTTCGCGATTTTCGCGGGGAGTTCGAAACTTAAAAATCGACGACGGTAAACGAGCGAGTAATGTAAAAAATCGGCATGGTTAGTAGAAGAAGTTGGGAAGCTTCGCCAGAGACTGTGATAGCCAGGTATGCGAAAATGATGCTGACATTATATATTTTTTATCGAGTAGGGCGGGGCACGAGAAACCCTGTCTGAATCCAGGTGGACCACCACCTAAGGCTAAATATAACATATGATCGATAGCGAACTAGTACAGTGATGGAAAGGTGAAAAGAACCCCGGGAGGGGAGTGAAATAGAGCCTGAAATTTTGTGCCTACAAGGACTCGGAGGGGATTCGTCCCTGACGGGGTGCTTTTTGTAGAACGATCCAGCGAGTTAATTTATACAGCGAGGTTAAGCCAAGTGGCGCAGCCGAAGTGAAAGCGAGGGTTAACAGCCCGTTTAGTTGTATGGATTAGACCCGAAACCGGGTGACCTAACCATGAGCAGGATGAAACGTCAGTAACATGACGCGAAGGTCCGAACCAGAGTACGCTGCAAAGTGCTTGGATGACTTGTGGTTAGCGGTGAAATGCCAATCGAACTCGGAGATAGCTGGTTCTCCGCGAAATAGCTTTAGGGCTAGCGTCGCGTGGTAGCACACAGGGGTAGAGCTCTGTAAAGGGCTGGGGGGAGCAATCCTACCCACTCTTAACAAACTACGAATACTGTGTGTGGTATCGCGGCAGTCAGAACGTCGGTGCTAAGATCGGCGCTCGAAAGGAAAACAGTCCAGACTATCGTCTAAGGTCCCTAAATATACACTAAGTGGGAAACAAGGTGAAGTTTCTTAAACAGCGAGGATGTTGGCTTAGAAGCAGCCATTCATTTAAAGAGTGCGTAACAGCTCACTCGTCAAGAGATTTTGCGTGGAA
>CAXYVX010000007.1:0-25309 GCA_964292495.1 uncultured Candidatus Saccharibacteria bacterium
CGAAAGTTGATCACGCAAAAATCGATCTTCCGATTGGTCGCAACCCAAAAGCGCCGAGCACTTTTCGCGTGGATGCGAACGGCAAAAGCGCGCAAACGGAATACCGCGTGCTTGACAAATTTAGCGATGGTGGCGCTTTGATTGAGTTAAAACCAACCACTGGCCGCACGCATCAACTCCGCGTTCACCTCAGTTATATTGGTGCGCCAATCACAGGAGATCCGATTTACAATGCGTCTTTCGTGAAAAAATATGCCAAGAAAACAATTGATGAAAAGATTTCTTCGCGCATGTTTTTGCACGCGCAAAATCTTGAAATCACAATTCCAAAAGACAGAGAGAATGTTCGCGAAACCTTCCATGCGCCGATTCCTGATGATTTTCGCGCGGAAATTCTCAGTCGCGACCCAGATTTTGATTTTGCGAAAATAGGAGAATAATGTCAAGCGGCAAACTGCTGATCAACCAAAAGTCGAGACAACAGCTCGATCTTTTTGCGAAAAACCCCGTTGGTGCAATCATTTTAAACGGACAAAAAGGCGTTGGGCTCGGCACGATCGCAAAGGAATTTGCGCGCGAAATTGCGAAAAACGAGGTTTTTGTCTTAGCTCCATCGCTCCATAAAAATCAGAAAACCAAGACAATTAACACCGACGATACGCGAAAAATTTCCGATCTCGCAAAATCAATTCGCAAAAAACCGCTTGTAGTGATTATTGATGAGGCGGAAAAAATTGTTGAAAACGCATGGCAGCCGCTCCTGAAAATCCTGGAAGAGCCAGCGAAAAATTTGTATTTCATCTTAACATCGCACAATACAGCCAAGATTCCAGCGACAATTTTGTCAAGAACACAGAAAATTGAAGTCTTACCTGCCCCTGTTAATGATGATTTCATTGAGAAAAAGTCGGCGCTCAAAGTGCCTGAAGTAAAAAAAGTCCAGTTGAGATTTTTAGCTGGAAATTTGCCGGCGGAAATGGCCAGGCTTTTGTCTGACGAAGATTATTTTCGCGAAAAATCAGGAAATTTTTCAATCGCGAAGGAGTTTTTGATTGGTGAAACTGGTGCAAAACTAGTTTCTTCAGCTAAAATCAAAAACCGCGAAGATGCGCAAGAGTTAATTGAAAATATCGCAAAGATTTTAATGCTCAAACCAGGAAGAAATTTTGCGAAAAGCATGAAAACTCTCGCAGAAACCTCTGAAAATATTTTGCGAAATGCCAATGTCAAGGCGCAACTGCTAAACCTTTCAATCAATTTACAACAGTGATTTTTCGCGAAAATGTGCTATACTGTTTGAGATGTTAGGGATTATTCTTATTCTTGCGATCGGCGCGATGGTTTTCTTCTGGAAACCGTCAGATTCTAAGGAGTTAGCAGCGCCAAATAAATTCGCGACACAGCTCGATAGACTTTGGGATATTTCAAAAGTTTCAATCAAAAATAGGCGTTATTTGCAAGCCGAGAAGGCTCTTTTGACGATTTTGCGCGTGAATGAGCGCGACGCGCGGGCGTACAATCACCTTGGCGTGCTCTATGCGAAACAGAAACAATACGACGATGCGATTGAATGTTTTGAAATCGCTCAGTCATTGCAACCGTCGGCGAGTTCGCTGCATAACGTCGGTTTGATTTATTACGAGGCGGGAAAATTGGATAAAGCTGAGCAGGCTTTTGAGCAATCGATCAAAATGGAATCAGAGGTCGCGAGCCGGCACATTGCTTACGCGAAAGTTTTGGAAGCTACTGGAAAAACCAAAAAAATGATTGACGCGCTTGAAGAAGCTGTTCGTCTTGAACCAAATCCTGAGTCTATTGTAATTTTAGCTGATGCGCTAGACCGAAATGATCAACCGGAGCGTGCAGACAAACTCCGCACAATCGCGAAAAACATGGCCATGAAGGGCCAACGCGCGAAAATTAAACAACCGCGAAAAGCCAGAGTTTAATCTTTTGATTTTACAAAACTAAGTACCGCGGACAAAAACTCACCGTGGCTCCACGCCAGAGGTGAAGGATCGATTTGTTGATCACCGCCGTTTTGAATTTGCTCGCTCAATGCTCTGCTTTGCTCAATGTGATTTTTCGCGAAATTCAGAACATTGCGGGAAAACTCATGGCTTGAAATTCTGCTCTCGGACAGCCAAAAACTCGCGATAAACCACGGATTCTCAAACCCATGATAATCGTCGTTCTCAAAACGCGGAGATTTTACCTGCGAATTCGTTATGCCGAAACGCTCGCAAAAAGTATTGTAAGCCAGAGGTAAATTCGCTAATTTTCCAAGCTCTGCGCCGCGAAAACTTGCAATGTCAATTGTGTCGTCGGATGATCCGTCAGCGTAAAAACCTCTAAAATAGTATTTTTTTTCTTCATTCCAGAATTTTTCTGAGGATTTTCTCATTTTTTGAGCTGCAATTCCCCATTTTTCATAGTTGATATTATCACCAAACTTTTTCGCGACGGATGAAATTTTTTCAAGCGCGTGAATTGTCAAGCCGGATGTGTATGCCGAAGTTTCAAGTTTCACTTCCCATGCTTCAAAGCTCGGCAGCGGCAAACCGTCCTCGCTGATGTATTCACACAGAAAATCCGCCATTTTCTTCGCGAAATCGTCGTAGTATTTTTCGCGAATTTTGTCAGTTTGATGATTCTTTTTTAATTCGCCCAACAAAACATTCGCACATAAATTCAGAACTGACGCGGTCTCATCGGTCTGGATCGGCAGAAGAATTTCGCCATTTTTTCCGCGATTAAACGAGTGTGAATTCGGACCAATGTTTCCGTCAGCTCTATACATTTGCCAAAAAAACCCTTTGTCGGTGATGATATTTTTCGCGAAATCAAGGAAATTCTTCGCGTCGTCAGCTAATCCGATCTGCAAAAACGGCTGCAAAACATTCGCTGCGTCGCGAGGCCAACAGTCAACGTAAGCGTCGCTAGTGTTTTTTAACATCGCCGTGTCAAGAGCGGCAATCACTGCGCCGGATTTTGCAATATGCATTTTTGCCATCAAAACAGAGCGCAAAAATGTTTCGCGAAAATCTTTTGGTACGCGCGCAGAAGAAAAATTTACAGCGGGAGAAATCCATTTGCGCCAGTCGTTAAATGTTTGAAGCTGACTAGATTTGTTGTCCAGAAATTCAGACATGGAGCGCGCAGTTTGCTGAATATCTTCACCGCAAGTAACGCAAACCTGCAACCTGTTTGAATCAAAAGGCTTCAGCTGAACAGTAAAGCCAATTGTGGAATCGGTTATAATGCGCTCGGCCGGATTTTTCGCAAGAATCCCGTCCTCCGCGTCGCGCCACGAGCCCTCGCGAACGTCATCAAATCCGCCAATCGTAAAATCATCAAATCCGCCACCAGAGGTCGCGTTTTTTCCGGAAACCATAAAAAAACGATTTCCTTTGTAGTGAATTATCGCGTCGCCGTTTTTTGGCGAATAGTCGTAAAATAAATTCCGTTTTATGGAATCATTTGGCCAAAGTTGCGCCGTGTCATGTCCGTCTTTCGCCTCTGAAATCGCAAAAGATTGATACACAAAAACTTTTAGTTCTCGTTCAAAGTTTTTAAGGTTAATCACATGGATGTTTCGCGAAAAAACATCGCTTCTACTGTCAACAAAATCGTCGATTTCAAGCGCAAGTCCAAGCCCCGCATTTTTCGCGAATATTCTACCAAAAGGATATGGAACTCCCGATTTTTCTCGATATCTCAGTTTCACATCCCAAGAATCGCCGTCGAGCCAACTCATTTCCCCATCAACAAAAACTCCGATTTTCCAGGGTGGAATTTTTTCTGACACATGATTTTCGCCAAACGGGAAATAAAAATCTCTAACAAAACCAAATTTATCAAGACCGACCGCAAGCGTGCCATTGCCAAAAATCAGCGGCCGCGCCATTTTACTCCAATCTGTTTGCCCACCGTTTTCACTTTATTTTTCCTTGAAATAATTTATGCCAATCGCGGATTTTACCCGCAGAAGCGTTATATTTGCTTTCACGTTTGCCTTTTCTGAGCCAATCTCCAAAATCTCCATGACTTTTTCTGGATTTTGCGAAAACATTTCACGCCTTTCGCGGATCGGTTTCAGTAAATTATTCAGCACTTCAAACAGGAATTTCTTCGTGGCGACATCGCCCAAACCGCCCGCTTGGTACTGCTGTTTCATCTCTGCAACTTTCGCGATTTCCTCTGGTTTTCTCGCAAAAATATCGAGATACGTGAAAACCATATTTCCTTCAACTTTCCCCGGATCTTCAACATGTATGTGGCCCGGATCAGTGAACATGCTGAAAACTTTTTCGCGAAGGGTTTTTTCGTCGTCTGAGAGGTAAATTCCGTTGCCGAGCGATTTGCTCATTTTTGCGTTTCCATCAATCCCAGGAAGTCTGCGAGCAAATTTTTCTTCCGGAATTTTCGCGAAAGGCTCAATTAAAACATTTTGTCCGTAGGTGTTATTGAATGAATTTACGATGTCGCGCGTAATTTCCAGCATCGGTTCTTGGTCTTCGCCGGCCGGAACGATATTTGCATCAAACGCCGTGATGTCCGCCGCCTGGCTGACTGGATACATCGCGAAACCGGCTGGAACGCCTTCACTGAACTGCTTTTGCTCAATCTCTGTTTTGACTGTTGGATTTCGCAGCACTCGGTTCAGTGAGACCAGATTCATGTAGTACATCGTCAGTTCTGACAGAGCAGGAATTTGCGATTGAATGAAAATCGTACCTTTCATCTTCGCGAAAACGTCTTTTGCAGACAAGTTTTTGAAATCTTCCACCGAGACATCGCCGATCCCGACAGAAAGATAATCCAATGCAACTTGAAGGATGTTTTTGTGGACTTTCTCAGGATTTCGCGCATTATCCGTCAGCGCCTGAGTGTCAGCAATCATGATGAAAATTTCGTCAAATTTGCCCGAATTTTGCAGTTCAACTCTGTTCATGAGCGAGCCGACATAATGGCCGAGATGTAATTTTCCGGTCGGTCGGTCGCCGGTAAGAATTATATTTTTTTTGCTATTCATGTAAATATTCTATCATCTCAGCAGTTTTTTTGCGAATTTTACAATCAAAAAACCGCCACGTGGGCGGTTTGGAGCGGTCAGACTCATTTCGCGAAATATAACTGATTCGCGCACAGTATTTGCGAAGTTTAGCGTTTGCTGAACTGTTCGCGTTTGCGAGCACCTTTGAGACCGTACTTTTTGCGTTCAACAACTCGAGAGTCGCGGCGCAGGAATCCGCCCTTAGACAGAGTTCCTTTAAGGTCGTCATTTATGCCAGCGAGTGCTTTGCTGATTGCGAGTTTAATCGCGTCAACTTGGCCGGAAGTTCCGCCGCCTTTGACGAGAATCGTGATGTCAAAATCTTTTTGCTTACTCACAGCTGCGAGCGGGTCAGTCAATTCTGCCAACAAAGTTTTGTTCTCATCCAAGAAGGCCGCAGCAGTCTTGTTGTTGATCCGGATATCACCTTTGCCGTTCGCGTAAAGTCGCGCGGTTGCGGTTGCGGCTTTTCGTCGCCCAAGTCCGTAGAAATATTCTTTGCTTGCCATTATTTAACCTCCACTTTCTCCGGGGTCTGCGCAGCGTTTTCGTGCGCTTCACCGGCGTTAATACGAAGTCGTGCCATTCGCGGCGATTGCAGCTTGTTTTTAGGAAGCATGCCCTTGACAGCTTTTTCAAGCATTTCGCTGCGGGTCATTTCTTTGGCGGATTTCTCGTGGAGATTTCCGACATAACCGCTGTGGCGATAGTATTTTTTAGTGATTTCATTACCGTTAAACACGATCTTTTCCGCATTGATCACAACGACATTGTCGCCGCTGTCCATGTGTGCGGTAAAGCTCGGCTGATATTTTCCGGTCAGGCGCGTCGCCACAAAAGTCGCGAGGCGGCCAAGCGTCATGTCAGTTGCATCGACAAGCACCCATTTGTGCTCAACTTCGCCAGACTTTTTCGCGTATGACTTAAAAGTTGCTAATTTTGTCATTACTTATTCTCCTCTTTTTTCGGAGTCGCAGCGGTTTTCTTTGTTTCCGCTTTCACGACAGGTTTTACTTCCGCAGATTTCGCGATTTTCTCGCCTTTTTCCACGTCTTTGATCTCGTCAACAAACTCAATTCGCGCGATTTCCGCATGGTCACCAAGTCGGAATTTATCCGAGCGCACAATGCGCAAATAACCTGAATTTCGCGAGATTTGTGGCGCGATCGAGTCGACCAGCATGTTGCCAACTTTCACGTCGTTTCCGAGAGCGGCAATCACCGCGCGTCGGTTAGCAAGATCGCCTTTGCGAGCTTTGCTGATCAATTTTTCTGCCATCGGTCGCAATTCCTTTGCTTTTGGCAAAGTCGTTTCAATGGACTTGTAGATGAACAAGCTTCGTTCAAGCCCGCGCATCAGAGCGCGTCGCTGATCGCGTTCGCGACCGAACTTGCGTCCTCTGTATCCGTTCCTATGCATTCCTTATCCTTTCATTATTTCGCGATTTCGCGAAGTTTTCATTATTTTGCGTTTTAGAAATTAAAATTCAATTTCCGCAACGCGCTGTTTGACTTCTTCGCGAGCTTTCGCGCCGAAACCTTTCAAATCATCGAGCTCGTCGTCAGTCAAATTGACCAAGTCCGAGACTGTTTTGATGTCGTTGCTAATCAAAGCGTTGGTTGTGCGAGCTGTCAAATTGAGTTCTTCAATCGGCAAGCTGAGCATGTCAGCTCCACCGGCGCTCAAAGCAGTTTCTTCTTCCGCAATAACTGTTTTGCCAGCCAAAGCTTGGTATTGCGCAACGAGAATCGCCGCAGCCTGCTCAAACGCATTTTTCGGATCGATTGATCCGTCGGTGTCAATTGTCAAAACCAATTTGTCGAGATCAACATTGTCGCCAACGCGAGTTTTTTCAACGTTGTAGCGAACACGTGAAACTGAGTTGAAGATTGCATCTAGCGCGATCATGTCGCTGTGAAGGCGATTTTCGCTTGCTTCTTCAATTGTTTCGTATCCGCGACCGCTTTCAACGACAACTGTCAGGTTGAATTCGGTTTTTGCGTCGTCGATTGTCGCGATGACCAACTCTGGGTTGATCACTTCAACTTCGGCGTTTTTCGCGAAATCTGCAGCTGTGATGACGCCTGCGCCTTTTTTGGCGAGCGTCAATTCAACTGGTTTTTCACTGTGAGATTTCACGACGACTGATTTCAGGTTCAACATGATTTCCACGACATCTTCTTTGATGCCCGGAATCGTGGTGAATTCGTGCGAAACGCCCTCAATTTTGAAAGCGGTGATCGCCGCACCTTCAATCGAGCTCAGGAGAACACGGCGAAGCGAGTTCCCGAGAGTCTGTCCGTATCCGTTCGCGAGAGGTTCAACAGTGAACGTCGCAGATGTATCGCTCGTCGTCTCAATGTTCGCGAGACTCGGATTTAAGATATTTTTTGCCATTATGTTTCCCTCCTATTTAGCGCGAGTAATACTCGACGATTAACTGCTCATTGATGTCGGCTTCCGCGTTTTCGCGAGTCGGCAGAGCCACGATTTTGATTGTCATTTTCTTCGAGTCGGCTTTGACCCACGGCTGTGGTTGCGTCATTGCGTCGCGAGAAATTTCAGCGATATTCGCGAAATAACCGTTTTTCTTGCTCTTTTCGCGAACTTCAAGTTCGTCGCCAACTTTCAGGCGAATCGACGGAATATCAACTCGCTTGCCGTTCAGCAAGAAACTACCGTGAGTTGCGAGCTGTCGAGCCTGGCGGCGTGAAGTCGCAAATCCAGCGCGGTAAACCACGTTGTCCAAGCGGCGTTCCAAGAGAACGAGCAGGTTTTCACCAGACAAGCCTTCTTTTCGCTCAGCTTCATTCATCAGGCGCGCGAACTGCTTTTCAAGCAAGCCGTAAATGCGGCGAACTTTTTGCTTTTCGCGAAGCTGCGTGTTGTAAAGTGACGGTTTGCCTCGGCGACCGTTAGCGTGCTGACCCGGAATTCCAGTTTTGCGCGCCATGATTTTGACAGCTTTCGGGTGAAGCGCATAGCCTTCACGGCGAGACTGTTTGACAATAGGTGTTTTATCAACTGCCATAAACTATGCTCTCCTTTCGCGTTTCGGACGAACTCCGCCGTGCGGAACGCCAGTTTTATCGTTGATCGATTCGATGATCAGGTCGTGTGTCATCAGAGCGCGGACAGCCGCATCGCGACCAAGTCCAACACCTTTAACAAACACGTCGACCTTAGTCAAACCGTAGTTGTTTTTCGCGATTTCAGCTGCTTTGTCGGTCGCGATTTGCGCCGCATAAGCTGTACCTTTTTTACTTCCGCGGAATCCGCAAGCGCCGGCTGAGCTTTGGCTCAAAACGTTGCCTTTGTTGTCAGCGAAAGTAATAATCGTGTTATTGAAAGTCGCCTGAATGCTCACTCGACCGAGCGGAACGCTTCTTTTGACTTTTCGTGAGCGCTTCGGAGCGCTTTTCACCTCTGTTGCTTCTGAAACAGCAGCGGCGGTTTTTGTAGTATCATTTTCCATAATTCTATAATCCTTTCCTTTATTCTGCTGTATCAGGTCTTACTTGCGGCTTTCGGCTGTGAACCACCAATGGCGACTCGCTTTCCGCGTTTAGTTCGACCGTTTGTTCGGGTGCGCTGGCCATGAACCGGCAAACCGAGCTTGTGGCGAATGCCGCGGTAGCTCTGAATGTCCCGCAGTCGTTTGACATTATTCGCGACGGTTCGGCGCAAATCGCCTTCAACGACGTAATTCGCGTCGATGATGTCACGGAGTTTCTTCTCTTCCGCTTCCGTCAAATCTTTCGTACGCTTGGTTGGCTCAACTTTGGCCGCATTCACAATATCTTTCGCGATTTTTGGTCCAACGCCATAGACATACGTCAACGCAATCTGGATTTGTTTGTCAGCTGGAACTTCAACGTTTGCAAATCTTGCCATATCTATCCCTGCCTCTGCTTATTACGCGGTTTTTTCTTGTTGATAACTCGCAGGCGACCTTTTCGGCGCACGAGTTTATCATCAGGAGACCGCTTCTTAACACTAGCTTGAACTTTCATCCAAGTCTCCTTTCTTATTGCGAATTTTCTCTCATCGGAGCCACTTTTACGCGGGATCCTCCTGACGGTTTCGCAATGTTTACCCGTTCCTACGCTTTTCGCGAAAAGTTTCGCGAAAATTCTCTGGAACTTTTATTGTTCGCGTAGCCGGAACGAAATCCTACCTTGCGTAAGATCGTAAGGTGTCATTTCAACTTCCACTTTATCGCCCGGCACCAGCTTAATGTAATGCTTGCGCATTTTTCCGCTGACATGAGCGATAATCTTATGGCCGTTCTCGAATTCAACCCGAAACTTGGCGCCCGGGAGATTTTCACTCACGACACCGTTCATCTTGATAACTTCTTTTTCACTTGCCATAATTTAACTACCCGTCAATCATATCAAAAAACCACAACATTTTCAATACTTTTCACTTAAGAATACGTTATATTTAATGTTGTGATTTTTTCTACGTTTTAATTATCGAAAATTATTCCTATAATTATACTAATAATTGCATACAGAGGAAATAGTATCCACCCAATTTTCCACCAAAAAGCACTGTTATCGCCAGTCCCATTCGTTGTTATCAGACCAAGACCAACATAAATCAACACTATTAATGGCCATCCGAGCGCTAAAATCCTTTTAATTTTTCTATATTTATTATTGTGCTTTTCGTTACTTTTATCAATCATTTTTTTCATACCTTTCTCGGCAAAATCGGCGACAATCGTCTTTTTATAATCTGAAACAATCAAACGATCAATCGTCATGTCAAATAGTTTTGCCACTTCGGCCAGATTCCCAGCGCTCGGTTGAATTTTTCCGTTCTCCCATGAAGTAATTGTTTGCCTCGAAACGCCCAGTTTTTCTGCCAATTGTTCCTGAGATATGCTCTTTTCAGCGCGAAGTTTGATCAGATTTTTTGCAAAATTATTTCTCACATTTTACCTTTCTTAATTTATTGATTGCTTGCAAGCTAAATTTAATTTACGTTTTTCATTCAGTTTTTGCCAGCAATTTTTCTTTACAATGGCAAAATTTCATGACAAGTCTTCTTTACAATCCTCTGTTATTTTTCTCAAATTTGTCCATGATTTCGCGGACTTCGCCAGTCGTTTTTGCCGCCATCATAATTTCGCGAAGTTTTTTCGCGCCGTCAAAACCGTTCGTATAAATCTTGAAAAAGTGTTTGAGCGGCTCAAATTTCCGCGTGATGATTTTACCTTTCCATTCTGTAATTTCGCGAAACTCATCATATTTATCAAGCTGAAACCTAAGTAATTCAAACAACTGCTCGCGCGAAGGTTCAAGAAGATTTGTGAACGCAAACGGGTTGTTAAATATTCCGCGACCAATCATAACCCCGTCAATTTCAGGATATTTTTTTGCCAACAAAATCCCAGCGCTTTTATCAAGAATATCTCCGTTAATCGTCAGCAAAGTTCTCGGTGAAATTTCATCGCGGATTTTTGAAATCTCCGGGATCAAGTCAAAATGCGCCGGCACTTTACTCATTTCTTTTCGCGATCGCAAATGAATAGTTAAGTTTGCCGGATTTTCGCGAAGAAGTACAGGTAACCATTCGCGGAATTCGCTGGAATTCACGCTGCCGAGGCGCGTCTTCACGCTAACTGGAATTTCAGTTGGCGGAAGAATTTCACGAATCTCATTGTCGCTTAATTTCGCGAATTCATCTCTGTTAATATTTAATTTATTCGGAAAATCCCCAGCATTTTCTCTGGCAAAATCATAAAATCCATTTTGAGTTTCGCGCAAGATTTTAATGGCATTTTCGCGATTTTTTGGGTTGATCAGCCCGCTTCCAGCGCCGGTTTTCACGACGCTTTTGTCTGGGCATCCCATGTTCACATCAACACCTGAAAACCCTTTTTCAAACATTTTTTTCGACATTTCGCGAAAATTTTCCGGCTCATTTCCCCAAATTTGCACAACGAGATTTCGCCCATTTTCATTTTCATCTTTCTCAAAAACCAAACGCCCGCGAGTGGAAAATTCGCCTTTTTCCATGCAAAAACTTTTTGTATTTGTGAATTCCGTCATCATCACATCCGGAATGTTTTCAGAGATTTTTCCGCCATTATCTCGCGCCGCAATCACGCCCGCATGCGCCACAGTTTCGCGAAAAACAATGTCCGTCACAGCTTCCATCGGCGCAAGTATGAATATCGGCTCGTTTTTTTTGCGCGCCTTATCCGCAGTTTTTCTCCAAAAATTATTCACTCATTTCTCCTATTTCATTTGATATAAACGCTTCAATTTCCGCAACCCCAACATCACTATTTCCGTAAACTTTCGGGAAATCAAGACCCAAAATTCGCGAATGTAAATGCTTGATCATCTCTCCAACGCGAGCGCTTTTTTCGTCAGTATACTCGCCGTCTCTGACAATCGGAATCGCGTCTGGGTTTAAATTTCCTTCAATAAATTCCAAGCGATATTTCCC
This sequence comes from uncultured Candidatus Saccharibacteria bacterium, assembly GCA_964292495.1. GTDB lineage: Bacteria > Patescibacteriota > Saccharimonadia > Saccharimonadales > Saccharimonadaceae > CAXYVX01. The sequence goes on from CAXYVX010000007.1 coordinate 11,522, forward strand.
AAATTTATAGCCATTCGCGAAATATTCACGTTGCCACATTTCCGAATTTTCAAGCAAGATTTTATAAAAATACATCTGAATTTCATAGCGCCAAAGTTTGTCTGAGCCGACCCATTTTTTGCTCCTTGCGCTGAAAACCGGGAATTTATCTTCCAATTTTATTGCGCCAGTTTTCCAGTCAACGACTGAAATAATTTTGTTTTTATCATCAATTTCAATCCTATCTATTCTTCCCGAAAGCTTGATTTGTCCAAACACAGAGTCCGAAACATTTACTTCACTTAGCATTTGAAAGTCCTCATTTTTCGCGAAAAGTTCCGGTCTCAATTCAATCAAATTCGCGAAACTCTGTCGAGCGCGGCTTGTCTCGTTTTCAATGTCATTCGCCGAAATTTTCTTTGCAGTCAACATTTTATGAGTCAAATCAATAATTTTTTCAAGATCCATTTCTCCTTTTTCGTCTGTGAAATCACCTGGTTTTTTGTTGAGTTTGTCAAAAATGTCGTGAACAACCGTGCCAAAATTCACGTTCGCGCCGTTATCGCTCGGAAAACCAAGTATATATTTTTCATAAAATTCTTGCGGACCGTCATATTTAACATCGTAATAACTAGTAATTGCGTGCGATGAAATTGAAAAGTTTTTCACGCGATCATGCAAAAGTTCAGCTGGCCTAATCTGTGCCGGCGCGTAAAATTCTTGCCATCGCGTTTCAAGCTCTGCTGGCTTTATTTCGCGATTTTGGCTCGCAATGTCATCAATCTTCGCAAACTGTGCTGGAATTTTTCGCGAAACGGAATTTATCAAATAATTATCATCACCTCTTTCCCAATTCTCATCCAAAAATTCCAGCGGGGTTCGTTTTTTGCCATCAAAATTCTTCTCAGAGCTGGTCAAATACAAAAACTGCTCCGCTCTTGTAGCCGCCACAAAAAATAAGCGAATTCTCTCATTTTCATCATTCGGCGTGCGAACAAATTTGAGGTTTTCCGGTAGCGCAATTGACGGCGATTTCCCGCGCGAATTCCACGACGAATCGTCAACTGAAACCATAAAAACGTATTTAAATTGAAGACCTTTGCTGTGGTGAGCAGTCATCAATTTCACCGAGTTTTCGCCAGCAGAATACGGATTTTGATCTGGAATTTTGATCTCAGCCGCGATGTATGCGTTTGTCATCTCAACAAATTTATCGAGATTTTGCTCTGATTTTTCAGGCACATATTCAGCAAATTTTTCCGCGAGCGTATTGAGTTGCCCAACAAACCGCAAATATTCTCCGTCATTTTCGGCTAGTGTTTTGATGATCGGCATTCGCGAATTTTTCGTGTCCAAATCTTTTCTCCCGAGCGTAAAGTTGATCATTTCTAACGCCGAATTATTTTTTGTAAGCGCGGAAATTTTTTGAATTTTCTCGCCAATTTCAACCAAATCAGTGTCATCCGATTTTTCAATAATTTCGCTCCACTCAATTGTTTTTTCCTCCATGCGCTGTTTTTTTGCTTCTCGCGAAACTTTAAAAACGCTCGCTGGGTCAATTTTCCACCAACGCTCAGCAAGAACTTCTGGCCACAAAAAATCAATTTCATCACTCGATTTTTTAGGGTTAGAAAGAGCAGAAACCAGGCGCAAAACTGCCAAAAAATCAAGAATATTTTTATCCTCCAAAATATTTTCGCTCGCTTCGTATTCAACAGGGATATCAGCCGCAGAAAAATATCGCGAAATTTCCGCAAGCAGCGCGTGTTTTGGAGCGATTATCGCGACGTTTTGATAGCCTGTTTTGTTTGGAAAAAGTTCCGCAATTTTTTCCGTGATCCACGAAAATTCGCCGGAGGTTGCTCGAAAAAGTTTTCGCGAAACCTCACATTCATCAAAACTTCTTGCCGCAGTCAAATCTTTCGTGAGTTCAGGAAATTTTTCGCGAATTCTCAAATCATCAACAAACCTATCGCCAGCTCCGTCATCAGAATCTCGTTGTCCGTCTGCCATTTTTTCTCCACCAATAACGTTTTTTGCGAACTCAATTATTGGTTCTGCGCTACGGTAATTTTCCGTCAACGAAATGATTTTATTTACATTAAATTTATCGGCAAAATCCTTCATATTTGAAAATTCAGCGCCCTGAAAACTCATAATTCCTTGGTCGTCATCACCAACAGCCATAACATTTGGATTGATTTTCTCCTCCGTTAAAAGCTCAACCAGGCGCAACTGAGATTTATTCGTATCCTGGAATTCATCGAGCAAAATATATTGATATTTTTCCGCTAGCGTGTTGCGAATTTCCGGAATCTCAACCAAAATTTTTTTCGCATTTTCAATCATGTCATCATAATCATAAAGCGAATTTTTAGCCTTCAACAAATCATATTTTTCGTAAAACTCCGCGATCTCAATCAGCTGAGAATTACTAAAACTTTTGTTCAAAATAAACTGATTTTCTTTATCTTTCTCAGAAATTTTCGTTTTATACGCGCCCAATTTCTTGAATGGAGAAACTGGCTTATTTTTTGCGTCTCTCTCGCGAAATTCTTTGTCCAAGCGGATTTGTTGCTCGGCGTCAAAAACAAGTTTTCGCAATTCTTTGCCAATCACATTTTCAAGATCCGGAATTTTTCCCACATTTGAATTAACTTCAAATAAATTCGCGAAATCCGCCCAAGCGGCAATTTTAGTTTCTTCGCTGCCGCTCGATAAGTTTGAAAAATCAAACGTTGCAAATTTAAGATTAATTTTTTTCGCGAAAAGCGAGTTTTTCTCGGAAATTTCGCGGAGTTCTTGCGCGGAAATATCATTTCTCTTCAAGTCGTGAATCAGCGCGACAATATCTTTTGACTGTTTTGGCGCACCGTTGTTCAGATACGAATTTCGCGAAAAACTTGCGAGAACCTGTTCGCGAAAAGCCAAAGCTTCCAAATCCGAGATCTGCCGGTCGCCAAAAATTTCGCGCTGCGACAAATAAATCTGGTTCGCAAACCCATGATATGTGTGAATCCCCACACCGCTCGCCGCTCGCGCGCCAATAATCGTCGCCAAACGCTCGCGCATTTCGCGAGCACCGCTTTCCGTAAATGTCATCGCGAGGATATTTTCAGGATTTGCGTCAGTTTTTTTGAGAATATTCGCGATTCGGGTGGACAGAAGCTGAGTTTTTCCCGTTCCAGGACCAGCAATCACAAGCACTGGCCCGTCAATTTGGTCGACCGCCTGCTTTTGTTTTTCATTCAGGCGCGCATAGTTTTTCGCGAAATTATCATCAAAATTCATCTAATAAAGTATAGCATTTTTCGCGATAACATGGTAGAATTCTTTTATGAATCCAGAAGCTGAGCGTAAAAATCTTGAACATTTTCTTGAAGCGAAATTTTCTCAAAAAATAAATATCAAAAATCTTATTGCCGATAAAATTCCGGTTTCGCGAAGTGCGGCTGCATCGGTTTTTCTGAATGACAAAAATCAGATGTTTTGCTTTATTGCGTCAAGAAGCCAGATGAATGTTGGTGATGTGCGGAAAGTTTTGCGCCGCATGAACCTCGCTTATGAAGATTTTATTCCGCCAAAAAATCAGAAAGATTATTTTGAATCGGTTGCATCGCGCAAGTTTCGCGAGGTTTTCCCAGGAAGAACTACAGTCCGTGAAAGCGATTTGGCATATTACAAACTGCTCGTTCCATATAATCCAGCGCTGGCATTGATCGGCGAAGTTCGCGAGGGCGCGATCAAACAATTTGACCCGGATGCGGTCGGAAATTGGCGCACAGCCACCAAAATCACGTACCGCAGAATCAAAACTATTTAGTCATTTTTCAGAGACAAAACAACGAGATTTTCAATATGTGGAGTCCGCGGAAAGAAATTAAATGGCTTCGCAAAACTTATTTCATAATTTGACTTTTCGCAAAATTCTGGCTCATCATTTCCGCCTATAATTCGCGCGATATCTCTCGCTTGCGTGGTTGGGTTGCATGACAAATAAATCACGCGTTTAGGCTTGATTTCGCGGATTTTTTCAGCAACGGTTTTGTCGAGACCAGCGCGCGGCGGATCAACAATCAGCGTTGCATTCGGCGTAATCTCGCCAAGCGCGTCCTCACTTTTCGCGTGAACAATCTTGACGTTTTTCTGGATATTTTCCGCGAGCAGTTTAACGTTTTCGCGCGCCTCAGCAACGGCAGAATCGTTCGTCTCAACCAAAACAACTTTATTTTTTTCTGTTAAAAGCGACAAGCCGATCGAACCAACGCCAGAATACATATCAATAATATCTTCGTCATCGTCAATATTTCGCGAAATCTCGTCCAGCGCAAGCTCATAAACCGGCAAATTGATCTGGAAAAAACCGTTCGGCGAGTAAGAAAATTTACGTCCACGTAGCTCGTCTGAAAGATTTTTCATCTGCGGTCGCGGCTTAAAATTTTCAAAAAGATCGCCTGAAACCTCACCGTTTCTATTCGCGCGCAAGAGCAAGCTCTGGAAATCAAACGCGTTGGCATTTTTGCGATTCAGTTTTTCTATGATTTCATTTGCGCGTCGAAACAATTCAGGTTTTTCAATTGAACTCTGTAAAATCGGGATTTTTCCATGGGATCCGCGCTTGTGAAATGCCAAGAAAATTTTCTTATCGTTTTTCAAATCATTCTCATCAAATTTTACGAAAAACTCGGGCTTTTCGCGAGCCTCATCAACGCTCATTGAGTAGAGAGAATATTCCATTTTATTCCTGTAATTCATCTGATTCCCATCTGTTGCAATCGGCAAAATATCCAGATCTACCTTTTCTTGCAAAAAACTTTCCCTGATGAGATTTTCCTTTTCGCGAAGCTCAGCGTCCCAGCTCATGATCTGCCACGGCGACGTGCTCAAATAGCAAGCATCAACAAAATCAACCCGATTTTCGCTCGCACCCGACAAAATATTTTTCGCAAAACCTTCCGCCCAGTTTTTCTTTTTCTTCGCGATTTCAATTTCTGCGGTTTCGCCCGGCAAAACACCCCAGGCAAAAATTTTTCTTTGCCCAAAAATCTGGACGATTTCAGGACTATTCATTTCTGGGACAATCTGACCAATCGCCTGGCCACCAGGAATAAATTTCGCGAATTTTGCAACAATATTTTCTCGTTTTTTACTCATCCCTATATTTTAACATAGATTACATTTAGTGCTTTATTTTTCAAAATAACGCTATATGTGCTATAATTTTCGGAAACTTAAAGAAAGGATTACATGAAGGTATTAGTTTTAGTTGGTTCGCTCAGGGCGGACAGCCTCAACAGCAAGCTCGCGAAAAATTTTGGCGAGATCATCGGACGCGACAAGGAGATTTCGGTTGAATATCAATACGCGGATTTTCCAGCGTTCAACTCCGACGAATATGAAAACGCGCCAAAAAGCGTCGCAGAATTTCGCGAAAAACTCGAATTTGCGGACGGCGTTTTGATTGTTTCACCTGAATACAACCGCAGTCTCCCGGGAAACGTCAAAAATGCGCTTGATTGGTCTGGATGGATGGTCAAAAACTATTGGGGCGACAAGAAAGTTGCAATTTCTGGCGCGTCAATGGGCACGGGCGGAACCATGTCAATGCAATACGATTTGCGAAAAGTTTTAGGGTTTATTGGAGCGAAAATCATGACAAACCCGGAGTTTTTCGGCATTAAAGCGCAAGAATATTTCACTGAAAATGGCGAATTAACAGATGAAGAAAAGCCATTTGCAGAAGAGTTCGCGAAAAACGTCGTGGATTATTTTAAAAAATAATTTCTTCGCGAAACAAAAAAGTCGGATGAAAATCCGGCTTTTTTTACATCTGACGATTTGGGTTGTTCGGGGGTTTCACTGTTGTTTTCGTTGTGAATGATGCTAACGATTTTGCGATTTCTCGCCTTATTTCTGCTTTTTCTACTTCTTTGTTATTTACCTTTTCATCTTTAGAGCTAACCTCTGGTTTTGTTTGTTGCAGTACATCATAAATAGCGCGCGCCATAATTTTATTTCGTTGATTGATAGCGTATTGCCTATATGCCAGACCATCATAAATAGTGCGCACAATCAATTTGTTTGCTAAAGGAGAAAAATTTTTATTAATCTCTAGCTTTCTTCGTCCCCGTACTTCGGTTTTCGGCATATAGTGATTCATATAGTGAACCTCTCTGAGTTTTCGTTCATTAAATTGTGTCGATAATCTTCGGCATATTTTGCCGAAGATTTGTTTACATTTTATGATATTTCGCGAAAATCGCAAAAACACAAGCTCGATGCAGCGCTGTTTTACTGATTTGAAGATGAAGTTTTTATTCCTTTATCGCGAAAACTTCAACGCGTTTATCCAGCGTTTCCTGGCCGCGCGAGTCCTTTGCAGTCCAATTTCCGGCGCAAGTGATGATGTTCAGGCCTTCGCCGCCTTTGGTGATTGGGCGCATCATGGCAGCCATGTCAACTTCCGACAGCGGAACGGCGATGACTCTTTTGACCTTATATGTGATTTTCTCGCCGCTTCCAAGCTCAATGATGATTTCGCTATTTTCTTTCACTTTCGAGAGGTCATTAAAGACGCATTTATACGAAAAACCTTCGCACGAATGCCCGTCAATTAAATTCGCGAATTCCGTGTTGCCGTCATTTGGGAGCTTTTTTTGCGCACAACGATTCGCTGCAACGGGGTTGATTGTGCAGTCGTACCAGCCAGAATCAGAGATATTTTTGGGAACATCCAATTGCTGGACGTTGTTATTTGGCGCCAGTAAACCGAGCGGCAACACTCGCGAATAAATCCCCAAGGACGGGATGTTCAGTGTTTTTGGAGCTTTTTGGTCGGCGCTGTGCGATTTAACATCGTTATCTGAGACTGTTTCAATGCTGACGCCGTCTTTTTTTAAGGATTTATGCTGAGTATCGATGTCTTTCTGATTTTTCGCGAAATTATTATAAGCAATGAATGCGCCAGCGATCAAAGCCACTCCTAAAACGACAGCCAAAACAATTCCAAGAACTTTTCTCCGCTTATATTTTAGCTTTTTCGAGGAAATTTTTAGAGTCTTGACCATGAAACCCTATTTATATTCGTCATATGTTACCATTAAAGCTCGCGAATTCACCTGTCTTAAGCTCTCTAAAGCCACCGAAACGACGATCAGCAAGCCTGTTCCGCCGATGGCGAGATTCTGCGCTGCTCCGCCGAGACCAAGCACCACGAAAGCGTATTCAAAGACAAACGGCAAAACTGCGATCAGTCCGAGCGCCAGAGATCCGAACAATGTCAATCTGTTAACGACTTTTGTTAGATATTTTTCAGTTTGCTTGCCTGGGCGAACGCCACTGATGAAACCGCCCTGTTTTTGAAGATTTTCCGCGATTTCGTTCGCGTTGAAGACGATTGACGTGTAAAAATACGTGAATGCAACAACCAAGATAAAATACATGGTAGGATAAATGAACTGGTGCCAATCACCGGTGGCAGTAAATGTGTTATTTCCTGAGCGCTGGAACCAAACGATCAAATCCTGGCCGAGCGCAACGTTCCAATGCGTCGCAACCATCAGCTGCCCAAGAAACGCAGGCAACGCGAGGAACGCCACTGCGAAGATAACTGGGATCACACCAGCGGTGATGAGCTTGATGGGAAGGATGGATTTTACACCACCATATTGCGAATTACCATGGACGCGTTTAGCGTAATTTATTGTGATTATTCTCTGCCCTTCGTTGATTTTCACCAATAAATACAAAACGATCAGACCAATTATTGAAATCGCGAAGGTCAGCCAGACGGCGGTATTATTCAAAAATGGAATACTGAACCAGTTAAACATATGAAATGGGTCGCCGCTTGGCGTAAAAACAGCCTGAGCAAGGGATCCCAAAGTTTGCGGAAGTTGTGAAATGATCCCAGCGAAAATCAGCAACGAAATTCCATTTCCAATGCCTTTTTCGGTGATGATTTCACCGAGCCACATCAGCATCATTGCACCAGCGGTCATCGCACTAACAGCCACAATCCACTGACTCATATTCATATCCAAAGTTGTAGTTGCGCCAGAAAGCACGCTCTGCCTCAGAATGAAAATGAACGCAATGCTTTGAAGAATCGCGAGCGGAAGAGTTATGATTCGCGTCCATTGATTGATGCGTCGGCGGCCACTTTCACCGTCGTTATGCATTTCTTCAAGCCGCGGAACTGCTTTTGTAAGTAGCTGCGTGATCACGGAAGCTGTAATGTAAGGCGAAAGACCGACCAGCATAATGGAGAAACTCGCGAGCGCTCCGCCAGACAGCAAATTCAAAAAACCGCCAAACGAGCCAGAACTCAAAGTTTGGTTCATGATGGTTTTTAACTCTGTTGGGCCAGCCAAAGGCACCGGAATGTGCGCCAAAAAGCGATAAATAATGATTATCCCCAAAACCGCCAAAACTCGGTTGCGCATGTCGGAGTTCTTGACCGACCTAAAAATATTTCTCCAATTCATAACCCTCTCTTTCTATAATTAGAAATAGTTTACCATACAATTCGCGAAAAATACAAGCGTTTTTGAAATATTCTCAACCTCATATTGATATACTTCTTTAACGGTGGTAAAATATAGTAAATATGTTAGGAAGCAGAAAGGTGAAAAATGAAAACCACTAGAACAAGATTCGCTCCGTCGCCGACAGGATACATTCATGTTGGAAACGTCAGGAGCGCATTATATCCGTATTTAATTGCACGTCAAGCGAAAAATTCGGGCGACCAAAACGCGCGTTTTGTCCTCAGAATCGAAGACACAGACCAAAGCCGTTTCGTTGAAAGTGCCGAGGATTTAATCATTGAGACGCTAAAATGGCTCGGCATTGACTGGGATGAAGGTCCTCTTGCTGCAAGCGAAGAAGCGCAAAAAATTTATTCCGCTGGCGAAAGTTCCGTGAATAAAAATAACGACAAAGAGGCTGGCGCTTTCGGGCCATACCACCAGACTTCGCGAACCGAAACCTATAATTCATACGCAGAAAAAATCGTTGCGGCCGGTTTTGGCTACGCAGATCTGTCAGACCAAGCAGATGTGCAAGCTTTTCGCGAAAAATGCCAAGCAGACAAAAAACCTTTCACTTTCCGCGCGTTTCGCGAACTACACCCAGAGATCATGGGCGAATGGAAACCGAATTGCGAAAAACCGTTGCGATTCAAGGTTCGCGATTTGAAATCTTACTCCTGGCACGACGAAGTTTTCGGCGATCTCACGGCTGGCGCAGAAGTTTTAGATGATTTTATTTTGATGAAATCGGACGGTTTGCCGACATATAATTTCGCGCACGTGGTTGATGATAACGAAATGCAAATCACGCACGTCATCAGGGGTCAAGAATACATTTCAAGCATGCCAAAATATCTTTCGCTTTATGACGCGTTGGGCATCAAATGGCCGGTTTTCGCGCACTTACCGCACATTTTGAAACCAGACGGAAAGAAAAAACTCGGCAAACGCGACGGCGCAAAAAGCGTCTCAGAATATCGCGAAGACGGGATTTTACCAGAGGCGATGGTGAACTTCCTGGCGCTTTTGGGCTGGAACCCAGGCGGCGGCAGCGAACAAGAAATTTTCACACTTGAAGATTTAACCGCGCAATTTTCGCTTAATCACGTGCAAAAATCGGGCGCTCGGTTTGACGAAAAGCGCTTGATTTGGCTCAATGGAGCGTGGATCCGGAAGATCGCAGAGGAAGATTTCGCGAAACTAATTGAACAAAGCGAAAATTTCTGGGGTAAAAATGCACAAAAATCAACTCCAGAATTTCGCGAAAAAGTTCTAAAAATCGTTGCGGAACGCTTGAAAACTTTGCGTGATTTACCGGCACTGAGCGAATACTTTTTTGCGCACCCAGAACCGAATTGGTCTCTAATCAATGAGAACAAGCAGCTTAAAAAACTTGAAACTTCCGAGCTTGAAAACTTGCTACAAAAAGCGCATGAAAAATTAAGTGCTCTGAGCGACACTGATTTCGCGAATCCTGAAAAAATCCAGCAGACTCTGAACGATTTACTGGAAGAAACTGGCCAAAAACCAGGAATTCTCTTTTCGCTGATTCGTTTTTCTCTGACTTGGGCGCCATTTTCGCCGGGATTGCCAGAGACTTTTGCGACGCTCGGCAAGGCGGAAAGTTTGGCACGAATAAAAGCGGCAATTGAAACCGAAAAATAATTTTCGCGAAAAAACTCCTGATTTGCTTAAATCAGGAGCTAATGTAAAGAACAGCGGAGTGAGTGTTATTCGTCGGCGTCAAAGTCGACGCCACCAAATTTTTTCGCGAATTCTTTATTTATAGCGATTATCTTGACTATGAACAAAGCCTTTCGCCTCCACAAGCTGTGTATTCTCATAGGCTTGAAGACGCGCCCTGTATTTTGATTCATCATAGAAAACCAACACTGCCGCGATCCACCTTTCCTCTACTTTTAATAGTTCTAATTTTGCTTCTAAAATTCGTAGCTCTTCCAAGCGAGGATTTGAAAAGACGAACACTAATGCAAAGGTAAGCAACATCACCGCAAGAGGAATCAGCGAATTATTCAAGCCTGTCTGGCAAGAGGCATCCAGTGCCTGCGTTGTTGCCTTCCCCTCTTTGTTGTAGGTCATATAAAGACTGGTCGGAGATAGGATACGAGCAAAGCTGAATCGGTAGTTAAAATTGATGAAAACCGCAATCACGAAAGCTATTCCTGAAGCCAGAATAGGCTGGAGCCCAACATAATAGCCCTGAGACTTCTTTTTAAGCGCAACGCCAAGCACCAGCGCCGTGAAATCCAAAGTTAAGATGGAAAATAGTACCAAGCCAATCTTAAGCACCGTATTATCATTGGCAACCTTGTCATACAAGCTCCAAAAGTTCGTCGCGTCTACGATTAGCAACATCATACTGATGATGAAAACCAGTCGATTCGCGAACAAGGATTGAAAAATTGGTAGCCAGCCCCGTTCCTTTTTGATTAGTCGTTGCGCCAGCGAAAAGTGCAACAGGCCGGAAGTCGGATTGATTGTGTAGAACTGTGTTTTGTTTTGTTTCATGACTTACACTCCTTTCTCGGGCGCATGAGTTTCAAGCGCCTGCTTCGAGATTTTAACTTCAGTTTCTTGCTCAGCTAATTGCCTTTTAACTTCGACCAAATGCGACTTAAATTCTTCGTGGCGACTTTTGTGGCAGGCAACAAGTTTTTCAATCACTTCTTGATGTGCCATTCTCTGATAATCCAACGAATTCAAAGCTTGAAGCGCCACTTGGTCAATGGCGACATCAAGAAAATTAGCATTGCCTGAGTCCAACCCGCCTTCAGGGAAAGTTTTGAAGCGCTTTTTGATTATCTCATCACTATACTTCAAGAAATCGCTAGGGTAGCGGTATTGAGAAGGCACCAAGTCCCCCTCGGGAATCAGCACAGGCAGTGTGCTTTTTTTCATTTTCGCGGCCTGAGTGGCAATCTCTTTTTGCCGTCTCTTAAACAATTGACTTAGTTTCATTTTGTTCTCCCTTCTGTGGCTTGATGGTAGTCCTGACGACGTTTCAGCACAAGAAGCGCCTCCTGATAAAGCGTTTCATACTGGGTAAAATAGAGCGTTGAGCCATTATCTTTGGGAATCGCCTCAGGGGACTCCTCTGACTCCATCGTCAATCTCAATTCTAATTGCGCCCGTAAACTCTCGCAGAAACTCTCCACCAGATTCTTCACGGCAATAATCATTTGTTGGAGTTGTAAAACCTCGTGTTCATTCTCAGTCTGTTTAGCTTCGAGCTGAGTTAACTGATTGACCAAAGCACCATTCTCTCCTGCTTGTTCTTTGTCGCGCCGAAATTTGACCTGTTGATCACTCAGATTTTCTTCACCCGGATAGCGCATAAGAATACTTTTTGTTTCCTGCTGGATCTGTCGTTGTCTTTTAAGATCATCCACTTGACTCGCCATCTGTTTAAGTTGTTCGACACGTAAACACAAAGCATAATGAATGGACACAAGTGCTTTTTGACAGCTCGACCAAACTTGTAGGCATTCCGCCTTGTAGCTCCGTTCCGCCAAAATAAAAGTGAGTTTGGTCTTTCCACCATTGAAAAAAGCGGACATCTCCTTAGAGATCTTCTCCATTTCTTCATAAAGCGGAGCTGTGATTTGTTGTAAAACTTCATTAGAGAATATTTCATTCTCGTGTTTTTCTTTTTTCATTTTTTCACCACTTTCCATAATTTTTGGACAATCCGGCGGAAATACTTTCAAGCCCTCATTTGTAAAAATATTTTGTCGACAAATCTTTTACGAGTTTATTCTAAAACAATAATGCTTGTCGTGTCGCCGACAAAAAAGACGATAAGAGGCGCCAAGCATAAAGTCAAAGAAAAACACCGCATTAAGCGGTGCTGTGTAAAGAACATATTGTATTACCTCATAAGCTCATCGTGGTGATCTGTGCGCCATTTCAAAACTTCCTCATCCCTTGTGATTATTTTTAAGTAGTTATCATAGTCATCATCACCAAAATCTAACTTATTATCTTCAATAAAGCGGCAAAACCAGTCAATTAGTAGTTCAAAGACATCTAATTCAATATCATCGAAAAAAAGTGACTCTATCTTCCAAAAGTCCATGTCATGAACAAATCGCAACATCAATGCCGTATAATACGGCTTGAAATTGATATTTTCTGGCGTGTTTGACACCAAACTACTAAGTAAATAATCTACACGATTGTACAATATAGATTCTGGGCTCATTCTATTAGCCATAGCGAACTCCTTGTGCCATAAATTTTGCTCGCTATTTAGCAAGCAATGGGCTTACTAAATTAAATTATCAACAAAATTTAACTTTACTATAATAGCAGATTTATAAAATTAGTCAATAGATGATAAGTAAGCGCTTTATTTGTTATAATATAAGGAACAAAGCGAGGTGGAAAATTTGAAAAAGAAAATAATCTTTGAAGACCGTTGGACTTTTAAAAGTTTTATTCGTATATTAGAGTCTTGTCAAAAACAAAATTCTAGTCTTCGCAGGTATGAAATAATAATGGAACTTCTTAGTTTGCTCGATCCAATATGGAAAATCCAAAAGAATAAAAATCATGAAAAACATGACGATGGAAAAAATTACGCAAGAAAATTCTCGGAAGATACTTCGACTCGACCAATACCAAATAATATTAAAGATAAAGCTAACGATTACTATTTGAATCCGCCGAAATTATCAGATAATTTCAAAGAGTTTATTAAAAAATTTAATGAGAATCAACTTCTTTACTTTCTAGAAAAAATCTTTGTTCTAGAAATGGAGATAGAAAATGTTCTCTATTCAACAGAACTAAAACAAATTCTTGACTTTATTAAAGAAAATGATCTGGAAAACATCATAATTTACTCATTACTTGATACATGCGCTCATAGAGAAAATAAAGACGCACCAAACTTAACAAAAGATTTTTTCATTGCTGATGAGCGATTATACTCTAAGAAAACAAGAAAAATAGAAATTTTAACTAAGCCTCCCCGCCTCCTCGTTGAGCACTACAAGAAGAGAGATAAAGCTGAATATGATCGTCTTCAACAAGCATTGAATATTAGCAACGGAAAAGTGTTTATTCAAGGATTATCAGGTCTTGGAAAAAGTGAATTTGCAAAAGAATTCTGGAAAAATTCATTAATAACAAAATCGTTTAGATATTTTGCCTGGATTGATTTTAAAGATGATTTAGAAACTTCTTTTTATCAACAGTATTTTAAACAAGGGGAAAAAGTCGGGTTAAAACTGGTACAGAAGCTAATGAAGCAACT
>CAXYVX010000008.1:0-24840 GCA_964292495.1 uncultured Candidatus Saccharibacteria bacterium
CGTAGCGGATGCCAGCGTAAATGATCATTACGACTGAGAGAAGGCCGACGATGAATAGCATGACGTTGATGACGATATTGAAAACGCTTCCTGAACCAAAGAGGTTTGTCGGGACATTGTTCGTTTTTCCACATCCTGCACCCGGTCCAATTCCGCCGCTCACATCACAATTAGTGGAATCATTAGAGTTAATTGCAGCTGCGTGAGCCGGAACAGTAGTGAATCCACCGACAATCAGTGCAAACATCGGCACAAAGGCCAGCGCAACACCAATCTTTTTAATTATTTCTTTCATTTTCTTCCCTCCTAGGGTTAATTTATATACGCTTATGATTATAAACCATATTTTTTGCGAACGCAAGCGCTAAATTCGCTACGCACCAAGTTTTCCAATAACAAAGCTCACAATTGCATAAGCCAGAACAGCAATCACAATCCCAATCAGGGAATTTGTCAGCATTTGGCGTGAACTTTTGGCTTTTCCTGCATCGCCAGCAGATGTGATATAACGCAAGCCGGAAATGATAATCATGATGACCGCCAAGATTCCAATAGCGAAAAATGCGATGTTTGTAATGTTCGCGGCCAGGCTCGCGACATCTGTTGGGGCGGCAACATTTGTTGTGACAAAATTAGTGATCGCGTAAGCAAGGATGATAACCACGATACCAATCAGAGAATATGTGATGTTTTGGCGCGAAGTTTTGGCTTTTCCTGCATCGCCAGCAGAGAGAATGTATTGGGTTCCGGCGTAAATTATCATGATCACAGCTATGATGCCCGCGATAAGATACACCTGATTTAAGATGCTACTCAAGCTGATTGTCCAATTTCCCAAGGATCCCGAAGCAATATCTCCTGATGTTGCAATTGTTTTCCCGGTAGCGGTTTCAACAATTTTAACAACGACATTTCCGACAATCGCGATAATCAAGCCAATCACAGATCTTGTTATTGTTTGGCGGCCTTTCGCGGCTTTTCCAGAATCGCCAGCGGAAGTTAAATATTGAAAACCACCCCAGATAACAAACAGTACAGCGAGCATTCCAACCACAAAAGTTGCGAGGTCCATAACATTCGTAACAAGTCTACTGATTGGAATAATTATGCTTCCACCAGAGCTAAAATCAACTCCGTCAAGAATGCCTTTTTGGCCAAGAAGCGTCGTGAAACCTTGTGCGGCTGGCACTTTGGAAAGGTTACTCCCGCCCGCCAAATATCCAATAATATTGCCGGCGCCAAAGAACAAAAGTAGCGCAATCGCCGAATTTCTGATCGCATTCAGGCCTTTTGTAGTTTGAGCGGCGTTTCCTCCGGCAGAAGTGTACAAAATCGCGCCGTAAATTACTCCGCCCATCACCGCAATTCCAACTCCGCCAGCCAGCCAGCCCATGACGTCACTCAAAAGCGTGTCTATGCCATTTTCGCCAGATTTGCAGCTCCAATCAAAAAACGTTTTAACGTCGCCGCAAGTACTTTCAGCTGAAGCATTTCTCGCAAAAACAAACGTTGTACTGAAGATCATAAACAGAGCCGCCAGTAAAACGAACCCGTACATTTTTTTGTTTTTCGCGAAACTTTGTTTTATTTTATTTATAAACATGTTTATAACATAAACGATTTGCGCAGAAAAGGCAAGTTTTTTTAGAATTTCGCGAACAATTCTCGCTGTTGTGTGCCTGGCGCGTAGAATTTGAGCGGCGCGTCGGAAGAATTTCGCGAAAACGCGTCCAAAACCGGCTGTAAAATCTCCCATTGGCGAATGATTTCTGGGCTGCTCGCGAACAACGAATGTTTGTCGTTTGCAGCGTCCACAAAAACTTGCTCATACGCGTCCGGCATTCGTGCGTCAACAGGGAAGCTAAACCCAAGTTCCTTCGTGTAAAATTCGCGGCCATAACCTGGTTTTTTCGCGAAAAGTTTGATGGAAACACCTTCATTTGGCTGAATTCTAAACACAATTTCGTCTTCTTGCTCCGCGTGCTGATGTTTCAAATTTATGCGAATCTCTGTGGCTTTTCTCGCGAGATTTTTACCGGTCAAAAGGCGCATCGGCACGCCAGAAAACTTTGGATTTCGCGAAAAAAGTTTGACTCCCGCCGCGGTTTCAACAGAGGATTTTGGATTATTCACTTCATCCCGATATCCGGCATATTGCGCGCGAAACGCATCTTCTGGCCGAGCAATTTCCAAGTCGTCCAGGGCTTCTGCGCGCAGTTTTGGCAATTCGCTCCACTTGAAATCCACAGGCAAATCACACAAAACCAGCGCCAAAAGTTGCATCGCGTGCCCCTGTAAAATATCCCGCAACGCGCCGGTTTGCTCATAAAAAATTCCACGGCCTTCAATGCCAATTTCTTCTTCCGCCACAATATCAATAGATTTAATTGACTGATTGTCCCAAATTCGCGAAAAAATCGCATTCCCATAGCGCATCGTCACAATGTTTTGCGCCATTTCCTTCGCGAGAAAATGGTCAACGCGGAAAATCTGTTTCTCCGTGAAAAATCGCGACGTCCGGCGGATCATTTCGCGCGCGCTTTCCAGATCAAAACCAAACGGTTTTTCAAACATCAATTTCACGTTTGGCGCGTTAATTCCCGCCATCCCCAAATAATCCACGATCGCCGTTGCATTGCTTGGCGGAACCGACAAATACACCAGAATCTGCTGGTTTGAATTGTCCGGTTGCAGGAATTCGCGAAAATTTTTATAATCTTCAAGATCCGTCAAATTCATCTTATAAAACGCGGTTTTTTCGCGAAGTTTTTTCAAAGTTGGATTCTCTAAAAAATCGGCGCCGAAACTTTTCGCAAAAATATCATCTGTTGAAATTTCACGCCGCGTCACACCAACGATTTCTAAATCTTTTATCGCATCCGTTTTCAAAATATTCCCGAGCGCAGGCAAAAGTTTGCGCGTCCCGAGATCGCCGGTCAGGCCAAAAATCACTAGTTTCGTTTTCATGAAATCATTATAGCTCTTTTTTTATAATCACGCGCGATTTTCAATTTTCTGGAAAATTTCGCGAAAATCTGCTAAAATATTGTTATTAACAGAGGAGGTGAAATGTTAAAACCATTTGGTGATCGCGTGGTTGCGGTCGAGAAAAAGGCGGCTGAAAAAACTGCCAGCGGAATTTTCTTGCCAGCGGGCGAAATTCGCGAAAAAACGCTTTTGGCGGAAATTCGCGAAATCGGTCAAGAAGTTAAAAACGTCCGTGTTGGCGACGATGTGATTTTTCGCGAATATGCAACAGTTGAGGTGAAAGTTGATGGTGAGAAATTTTTGATTGCGAAGGAAGAAGACGTTCTGGCGAAGGTGGAGAAATAAATGGCGAAACAAGTTTTTTATTCGGACGAAGCTCGCGAAAAAGTCTTGGCGGGCGCGAAAATTTTACGCGACGCAGTGGCAACAACAATGGGTCCAAAAGGCCGAAATGTTGTTATTTCCAAAACTTACGGCGGCCCAACCATAACTCACGACGGCGTGACAGTGGCTGAAGCAATTGAATTACCGGAAAACCCAGAGAATCTCGGCGAAAAAGTTGGAGCGGATCTGATCCGCCAAGCCGCGAAAAAAATGAATAAAACGCAAGGCGATGGCACAACAACGGTCACGGTTTTGACTTACGAAATTTTGCGCGAGGCGAACAAACTGATTGCCGCCGGATATAATCCAATGGAATTGCGCAAAGGAATTGAAACTGCGAGTCGCGAAATTTTGCAAGATTTGGCAAAACTCGCCGAACCAATTTCCGAAAATCAGCAAAAA
The DNA here is from genome assembly GCA_964292495.1 of uncultured Candidatus Saccharibacteria bacterium. Classification (GTDB taxonomy): domain Bacteria; phylum Patescibacteriota; class Saccharimonadia; order Saccharimonadales; family Saccharimonadaceae; genus CAXYVX01. The sequence goes on from CAXYVX010000008.1 coordinate 3,775, forward strand.
ATCGCGGAAGTTGCCACAATTTCCGCTGGCGACGCTGAGCTTGGGAAATTGATCGCGGACGTTTTCGCGAAAATCGGCGCGGATGGCGTGATTTCCGTGGAAGAAAGTCAGGGTTTGGAAACGACCAGCCAGATTACCGAAGGCTATACTGTTGACCGCGGGTATGTTTCGGCGTACATGGCAACAGACTCAAACCGCCTTGAAGCTGTTTACGCCAATCCCGCGATTTTGATCACCGACCGCAAAATCGCGAATATCAATGAATTTTTGCCAATGCTCGAACAACTCAGCGCCGCCGGAAAGAAAGATTTGGTGATTTTCGCGGAAGAAGTTGAGGGCGAAGCGCTCGGAGTTTTGATTTTGAACCGACTAAAAGGCGTGTTTAACACCGTTGCCGTCAAAGCTCCGAGTTTCGGCGAAAAGCGACGCGACGCGCTGGAAGACATCGCGATTTTGACCGGCGCGACCGTGATTTCCGCAGATGCTGGCATGAATTTTGACAATGTTTCGCTCGAAGTTTTGGGCAGCGCGCGCAAAGTCATCGTTGGCAAAGATTCAACCACAATTATTGAAGGCGCCGGGGAGAAAAACGTTATCGCGGGGCGCATTTTGCAAATTCGCGAAATGACTAAATCCGCGCCGAGCGAATTTGACAAGGGACAACTCGCGAAACGGGCGGCTGATTTAGACGGAAAAGTTGCGGTCATCAAAGTTGGCGGCGCAACAGAAACCGAAATCAACGAGAAGAAATTCCGCGTTGACGACGCTGTTGCTGCGACGAAAAGCGCGCTCGCGGGCGGAATTGTGGCGGGCGGCGGAACAACTCCGCTCGGTCTGGCGGTAAATTTCGCGAAACATCACAAAAATTCCGACGCTGGAGCAGAAATCCTGGTGAACGCTCTGAAAAAACCGTTTTTGCAGCTGATGGACAACGCTGGACTAAATTCTGCGGCGCTCCTTGACAGGGCAGAAAACGCGAAAATTGGCTTCGGATTTGACGTCATGAAAGGCGGGAAAGAATTGCTTGATCTGAAAAAATCCGGCGTGATAGACCCAGCGAACGTGACACGCGACGCGATTGAAACAGCGGTCAGCATCGCCGCGACAGCCATCACTATGGGCGCACTGATTGTTGACATTCCTGAACCGCCAAAACAGAACCCTGAAATGGGCGGGGCATACTAAAAAGTTTCGCGGATAATTCGCGAAACTTTGATTTAGCTCTGTGTAAAAACGGAGCTATTTATTTTGGTCAAAAAAATCAATTTCTTTGATGATATCCAAAAGAGCCTGAGCTTTTCGCGATTCGTCCGTGATGTTTTTCGCGATTTCGTGCGCTTCGGGAATCAAAGTTTTGTCGTCTGTTGAGCGAATCATTAAAAGAAGAATATCAAACTTGTCTTCAGGTGAAATATTCAGCCTGTCCACCAGAGGTCTGAGCTCTGTTAAGGCTTGGCCCTTGATCGCGTCCAAACCATCACCACTTTCACTCGTGGTCGGAGCAGCGAATGCAACAGGTGCGTCGTTAGTTATTGTATCATCTACAATTGGCGTTGGTGAAGAAACTTGGACAGGTGTCGGGATAGTTTTTATAGCTTGCGCCTGAGGTTGAGTGGTCGGGAGCGGTTGAAGAACCGGCATGCCTGAATTCTCGGAAGAAACCGCCGGTTGAGCTGAAACCACAGGAACGCCGGCCGGCGTCGTTGCACCCGCTGACAAATTTGCAATCATCTCATTCAACTCTTCGTCGTTGACATTCGCACCACTGTTATTATTCATAAAAGCCCACCTTTCACTTACCACCTAAATTTGCTATAATTTTATCATAAACATTTTCATAATGCAAAATAGGGGGCAAATGCTAGACAATAAAGAAACTTTCATAAAAACTGATCCGTCGGACGCTCTCGGCGTTCTCGCGAAATATCCTGAACAAGCGCTTTGGAAAGCAAAAATCGCGAATTTTAACGATTTTTCAGGGGATTCTGGACTGGAAAAAATCGTAATTTCCGGCATGGGCGGCAGCGCGCTCGCAGCAAGTTTCATGAAAAATTGGCTTGACCATGACTACGATTTCGCGAAAGTTTTTGAGGTTTCGCGCGAATATAAACTTCCGTCATGGGTGGACGAAAAAACCTTGGCTGTCATTTTTTCAGTCAGCGGAAACACAGAGGAAACTTTGTCATCTCTTGACGACGCCATAGCGAAAAACGCAACGATTGTGATTGTCAGCGCCGGCGGAAAATTGATTGAAATCGCGAAAAAACAGGGGTTGCCATACATTCAGCTCGACAAAATTTCGCAGCCGCGATACGGCACAATTATGCATCTTCGCGCGCTGGCAAAAATTCTGGAAAGCTACAATTTGATCCGTGGTTTGAGCCGTGAAATCGCTGAAAATCGGACATTTTTGGCTGGAAAAATTCGCGAAATCTTACCAGAAATCCCGGAAAATCAAAACATCGCGAAAAAAATCGCTCGCGCAACTCTGGGCAAAACCCCAATTATTTATTCGTCGGCGCTTTTCGCTCCGCTGGCATACAAATGGAAAATTAGCTTCAATGAAAACAGCAAAAGCACTTCTTGGCTGGGGGAATCAACCGAATTTTACCACAACGAATTCATCGGTTGGAGCGGAAGCAATGACAGCGAGAAAAACTTCTCCGTGATCCGTTTGCACTCAAAATTGGATCATCCGCAAATTGAAAAACGCTATTCTTTGTCCGTCAAATTTCTGGCGGAAAACCGTCCGCGACCGGTTGAAATTGGCTTATCTGGCGGAACATTTTTGGCGCAAAGTTTGTCTGGGCTGGCTCTCGCGGATTTCGCGAGCGTATATCTTGCCGCGCTGAATAAAATAGACCCAACTCCGGTCAAGCTCGCCGAAGATTTCAAACTTGAGCTCGCTAAGATTTAATTTTTCGCTTCTTTCGCGACTTTGAACTCGCTGAGATCTTTATGATTATTGTAAAAACTGTCAACAGCACAACAACAGTCGTGCCAAATGCAAGCCACAAATCGTGATTCGCGAGGCCATACAATCCCCAGAAAAGGGAGTTTATAGCCGCGAAAATTTGCGTTCCAATGCTGATTCCATTCAATTCTTCAATGTCTTTTCGAATATTCAAGTTTTTATTGCCTGAGGTATCCACAAAATCAAACTGGCTAAATTCGCAAAAAATCCAAGAATATTAATCATTTTAATTATTTTTGCTCCGATTTGCGAATATTTTCACCGTTTTTTCTGACCGCCACACGCGGATTTCGCGAACTTTTTCCAGCACAATATTGTCGCCACCGGTGTTCAAAACCAGGTCAGAAACATGTGAAAATTCAAGTTTTTCCTCGGTTGATTTAACGCCGGGCAAGCCGAATGTGGTCCATCCGCCGGCGCGCAAACCTTTCCCAAACAAAGTTTTTCCACCAAATTTTCCGCGAATGTCAGCTGAGTGAAAGAAAAATTTCTGGTTTTCAAATAAATCTGTTTTTGTGAATTTTCTCAGCGGAAGTAAACCGTGCGCCGCGCCAACCAAGAAAAATCCAACCGAATCATCTCTGTAATTTCGCCCATCGCGGGAAAAATCTTCAACCTCAAGTTGGTTGATTTTTCGCGACAAACCTGGCAAATCTCGGAAACTCAACGCGGCGACAGGTGAAAATTTCGCGAATTTTCTGCGTTTTTCGCGAATAAAATCTTGGTTCAGGAGATCCACAGCGGCGGTTGTGATGCCGAGAGTCGCGTAGCTTGGCGTGAAAATGCGTTTTTCACCTCTGTTAATTTCAAATTCAAGCGGGGAAAATTCTGTGATTTTTTGTGAGATGATTTCGCGAAAAACTTTGTTTTTGCGGTTGATGGCGCGAGAAAAATCATTTCCGTTCCCGAGCGGCAAAAACGCGATCGCGACGTTTTCGCGAATATCTTCGCTTGACGCCATGACCGCATCGATCGCAACCCGCGCCGTGCCATCACCGCCGACCGCTAATATTAAATCGCCTCTGTTAAATTCACCAGAAATCACTTCGGTTGTGTCTTCAAATGGAACTTTTTCAAGAAATATTTCTTTGATTTTAAGTTCATATTCGTGAGCGTATTTCCAAATTTCGTTGGAATAATATTTCGCAAACTTTTCGGCGCGGGAGGCAGAGTCGCTGCGGATGATCAGAATTCGCGAAAATTTCATAGAGACATTTTACCACTTTTCACAGAAAATCACATTTGATTTGGGTTGGTGGTGATGAGATTTGTCTCGGTTTCAGAGGCGATGACTTGCAAAAGGACGTGATTTGGGCCAGCGAAAAACAGACCTTGTCCAACTGGAAAGTTCGCTAAACGTTTCAATTCTTCCTCTGTTAATTTGAAAACTTGACCAAGAACATCCACAGCGGAAGGGGACTGCTTGAGGAGAATTTGCATTGAGCTGTTCGCAACAATTGCGCGGCCCATTTGCGAATTCATGAAATCCTCGACATCCTGCGTGACAGTGGTGAGACCGAGATAATATTTTCGGGCGCGTTTCGCGAGAGAGAACATGAAATTCGCGGAATCCGGATATTTCATCAGCTGCCACGCCTCGTCAACGATCAACATGCGCTTTTTCTTCTCTGTGCGAACTTTGTTCCAGATGTGGCTTAAAACAATATACATGGCGACAGGGCGCAGCTCATCTTCAAGATCGCGAATGTTGAAAACAACCATGTGATTGTTGATCTCAACATTGCTCTGCTCAGAGAAAATCCCGGCAAAAGTTCCCGTTGTGTACTGGCGCAGGCGTTGTGCGAGTTCTGGCCCGTTTCCACCCATGTGCGCTAAAGTGTCGTAAAGATCGGCCATGACGGGCGGACGGCTGTTGTGCGTCAGCGGGTCAGAAGTGATCCCGACGCGAGCATATGTGTCAATCAGCGCTTGGTCAAGATCAGCCTCCTCGGACGGGCTGAGCACATTGACTGTTGACCCATCGGCTGCAACTTGCCCAGTTCCAAGCATTTGACGGAAAAGTCCATGTAAAGTGACCAAATTTGCGCGCAAAGCGTCAGAATCTTCACCGTCATCGCTGTCGGTAACTTGCGGTAAATCAAACGGGTTAACGCGCGTCGCGGAATTTAGCGACAGGTGAATATAGGTCCCGCCGACCGCCTCGGAAAGTTTTTCGTATTCGTTTTCTGGGTCAATAATCAAAATGTCGGATCCCATCATCATCGAGCGCAGAGCTTCAAGCTTGACAGTGAAAGATTTACCAGCACCAGATTTCGCGAAAACGCACATATTCGCATTTTCCAGGCTAAACCGGTCAAAAATCACCAAGCCATTGTTGTGCATATTTACACCATAAAGAATGCCGTTGTCCTGCGTCAAATCCGCGCTCGTGAATGGAAAACTAGTGGAAATCGCGCCAGTATCCATGTTGTGGCGGATCGACAAGCGGTCAGTAAATTGGGGCATCACAGAGTTAAAACCAGCTTCTTGCTGAGCGCTCGCGACTTTTGTCAAAACCATTTGTTGACCAAGAATTGTCTCAACTTTATGTGTTGCATAATCAAGTTCATCTTGCGTTTCGCCAAAAATCGTAAAATAAAGCCCGAACCTGAAAAACTTTTCCGAGCCAAGCTGCAACTCATCGCGAAGCTCTTCCGCGTCCTGATATGCGGCTTCCATCGCCGGATCGCGAATTCGCCCGTGTTCTTCATTCACCGCCATCGACGCTTCAAGTTGCGTGACTTTGCGCTTCAAATTATTCATCACGACGCCGCTGTCAACAGGGTAAATAAAGATTGACATATCAAGGACTTCGTCAAGATTGATGATTGAGCTGAGCCAGCCGGTGTAAATCACGCGAGGATAACCGTAAGCATAAAGCGTGCGCGCAAAACGCGTTCCGAGCATAAATTGCTTTGAATTAAACTCGATGCTCGCCGGCGCAATCAAATCGCGAAGAGTCGTGACGCCTTTTTGAAAAGCGGCGGCAACTTCCGCATTTTCCTGCGCCTGTCGCAAAGCGTCTGTATCAATCGCTTGTTTTTTAGCCATATATTTCTCCTAAAATATCGCGTAAAAATCGCGAAAAACGCGCGTTTTTTATCTTTTGCGAAAAATTATTAACCATTGTATCCTCGCGCATCTATCACCGGTGCCTCGCCTTGGCCTTTTTTTGTGGTAATTCCTCGATAATCGCGAAAATCACCAATCGGCTGCCGCAAAGCGGTGTCCGGGTTGTAAATGTTGTAGTAAAGCTGACCAAGATCTTTCGTTTTCAGGCGCGTCGCGTGAATGCCGATCTGCGCCAAACCTTCGAGCACCAAGTTCACGCGATTTGTCATTTCATCTTTGACTAACTCATATTTATCGGCCGGGACTTTGACATGAACTTTCGCGTTTTTATCGGTGAATAATTCAGTGATTTTCAACTTGCTGTCCGCACCAAGTTTTTTGCTTTCATCGCCAATCGCGTACGGAATTATCACAAAAAACGATTTGTCCATAATATTTGCTTCCTGGCTGAGCGCATCAATAAACTGCAAATAATCATCCATCAAAACCCCGAGGAGCATGTTATCCTCAGAATCGCGAAGTTTTTGCAGTTTCGTCAAATATGGTCCGATGTCAACTCGCTGCGAACGAACATAAATCTGAACAGGGAAGGTCAACGAATTCAAAAAATCCGCGTAGCTCTGTTCCACACCTTCGCGCTCGCGCTCGCTCATCAGGTCAAAGTTGATGGATTGCGCCGCCACAATTCCGCGAAAACTGCCGTCGCCCATAATCACCAAATTGTCGCGAAGCTCCTCAAATTGCAGCGAGTTCTGCGTGGAATTCGGATTTCTTGGGATATTCGCTTGTGGCGCGGGCTGGCTCGACAAAACTGGTGCCTGAGCTTGCGCCGGCGCCTGAATGATCGGTTGCTGTTGATTCGGTTGCATCTTTTCCACCCTAATTTAATGTAAATTAATCTCAAATTCATCGTCATCATCACCATTCGGCGAATCTTGATCGAAAATTTGTGAAACATTAGCGTTTTCTTCATTTATTATATCAGATTTTTCCGCAGAAATATCTTCTTTGTCGGCAACTTCCGGGTTTTCAGGGATTTTTTCAATATCGTTTGTGGCTAATACTGACGATTCAGGCGAATTCTGTGGATTTTCAGGGATATCTTTTTCTGTTTCCTGAACATTTTCAACTTGCTGAGTCTGCGGTTCAACTGGATTCTTCGCGGCAATTGGAGCGGGAATTCGGGGTTGAGCTGGCTGAGTTTGCAACGGATTGATGACTTTTCCGCGCATCGTATCTTGCGGTTCAGCCTGCTTTCGCGAATCCAAAAACGCGCTAGCCGCCGCTTCTTCATCTGTTGAAATAGTTGGCGCTTCCGGAACAATATTCATGGGCGCTTGCGGAGAATTTTGCTGAGAAACTGGCTGCTGAGAAACATCATTTTGCGCAATAACAGGGATGTTTACTGCCGGCGCAGGAGCAATAATTTTTGGTTCCTCAATTTCCTCGCGCGTCTGATTCATTCGCGAAATCGCCGCTTTTCGCGCATCTTCGTCAGACTTGCTGAGCATAGAGCTAAACTGATCCGCAACCGATCCATTTTCCAAAATATCATCAGCCTGTCCAGCGGTTGCAATCAAATCATCATTCAATGAAGTGTTGTTAATAATACCACGTGTAACCCAGCCTTGTGAATCTTCAATTTCCGAAAGCATAGACAGGCGAGAGACAGCTTCATCTCCCTTGATTTTTCGCGAAATTGGGTCGTCATCTATGCGCGGATTCGTGATTTCAACCATCATTTCCGAACCGTCTGGATCCCACAATCTCGTCCGCGGCGCAAAGAAAAACCGAATCATCGCAGCGAGATATGTTTCCATCGGCTGATCTTTTCTTAACGGAAGAGCCAAAACCAGGAACAAAACCACGAAAGGCGCGGGGATAATCGCGAGGGGAATCGCAATATTTCCGAGCGCAAAAGCAATAAACCCGCCGACAGCCGCAATCAGTAAATAAATAAATTGACGAAAGCTAAACGGGCCGAGAATCTTATCCTCAGCTTCAATATCCTGTGGTACCTTATGTTCAGCGATGATTTACCCCTTATTTACTTCGCGAAATCCCAAGTTTCGCCCACCATTTTACAGAGAAATTATAGCATAAACACTTTTTAAAATAAAGTTTTTCGTGAATTAGTTCGGGTTTTTCAGCGCCGTGATTGGATCTTGGCGCGCCGCTCTGACCGCTGGCCATGTTCCGAAAATTACCGCAATACCAGTCGGAACGACAATTCCCACCAAAAATACACTCGGGTCAAAAATCATCGGTAGCGAAAAGTTAATTGAAATAATCCAACCAACAAAATACGCAAACAAAAGTCCGGAAACCGCCCCATAAAATGTCATCAGCAAACTTTCCGCGAGAAACTGCGTGAAAATATCCCGACGAGTTGCACCAACAGCTTTTCTGAGGCCGATTTCGCGAATTCTTTCAGTGACGCTGACAAACATAATGTTCATGATTCCAATGCCGCCAACGAGCAGCGAAACGCTCGCGAAAATCAGCGCGGCGGCAGTCAAAGTGCTGAGCCATTCAGACAAAATTTCCGACGTTTGCGCTCCGTTCATGATCTGAAATTCGTTTTGGTCACGGTGGTTTTTCGCGAGATTTTGGCTAATATTTTTTTGCGTTTTCGCAAAATTGTCGGAATCCATTTTCGTGATAATTTGGCTAACTTGATCTGAACTCACATCCAAAAGCTCGGCTTGTTTCAGAGAAATAAACGCGGTTTTATCCATGTCAGTTCCAGCCAGAGAAATCGGTTGGTCAAGCTCTTTTACAACTCCAACCACTGTAAAAGCCACGCCTTTAATGTCAATAATTTGCCCAACGGCTTGCTCCGAGCCAAACAATCCGAGCGCAAGTTTATTGCCGAGAATCACCTCGTGGTTTGTTTGATCGGCTTCATCAAACCAGCCGCCGGAATTGAATTTCAGATTGAAAATCTTCGCGAAAGAGCTGGTCGTCGCAACAATATTTGAGTTTTTATAATCATTTTCTTGACCAGATATCCCGCCACTCGCGAAAATCATCGGTGCGGAATTTTCAATATCAGCCGTTTTCGCGACAGTTTCAATATCTTTTTTTCCAAGAGTGCTAACAGGGGACATATTCAGCGGAGAAAAAGCACTCATGCCGGTTTGGCTCGCGCTTCCGCTTCTGATCACCACAATCCGTCCATTTAGCGCAGAAACTTGATTCACAATGCTCTGTTTCAGACTTCCGCTAATAATCATCACCAGAGAAATTATAAAAACGCCAATCATCACACCAAGAACTGTCAATAAAGTCCGCGTGCGGTGGCTGCGCAGATTTTTTTTCGCGAGTTTGTAGCTGCGGATCATTTTTTTACTCCTTTCGTCTTGGATTTTTTGCGAATTATTCGCTTTTTCTTTTTTGAATTTTTTGCTTCTTCCTGAGATTCGTCGGTTTTTCGCGAAATTTTATAAGCCGTGTTTTCGGTCAATTCAATATCTTTCGCGATTTTTCCATCTTTCATGTAAATTGCCCGCGAACCATATTGCAGTAAATCCGGGTTATGTGTGACCATCAAAATAGTGTTTCCGTCAGCGTGAATTCGCGAAAATTCCTCCATAATGAGAGTTGAGTTTTCGCTGTCAAGGCTGCCGGTTGGTTCATCCGCCAAAATAATTGACGGTTCATTCGCCAGCGACCGAGCAATCGCAACTCGCTGTCGCTGCCCGCCAGAAAGCTGATTTGGCATGTAATATTCTTTACTGTTCATATTGAATTTCGCGAGAATTTTGCTCGCTTTCGTCTCGTTTACAAAATTCGGTTTTCGCGAAGAATATTGAAGGGGAAGTGCGACATTATCAATCACATTTAAGCTGTCAATCAGATTATAATCCTGAAAAATAAAACCGATGTTTTTCCCGCGAGTAATCGCACGTTTTCGCGAATTAATGCGCGCCGAAAAATCTTTGCCGTTCATTTCATATTTTCCTTCGCTCGGCCGATCCAAAAGCCCGATCACATTCAAAAGCGTGGTTTTTCCAGAACCGCTCGCTCCCATAATCACCACAAATTCACCTTTGCGGATTTCAAGATTCACTCCGTTAAGCGCACGCGTTTCAGTTTCTTCGCCGCCGTAAATTTTGCGAACATTTGAGAGATTAATCACCGGCTTTTTTTCGCGAAACTTTTCTTCTGAGAGATGCGAAAAAAATTCGTCAGTTTTTTGACCTTTTTTTAACGGTAAACCAAATAAATCCCGCTCAACTTTTTTCTCATTCATCTTCTTTTATTATAGAACATTTTTTCGTAAAAATCAACCGTTAAAGTTCAATGTGATTCGCGATTTTTCCGTCAAAACGAATGGTTGTCGCCAGAAGATAATTTTTCGCGAAAACCGGCGATTGGTAGAGATTTTTCCGGTGAATATCATCCAATTCTCCGTCAACATCATCCAATAAAATAAAAATTTTTCGCTGATATTTCTCATTCAAAATTTCCGCGAAACTTGCAAGAATCGCAAACAAAAGCGTTCGGTTTTCGCCGCGGCTCGCCGCTGTTTTCGCGGTTTTTTCGCGAAAAATAAATTCATAATCGTCGCGCTGAGAACCGATTTTTGTCATGATAAAACCGTTCGCGAAATCGCGAGAAAGAGAGTTGAAAATCAAACTTTTTTCTCTGAGAGAATCGCTATTAAACTTGATTTTAACCGATTTATCATTGTGTTTTTCGCCGGAAATTCCTGCATAATTTTTCGTGATTTTTTGGTTCAGCATTTCGGTAATTTCCGCTCGTTTTCGCGAAATTTCGCTGGCTAGCTCCGAAAATTGAACATCCCAAACGAAAATATTTTCCGCGCTCGCTTGACCGCTTTTAATTAAATTATTTCTCTGGCGAAGAATTCTTTCAAATCTGGAAACTTTCGCGGAAAAATCCGGCTCAATCTGCGAAATAAACCTGTCAAAAAAATCGCGGCGGCGACTTGGCGAACCGTAAATAATCATCAGATCGTTCGGCTCAAACAAAATTACAGGGATTCGCGAATTTTTCGGCATGGTTTTTGTTGATTTTTCGCCGATTGTAAAAGATTTTTCGCCGCCAATAAATTTAATCGTCCGTTCATCAATATTGGAAAATTCCGCGTCAATTCGGAACCATTCTTCGTTTTTTTTGACAATTTCGCGAAAATTACTGCGCCAACTTTTTCCACTCGCCACGAGATAAACTGCTTCAAGAAGTGAAGTTTTTCCAGCACCGTTTCTCCCGGTTATCACCGTCGGGCCTTCGCTAAAATCCACTGAAAAATCCGCGTGTGAGCGAAAATTTTGAACTCGCAGATTCGTTATCATCCTCTTATTATAAGATAAATAAAAATCTCCCGCTAGGGGAGAAGATTATTTTGTCGCCTTGGTCGCGATCGAAATGCTTTTGCGCCCCTTATTTCGGCGGCGTTTCAGCACGATCTGACCAACTTTGCTGCTCATTCGCGAACGGAATCCGTGAACGCGAGCTCGGTGGCGATTGTGTGGTTGATATGTTCTCTTTGGCATAATGACACTATTTTAGCATAAAATTATTTTTTGCGAAACATGAGCATGTTCAGAATGTTTTTCCACATATTTCCGAGAGTTTTCCACAGGCTGTTTTAAGCGGTCAAAGCGCTTATTTTACTCTGTTAGAGAGTTTTAATGAATTTACAACATTTTATTTCAGAATCTAGGTTGTGGAAAACTCTGAAATTGTGGTAAAATTTGCGTATGGAAGGTGTAGTAGAGAGTAAAAAGAATTTCGCTGGTGCGGATCTTTCTTCTCTCTGGAATACCGTTTGCGGAGAAGCTGAAATGATCATTGAACCAAGCAGTTTCGCGACTTTCTGGGGAAAAAGCCAATTGATCGCAACCAGCGATAATTCTTTAACTATTGAAGTAAATAATATTTTCGCGAAAAGCCAGTTTGAGAAGAAATTTTCTGGGATCATCGCATCCATTTTGATGAAACACGGATATGTGAAGCCGAATTTGAAATTCATCACCGCAAAAAATCGCGAGAAACGGGAAGAAGAAATTGCGGTTGTACCAGCCACCAAAACCTTTGCAAAAAAAATTACCGCAGCAGAGCCGTTCCGCTCAAATTTGAATAAAAAATACCAATTCGCGAATTTTGTGGTTGGTTCAAGTAATGATTTGGCTTACGCGGCGGCGCAAGCGGCAGCCGAGCATCCGGGCGAACGATACAATCCGATCTTCATTTACGGCGGAGTCGGCCTCGGTAAAACGCATCTGATTCAAGCGATCGGCAACGAAATTTCGCGAAGTTTCCCGGAAAAGCGCGCGCTTTATGTTTCAACCGAAACTTTTGTGAATGATTTTATTAATTTTTTACGCAACAAAACTCCGGAAAAATTCACTGAAAAATACCGCGAAATTGACGCGCTAATCATCGATGATTTTCAATTTATCGCCGGAAAAAACGCAAATATGGAAGCATTTTTCAACACATTTAACGCGCTTCATCAGGCCAACAAACAGATTGTAATCGCCGCGGACAAACCGCCAGCTGCAATTCCAACGCTTCCTGACAGATTGCGCTCGCGACTTTTGATGGGCATGGCGATTGATGTGAATTTGCCGGATTACGAGACGCGTGTGGCGATCATCCAAACCAAAGCTATGAATTCGTCGGTGGAAATCCCAACCGAAACGATTGAATTTCTCGCGAATAATATTAAAACCAATGTTCGCGAGCTTGAAGGCGCGTTGAATCAAATTTTAGCTTACGCGGAAATGCAAAACATCACGCCGACGCCGGAATTTGCGGCGGAACTGCTCAGTTCTTCGCGAATTTCTTCGCCGAAACATTTGACAGCGCGAATGATTGTGGAAAAAGTTGCGAAATATTTTGAGCTTAAACCGGCCGATATAACTTCGGCGGCGCGCGATAAATACATCGCTTTTCCGCGACAAATTTGCATGTATTTACTGCGGACGGAACTTAAGATGAGTTTCCCGCAAATTGCGCGCGAACTGGGGCGAAAAGATCATACGACCGCTATGAGCTCGATTAAAAAAATTGAGCGTGAAATTCAGCTTGACATCACGGTTCGCGAAAAAGTTAACGCTTGCCGCGGGGTGATTTATGAATAAAATCATCATCGCTTTTGAACGAAAAGCTGTGAAAAAACTGTGGAAAAGCCTGTTAATTTTCAGTGAAAAACCTGAGGGATTTTCTGCACATTTCGCGAAAATTCAGAAAACAAAATTCACGAAATTGTGGATAAATAAGAATTTTACACCTTTTTTCCATAGCCATGCCACAGAATTATTCACAGGGCAAAACAGCATTTTCACATCTGTTAATCAACGAGTTTTCCACATTTTACACAGGGCTTATTATTGTGTATTATTATTTTTAATAAAGAAAGGGGATCGCGAAAAAAACTTCGCGAAATAAAATATGAAAATCGAAGTCAAGCAAGAAAAACTGAACAAAGCCTTAGCTGCGGTTAGCCGAGTCGCGAGCACGCGCGGGCAAATGCCGATCCTTGCGGATATTTTGCTCCGAACCGAAAACGGGAAATTGACGATCGCTGCGACGGATCTTGAAGTTGCAATTACAGAGACAATTTCCGCGAAAATCATTGAAGAAGGATCGGCGGCGATTCCGGCGAGAATTTTTACAGAATTCGTCGGAAATTTGCCGAAAATTCCGGTTTCAATTGAGAGTGAAGACCAAAAAACGAAAATAAGCGCGGGTGGATTTTCAAGCACAATTAATGGCGGTGATGCGGACGAATTTCCAGCTTTGCCAGAGGTGAATGAAGCCAAAGAGATTTCAATTCCGGCGGCTGAACTTCGCGAAAGTATCAACGGCGTCGCTCCGGTCGCGAGCAATGATTCGACCAGACCGATTTTGACGGGTATATATTTTTACAGCACCGAAGATGAAATTGTCATGACCGCCACCGACGGATACCGCTTGGCAGAGAAGAAAATTTCCGCAAAAACGGGCGAAGAAATCAGTGCGATCATTCCGGCTTCAACGCTTTCGGAAGTTTCGCGATTGATCGGCGACGTAGATGGTGAAGTTAAAATCAAATTGAACGACGAGCAAATCGGCTTTACGATCGGTGAAATTAGCATGACATCTCGGCTGATCGACGGAAAATTTATTGACTACAAACAGTTGATTCCAAGCGAAACGGAATTTTCCTTATCTGTTGAGCGGTCGGAATTTGTGCGCGTTGTGCGCGTTGCTGGAATTTTCGCGAATAATTCGGCCGGCAGTGTGCTGATGAAGGTTTCTTTGGAAAAGCAAGAAATTGAAGTTTCGGCGCTGGCGAGCGAGCTAGGTGAAAACAGTTCCGCGGTGGATGCTGAAATTTCCGGAGAAGGCGACGGGCAAGTTGTTTTGAATTCAAAATTCCTTCTCGATGCATTGAATTTTGTGTCTGGCGACAAAGTCAATATCAAGTTCTCGGGCAAACTTTCACCGGTGTTATTGACTGGTAAAAAAGATAATTACAATCATATTATAATGCCTGTCAAGTCTTGATAAAACGCTAAAATGTTATAAAACCTTGTTTGATAAAAATAAGGTTTTATTTTTATATATAGTAATAATTCGCGAAAAAATCCGTGGAAAACTCAAATGAAAGTTGTGGTAAAATGTTATGAATGATAAGCAAAAAGTTTCGTTTTCATGGCCACGGCGCACTGAAATTTGTTTTCGCAAAAGGGGAACAAAAGCGTGGTAAATTTTTTGCGGTCAAATACACTTTTAATCCGCGGCGGAAAAATTCGCGAATCTCTGTAATTATCAGCAAAAAAGTTTTTAAGCACGCTGTTGATCGCAATAGAGCTCGGCGCCGAGTTTATGAAATTGCGCGAAAAAGCTTGAAATCTTTTGATAATCAAGGGAAAAGTTATGATATTGCGATTAGTTTATACCGGCCAGATGTAAATACTTTGCCACATAAAGATCTCTCTGAAGAAATTTTTTCAGTTTTAAGAGAAGTTTTTATCTCAAGAAGCGAAAAATAATCTCAAGAATTCGCGAAAAACGCCAGGTTTATGCTAAAATATAAGGTATGAATTTATTTGATATTTTGTTGACTCAGCCGATTTTCAACTTATTGGCATTTATTTATTCTTTTGTTTCGGATTTTGGTATTTCCATCATCATTTTGACGGTGATTGTGCGAATGATTCTTTGGCCGCTTGTTAAAAAGCAGCTCCATCAGACAAAAGTGATGCGCGCCATACAGCCAGAATTGAAAAAGATTAAAAAACAGGCGAATGGAAACCGAATGGTTGAAAGCCAGCTGATGATGGAACTTTATAAAGAAAAAGGCGTGAAACCGATGGGATCAATTCTTGTTTTAGTGATTCAGATTCCGGTTTTCTTGGCGCTTTTCTCTGTGATTCGCATTTACGCAAATCACCTTGACCCAGAGAAATTTTTATACCCGTTCATGCATAATTTCCATATTTTCGCGAATGTTGGTGATTTGGTTGGTAAGGCTTTTACTCCGCATTTGTTTGGAATTATTGACCTCGCGAAAACGCCAAGCCAATATGCTCCAGCTTTGGTTCTTGCGGTTTTGGCGGCAGCTTTTCAATTCTGGCAGAGCAAGCAAGTTATGCCGGATCAGGGCAATTCGCGCAAACTTCGCGATATTTTCAAAGATGCTAGTGATGGAAAACAGGCTGATCAAAGTGAAATGATGGCTGCGACGAGCAGTAAGATGATTTACTTCTTCCCGTTCTTGACGTTTATGGTGGCTCTGGCGCTCCCTGGCGCAGTTGTGCTGTATTACGCGATAACTTCCATAGTTGCGGTGATTCAACAAGGTTTTCTGCTCCACAAAGACGATTCAGAGCTTATTAAAGAAGCTAGTTCAAAATCGCGAAAATCCAAATCTTCCCGTGAAAAATCCGCGAAAGAAGCTGAAATTATCGTGAAGCCGGCAAAAGAACTGAAAAAATCATCTGTCAAATCTTCTTCAAAAAAATCTCCTTCGACGAACAAATCTGGCGCAAATACCACTGTTGTTCGGCGAATAAAAGCTAAAAAATAGGAGGATTTTGTAATGAATAGAGAAGAGTCAATCGCTTTCGCGAAGAAATATGTGGAAGATGTTATCAGTTTTTTTGGGGCGAATCTTGACGTGCGAGCCAGTGTTGAGGATGATGTAATTCAACTTTCCGTGCCGAACACTTATCTCAGTAATCTTATGATCGGACGAAATGGCGAAACATTGAGAAGCCTGCAAACTTTAACACGCTCTGCTTTGATCGCGAAAAATGGTGAGCTCGAGCGCGTGAATCTTGATATTGCGGATTACAAAAAGCGCCACAACGACAAACTTGAACGAGAGGCTGAAGGTTGGGCGAAAAAAGTTCGCGAAAGTGGTGAAGAAATGCATCTTAGAGCGATGAATCCAGCCGAGCGATTCGTTATTCATAAAGTTTTGTCGGATTATTCGGATCTTTCCACGGAAAGCGAAGGTGAAGGCCGTGAGCGACATATCGTTCTTAGAAAAAAGTAATTTTTGAAGAATTTACAGGCCGGAGATTTCTTCGGCTTTTTCTGTTTTTACGTTATTGTTTTTAAAAACAAATCGCTTGTATGTGAGAAAATTCCAGGTTAAACTGAAAACGCTGGCGACAACTTTTGCTGAATTATCAACCAGAAATTTCGCGAAATCATGCTCAAAAATCACGAATGAAAAATGTGGAAAAACGTGGTTGAAAGTGTTTGAAATTAGCCACATGAGAGGTGTTTGAATGAGCCAAATTCCAACCACTGTAAACAGAAAAAACATGATTGTTTGGCGGATTAAATCTTTTCTGGATCTTGCAGTTGATGAAAAAGTCCATTTTTTATTGAAGTAAAAACTGCTGATCATCGCGATTCCGGTTGACAGAAAATTCGCGAATGCTGCGGGAATGAAAATTGAGAAAATATTCATCAGACCGAAGTCGAGAATTGTATTTCCTATGCCGACGATCACAAATTTACTTCCGGAATTTGAAGCGGTTTTTTGTGAGTTTTTATCCACGTTTTTTCTCCGTTTTGGCGAGATTTTTTGCCGGCGTGAAATCCTGGATTAAATAGAGCGGGCGATTTTTGGTTTCAATAAAAATTCGTCCGATATATTCTCCGATGATTCCGAGCGCGATCATTTGGATTCCGCCAAGGAAAAGCACGGCGACTAAAATTGTCGGGATTCCGGCTGCTCGCTGGACACCCAAAAGTGCCTGAATCACAACCAGTGCGATCACCGCGAGCGCAACAAAAGAAATTAAAAATCCGGCGATGGTTACGAAACGTAGCGGGATAGTTGTGAAGCTTGTGAAACCGTCAATCGCGAGGTTGATCAGGGAATTTCCACTGGAAAACAGACCGAATTTCCATTTTGTTTCTCCGTCCGAGCGCTCTTGCGGTACGAATTTAATCTCTTTTTTCTTGTAGCCAATCCATGAAAAAATTGCTTTGTTTTGGCGAGAGGTTTCGCGAAAATTTCTGAGCGCGAGAATCGCTTTTTTGGAAAATAAACGGAAATCTCCTGTGTCAATTTGGATTGGAACGCGAGACATTTTTTGCAGAGTTCGGTAGTAAATTTTTGAAGTAAATCCTTTTAACCCCTTTTCTACACTTTTGCTACGGCGCGCGTAAACGTCGTCAAAACCTTTTTCAAACCATTTGATCATCTCCGGGATTAACTCTGGTGGTTCTTGTCCGTCGGCGTCCATAATCACTGCTGCGTCGCCGTTTGCGTGGTCAATTCCAGCGGCAACCGCGATTTCTTTACCAAAATTTCGCGAAAAATTAAGCACAGAAATGCGCGGATTTTTCTCTGATTCTGTTGCTAAAATGTCGGCAGTTTTGTCGTGAGATCCATCGTTCACAAAAAGGAATTCAAACTGATAATTTTTGATTCCATTTGCGAGTTTGTCGAGTCGCGAAAACATTTTCGGTAAGGATTTTTCTTCGTTGTAAGCCGGGATGATCAGAGTGATAAGTTTCATGGTTATTATAATAGCAAAATATTATTAAATATGATAGACTATTTTTATGGATATAATTCAAAAGATAATAAAAGATAAAAAGGATAACATTATTAAATTTGTTAAAATTTATTGGCCAATAATCTTGTCTGGTATTTTTATTGCATATGAGGCATTCGCATATGATATACGATCTGGTGATTTTGAAGGGAAGTATCGACTTATGGGCAATTTTCCAATTCTGGATTATATAATAAAAATTTACCCTAGATTTATTGTCGATAATATAGTTCCATATTTGCTATCGCACAACCTATTGTTATTTGCGATAGTTGTTATCATATCAGTATCTTCGATACTATATAATTTTTCAAAGATATTGAAGATTAATGATATTAGATTTAATATTCTATCTTCTTTAGCATTTGTAGTTTTATTCCCGTTTGGACCAGTTATGGCTAGTGCGGGTTCATTTGCAACAATTTGCGTTTATCTATTTCCGGCAGCAGCCTCGCTTTACGGCGTGAGGATTTTATTTAATGATAAATCAAATAAATATCAAAATATTTTAAAAATATTAGCGTTATTTTTCGCTGCTAACCAGGAGCAATTTGCTGTTGCATTATGTATTTTATTTTTAGGGTACTTTATTTATAGCTATAAAATAAAAAAATCTATAAGTTTTTTAAAATATTTTGCATTTGCAATAATTATTATCAGTACAGCATTAAGTTTTATTGGCGATTTTCTCCATAGAGGCCATGATGAAATGATGTTATATTTTCCTGATTTTCAAAAAATATCATTAATTAGAAAAATTGATATTGGGTTTATTGACACAATGCAACACTTCTTCGTGAATCCATTTTTTATAATTATAGCCATTTTAATTCTTATATTAATCATTTCAATAAGAACAAAAAAAATGATCCCAGGCTTTATTGCGGGCACGCAATTATATCTTCTATCTACATTTAAAACAAACGAGATTGTAACTAGAATAAATGATGTACTTATATCTTGGAATATTAAAGATTATGGAAAAACACTTTCTTCAAACGGAATAACGCGGACATCCATACATTCATTTGCAAGTATGCAACCAGATGTGTATTTTATAATTATGTCTACACTTTTTATAATATCTTTAATATATATTTTAAAAACAAAGAAAGAAAGAATTATGATTAGCTTCGTATTATTTATAGGTCTTGCAACGAGGATGATTATGTCATTTTCACCAACAATATACGCAAGCTCAGATAGAACATTTTTTGTAATGCTCCTAACACTATTTTTCGTATTTTTATATCTTTCTAAAAAAATATTCTTTAATGATATAAATCTAAAAAATGAAAAACTTAAAATAACTTAGAAATTAATATTAATTTATAAATTTTTATAAAAACCTGATAAATATTCCATAGAACTTCTATTTATTAACCATTGACCCATTTATAATTTATAAAACAGTGTTAGATACTAAAGAAAGAACAAATTTATGTTTAAGGATATGAAAATTCTGGTGAGTGGTATATTTATTATAATTAGGTAATTTCTTTATTGGATTTACATAAAAAGAAGATTTATAGAAAAATTTTTCGCGAAAAAAGTTTCTTAATGCGCTGAATTTGCTTAAAAGGAAGACGCGGATTTATTAGAGATTCCAGTTTTTTAATTGCGGCTTTTCGCGAAGATTTGGTTCGGAATTTTTCGCGAAATTTACGCTGAATTTTACGGCGCTGCGAAAGATTGTGTGGCCAAAAACGGATGGATCTGCCGATTCCGCGCAGCGCTGACCACATTTGAAATTTCGTGATTTTGTATCCAAAAAACAAAATATATGCAAGAACAAATCTTGGTAAAACGCGCCAAATCATCGGCGACGGAATGTTTTTCATGAACACAACCGGCAAATTCGCGAAGACTTGCCGCGTTTTGAAAGCGCTTGAACTGGAAGTTCCGCCTTCGTGGAAAACAATAGATTCTTCGTCGTAGAAGAAATTAAATCCAGCGAGGCGCGCTCGCCAAGCGATGTCAACATCTTCGTCGTATGCGAATAATTTTTCGTCAAACAGACCGATTTCGCGAAAAATCTCAGTCTTATAAAGCACGGCGCCACCGGTCGCGCCAAAAACCTCGCCAGATTTTGAAGCTTTTTTGACTGGCAAATCTTCGTCGCGCTGTTCTGGAACGCCCCATAACGTGTAAATGTCGCCGGTGTTAATGATTTTGTCGCCAGCGCTGTCGATCATTAAACCTGTCGCCGCATCCCATTTTGGCAAGTTGCGAGCAAGATTTTTGAGCCAGTTTTTGTCTGGGATCGCGTCAGAATTCAAAAGCGCAACCGCGTCATAATTTCGCGAAAGTGCGTATTTTATCCCGAGATTCACACCGCCAGCAAATCCGGTGTTTTTATCCTGAATGTCAAATTTCGCTATGTTGAGTTTTGGGTGATTTTTGAAAAATTCGCGAAAAATTTTAATTTGGTTTTCTTTGTCGCGGTCGGAATTTTCAACTAAATAAATATCTGAGGTGAGCGACATTTTGGAAAAGGCTTGCAGGCATTCGGTCGTTTCGTCTGCGCCGTTGTAATTTAAGATAATGGTTAAAATTTTCATTGAAAACATTATAGCATTTTGATAATATAAGGGAAGAAATAGAAATTTCGCGAAAAGTTTTTAATTAATATTTTCGCGAATTTTTATTTTAATAAAGGAGGTAGAATGAAATTTTTAATAACTGGCGGAGCTGGATTTATTGGGAGCAATTTCGTGCATCACGTTTTGCGCGAGCGAAATGACAGCGAAGTTGTGGTGCTTGATAAATTGACTTACGCTGGAAATTTGGCGAGTTTGGATGGCTTGAAAGAGAAATACGGCAGCCGTTATGAGTTTTACAAAGGCGATATTTGCGACGCTGATCTGGTTGATTCGCTGGTTCGCGAAACTGATGTGGTTGTGCATTACGCCGCTGAAAGTCATAACGACAATTCGCTGAACGATCCGTCGCCGTTTTTGAAGACAAATGTTGAAGGAA
>CAXYVX010000009.1:0-22301 GCA_964292495.1 uncultured Candidatus Saccharibacteria bacterium
GAACAGCGGTGTTTATTGAACCGATCGAAAAATAATTTTCGCGATATTGTAAAGCAAAACTCGCAGATTGGAAGGAAAATAAGGAATTCTGCTGGGTAAAAAATTAAGCTCAGAAGCGGTTTTTTAAACTTTTCGCTAAAAAATCTGGGAAATCACGGCGAATAAAATTAAGCGACAGAAACTATACTGCCGCTTATTTGTTTGAAATTATTTCGCAATTTCGCCAGCCAAACGCTCAATTTGCGCCTGAGTTTTCGCAAGTTCGTCGCGCGTTTCGTCCACCAATTCCTTCGGCGCGCGATCAACATAGCCTTTGTTCGCGAGGCGCGCTTCAAGCTTTCTCACGTTTTCGCGGAATTCCAGCAAGCGTTTTTCAAGATTCTGCTGATGCTCGTACAGAAGTTCGTCGCTAATATCCAGCCAAACTTCGCGCCCATGAACAGCGATTCGCAAACTCTTCCCTTCTTCAACTTCGCAAATTTCTTTCAGGTTCGCCAAGGTTTTTACCAAGCTCTGATTTTCGCGGACAAGCTGATCATTTTTACTGAAAATCAAATTGTATTTTCCGTTTGGCAGCTGGCTCTGCACAAAACGAATTTCGCGAACAAGCTCGGTGATTTTCGCGAAATCTTCAGCTTTTTTCGCGTCAAAAATCATTTCCGTCGGCCAGCTCGCGCCAATCAAAAGATCATTTTCTTTATCTTGAAGCGTCGTCCAAATCGTCTCGGTGATGAACGGCGTGAACGGATGCGCCAGTTTCAAAACCTGCGCTAGCGCGAAGGCCAGAAAATCAGCGTGAAAATCAGTTTTGCTCGATTCCACAAACCAATCTGCAAAATCGTCCCAGAGCAGATGATAGACTTTATCCACCGCCTCTGCAAAATTGTAATTCGCGATGTCCTGATTTATGCCGTTTCGCGCCGCCTCAATTTTGTTCAAAATCCAGTGCTCGGCGGGCGTTTGCGCCTCTGCAAATTTCGCGAAATCGGGCTTGAAATCGTCAGCAAATTTTCCTTCAATGAAACGCGCGACGTTCCAAAGTTTATTCGCGAAATTTCGCCCCGCCAAAACTGTTGCTGGCGAAAACGCCTGCGGCTGACCAGCTCCGCGGTTCATTATGATCCCCATACGCAGCGCATCAGCACCATATTCGTCTATAATGTCAAGTGGATTTACGACATTTCCCTTGCTCTTGCTCATCTTTTTTCCGTGCTCATCCAGAACCAGCCCGTGCATAAAAACATCGCAAAACGGAATTTTGTCGGTCGCGTACAAACCAAGCATGATCATTCGCGCCACCCATGGCCGCGCCAAATCAACGCCGGTTTCCATCACGCTGTTTGGATAGAATTTCGCGAGCTCGCCGCCGTCCAAATAATCCGTCGTGATAAACGGCCACTGACCGCTTGAAAACCAAGTGTCAAAGGTGTCATTGTCGCGAACATATGTCTTCCCTTCCGCCTCAATTGTTTCACGTGAAACGTCTTCGCTGAAAATCCAATCGTCTGGATCTTCGCTGTTCTGAAATGCCGGAATCGGGATGCCCCACGGAATTTGTCGCGAAATATTCCAGTCGCGAAGCTCGTCAAAATACCGCGCAATTTCCTGCCCTTTTTGCTCTGGAACAAAGCGGATTTCACCGTTCTCAATGATTTTTTTCGCGCGCTGCGCCAACGGCTGCACGTCAATAAACCATTGTTTTTTCAACAACGGCTGAATGACGCGACCGCATTTGTAGCAATGCGGAACTTGGTGCACAAACGGTTTCACCTCGCCGAGCGCGCCGGCAGCATCAAGATCCGAGACAATTTTTTCACGCGCATCGTCAATTTCCAAGCCAGAATATTTCGCGAAATCCGCATTTTCTGCAATTTTCCCGTCCTCCGTAATAACTTCAATTGGCTTCAAATCGTGTCTTGTGCCAATTTCAAAATCGAGCGGGTCGTGCGCTGGTGTGATTTTGACAGCTCCGGTGCCAAAACCGAGCTCGACCGCATCGTCTGCCACCACTGGAATTTCGCGCCCCAACAAAGGCACACGAACCATTTTCCCGACCATATTCGCGAATTTTTCGTCGTCCGGGTGAACCGCAATCGCGACATCCCCAAGCATCGTTTCTGGACGCGTGGTCGCAACGACAATTTCTCCACTGCCGTCAACCGAAGGGTATGTTATTTCCCAAAGCTTCCCCTTCTCTTCCTTGAATTCCACCTCAATATCCGCGAAACTCGTGTGATGAAAAGTACAATAATTAACAATCCTTTCACCTCTGTAAACCAGCCCATCATCCCAGAGCTTCTTGAATGTGCCGTAAACCGTCTTGACGACTTTTTCGTCCAGCGTAAAAGTGTTTGCGTCCCAGTCCAGCGACGCGCCCAACGCGCGAACCTGGCTCTCCATTCGTCCGCGATTTTCCGCCACGAAATCCCAAACCTGCTGATACAATTCCTCACGAGAAAAATCAAACCGAGTTTTTCCCTGTTTTTCCAGATATTTTTCAAAAACAACCCACGTCTCAAACCCGGCATGATCCGCGCCAGGCACCCACAAAGTATCCTTGCCGTTCATCCGCGCATAGCGAATCAAAACGTCCTCAATCGGGATCATCAAACCGTGGCCAACGTGCAGATTTCCGTTCGCATTTGGCGGCGGCAAAACGATTGAATATGGCTCGCCTTCCCCTGTCGGCTTAAACATTCCACTGCTTTCCCACAGCTTGTAAATGTCGGTTTCATACTGGCTTGATTCATAAGTTTTCGGTAATTTCATACCGATATTTTACCATATTTTCGCGATTTTTAACCCCTGCCAGTTAATTTCAATAAGACGCGATAGGTGAAATAGCGCCGTTTTTTGACCGGCAGCTCCCAAGTCCCGATTCGCGAAATTCGCTCACCGCCAAATCCCATCTTGAATTGAGTCAAACCTTTCCAAGAATCATAACGTTTGTCGTGATATTCTTCCGGCGCAACGCCAAACCAGTCAAATTTTTCGCACCCCTGTTTTTTCGCGAATAATAGCGCAAAAAGCCCAAGCCCTGTCGCTGGCGAATATTTACGAAATTCGGTTTTGTTGGCGGCGTGCGCGTAGCTCATCGTTCGCGATTCGTTGTCAACGTAAAAAATTATTGACGCAATTCTCTCACCTTCCAGCTCAGCAAACATCAGCCCAGCGTTTTTACTTGGAAAAAGCGTTGTTGCCAGCGCTTGAAAATACAAATCGTCGTGAAATTTTGCGCCCGTTCGCGAGCTAACTTCGTGAATCATCTCAAGAAAATCGCGAATATCACTCGGTTTATAACTCACAAAATAAGAAATTCCGGCCTTGTCGCACTTTTTCGCATATCTTCGCGAACTTTGCGAAAGTCTGCCGCGAATGTCATCTTCCGTCCCGGAAAGATCTGAAATAACAGTGGTTGGTGGCTGAACAAATCGCGCGCTTTCGCAAAAACCGTTTTTACGCAAAATTTCACGTGAAATGCTCGGATCGGTTGGCTCAATGCGAATAAAATCCAGCTTGTTTTTCTTGGCAATTTTTCGCGCCTCATCTGTAAATTCGCGAAAATTATCCTCAGAAACGGATGGCCCATAAGGGAAATACAGCCGATTCGCAAACTGCCCGTGCTCAATAATTCCGAGAGTTTTTTCTCCTGCAATTTCACGTGAAATGGTTTTTTTGCCGTCGGCTTTTTGAAAAGTATTCCAACTTTCGCTCTGTAAAAAATTCGAATTTGTCATGAAACTATTTTAGCATTTTTCGCGAATTTATTTATTCCACGCCGTTTTTGCCATTGAAATTGACGGAACAACTTCGGTTGAATAAGCGTCATCAGGCGCGACAGATTTCGCCTTGAAATACGCTAATGATCCGATCATCATCGCGTTGTCCGTGCAAGTGAACAGGGGAGGAAACTCAATTTTCGCGAATTTTCCATCCTCTGATTGGATAAATAAATCTTTTGCTAAACCAGCCAAATCATCGCGAGGATTCGCAGCGATGCGCGTAAATCTCATTGAAATTTCATCGCGGAGGGCAGTGTTTGCGGAAACTCCACCAGCAATAACAACACTTTTCGGCTTGAATTCGCGAAACGCGAGCTCCAGCTTGTCTGTCAACGTCTCCACCGCAACGCGCTGAAAACTCGCTGCAAAATCCGCTTTCTGAGCTTCCGTAAGGTGCCCAGAGAGCTCTCTGGATGGAAACGTGTGATCGACACCAACTTCCTGTTGGACGCGGCGCAAAACGGCTGTCTTGAGCCCTGAAAACGAAAAATCATAGCAGCTTTTCATTTTGGCTTTCGGAAAATTATACTTTTGCGAATCGCCATTTTCCGCCGCTTTCGCGATGGACGGACCGCCAGGGTAGGGAAGACCAAGAATTTTCGCGACTTTGTCAAACGCTTCGCCCACTGCGTCGTCCGCCGTTTGTCCCACCAAATCGTAATTTCCGTGCTCGCGCCAGAGAACAATCTGCGAATGACCGCCTGAAACAATCAAGCCAAGCATTGGAAATTCAGGCTGGCGAGCTCGGAGCTTTTCAGTTTTTAGCGCAATTTCACGTGAAATAGTTTTGGCTGGAACATCAACGGAAAGCTCGGTATCTCGCGAAATTCTCTCTGTTAAAAAATTCGCATATGCATGCGCCTCAACATGATGAATTCCATAAAACGGCTTGTTTTTCGCAATCGCGAGCGTTCGCGCAGTCAAAGATCCCACCAAAAGCGAGCCGATCAAACCCGGCATCACCGTGCACGCCACGGCGTCAATTTCTTTCCAAGCTTTCTCGCGAAATTCATCACACCAGTCAGATTCGCGAAAATCAAGGTGCTCAACCAAATAAAAATTCAGCAATGCCTTGTCAATCACCGGTAAAATCATCTCAATGTGCGACCGCGCTGCCACCTCTGGAACCACTCCGCCGAGCTCCTCAAAAATATTGATCTGACTATGCACGACAGAACTCAAAATTCGCGAGCCGTCCTCAACCACCGCGCACGCTGTTTCATCGCAACTTGTCTCAATCGCCAAAATCTTCATGGAGATATTATAACACTAAAAAACGACCTTGCGGCCGCTTTTATTTCACGTGAAATTATTTGCTGAGCTCGTCGATAATTTCGTCAATTTCGTTTGACTTGTTGCGCGCAAGAAGCTTCTTTTTGCCGGTTCGCGAATTGTCTTCTTTTAGTTTCAATTCTGCCGCGGCGGTCATAAACGCGCTGAGAGTTTCTTCGGTGTCAACGATGTGTTTTTTGACAGTTTTAGCGAGCTCTGTCGGGAGATAAATCGTGATTTTTGAATTTTTCATATGCGCATTATACAACACTTTGCATTATGACGTCAAGAAGTTATAACGCAAAAATGTTTCCAACGCCGCTAAATCCGCCACCAATTTTGCTTTTAACATCGGAAATTGTATTTCGCGAATTCGGGATTTGGTCCAAAATTATTCCGATCGCGGCAGTATTTCCAGCATAAGTTCCAGTGTCGCCACAGCTATCAGACCAGAGGTCGCCAACCTTTTTTTCGCCGTCAAAAATCTGAAACGAAAGCAATTGACCATTCGCGCAAATTCCGTCGGTTTTCAAGCTTGAACTTTGCGAATTCATAAAATTTTGCCTCTGAAGCACCGCCACAAAATCCGCAAACGCGCCCGGCGAATTGTCAAAAGTTTGGTTCGCCACAACCCGCCCGTTATATCCTTGCCAGGCTGTGATATTTCGCGAATTCTGCCCAACCGTTGCCGCAATTACGTAGTGATTTTCCTGCGCCGTAATCGGCCCGCGAATCTCCATTCTCACCGATGTTTTATCCGTGGGATGAGCAAGAAGCTGCTGCGCGTCACTCAGCTTCGTTTGAGTTTGCTCCGTTCCAAGCAAACCTGATCCAGCCCAAACAACCGCGCCAATCAAAATCGCCGCGACCGTCAGAACAATCAAAGTAATTCCAAGTTTCGTCGGTCCACCTTTATTCATGATGTTTTTATTCTATCACTTTGCAAGCTTTTTGTCAAATGTGCTAGAATATAAATATGCCAGAATTACCAGAAGTTGAGACAATTCGCCGCGGACTCGAATCGCGGATGCTTTCGCGAAAAATTCGCAAAATTCGTATTTTGAATGAAAAATCTTGGCGGGCGCCGCTGTCCGAGCTAATTTTCGCCGAAAATCACACGGTGATCGGAATTGGTCGGCGCGGAAAAATGTTGATCATTCACCTCAGTTCTGGGCATACTATTTTAACCCATTTGCGCATGACCGGGCAGTTGATTTTTCGCGAAAGCAATCTGACTGAAGACGAAATTCATGAAGGCGACGAAAATTCGCGAAATTTTGCGGGCGGGCATCCGACGGAATCTTTTGTCTCTGATCTGCCGGATAAAAGCACGCGGATTATTTTTGAGTTTTTCGACGGTTCGCAGCTGTTTTTTAATGATCAGCGCAAATTCGGTTTTGTGAAAATTTTGCCAGACGATTTGGTGGAGCAGGACGATTTTTTGGCGAAACTTGGGCCGGAAATTGTTGACTTCACGCAAAAAAATATCGCGGAGAAGCCGAGCCCGGAAACGTTTGTGAAATTCATTGAAAACGCGCGGCATCACCAAAATTCTCCCGTGAAAACGACGATTCTTGATCAACATGTGGTGGCCGGAATCGGGAACATTTACGCTGACGAAGCGCTGTGGGGCGCGAAAATCAACCCGCAGACGAAAGTTCGCTATTTGACGGACGAACAACTTCGCGAATTGCTGATTCAGGCGAAAATCGCGATGGAAAAATCGCTCGCGGCCGGCGGAAGCACAATGAAAAATTATGTTCGCGCGGACGGCACAAAAGGCAATTATTTGGATCTTTTCGCGAACGTTTTTCGCCGCGAAGGATTGCCGTGCCCGCGCTGCGGAACGGAAATCGTCAAGATAAAAGTTGGCGGGCGCGGCACACATTTTTGCCCGAAATGCCAAAAAAATTAGCGGATGAGTTTTGCGAAAAAACGGAATCAGAAATTTTGCAAAAAATGCTTGACTATGTGGCTAACTTTTGATCCTCGCCGCCAGACGACTGGAAAGATATGAAAGAAATTGCCGCCGAAAATAATATGAGTAATATGACCGTATCTACATACGCCAGCAAGATTAGTTTGATTTTAAATCCAGTTAAATATAGGGTTAATTCTAACAGGCAACCACGCCGAAAATTTCATTCTCAACCACTACGGCCACAAACAGCGCGAAAACGACGAAAAATGATATAATTGTCGGTGATGATTTGGTTTTTTTACGGCGACAACAACATGGAAATTTCGCGTGAAATTTGGAAAATTCGCGAAGATTTTGCGCGCGAAAATGTGCGTGTTTTCGACCTCACAACTGATGATTTAGCGCGGATTTCAGCGGAAGTTTTTGGGCGAGATTTGTTTGGTTCGCGAAAACTGTTTGTGCTGACGAACGCTTTTTCAAGCGCGCTTTCTCGCGATTTTTTGGAGAATTTTGCGAAGAATATCAACCAGTTGCCCGACGAAAATTCGCTGGTTTTCACCGACGAAAAACCAGACAAACGGACAAAAATCTTTAAAGATTTCACGAAAATCGCCGACGCGCGCGAATTCTCAAAACTGAAAGATTGGCAGCTTAGCGGTTGGCTTTCCGCGGAGCTGAATTCGCGAAAAATCACAATGAACGCGGACGCTCAAAACGAATTTTTGCGGCGGAAAAATGGCGCGGACGACACTCAATCCGCGCTTGCGATCGAGCTGGACAAGCTGGAAATTCTTGCGAAAAATGTGCTGTCTAAGGATGAAAAAACTGATTATGCGGAAGGCGAAATTTCACGTGAAATGATTGAAAAATACGTTGACGAAGAGCCGGACGGGAACGCTTTTGAAATCCTGAATTTGGCGATTAAAGCAGCTCTCACCGAAGGAAAATCCGCCGGAAAAATTCGTAAAAACTTGCAAAATGAGTTGGAAAATCTGCGAAAATGCGGGGAAGATCCAAACAGATTTTTGGGTTTATTAACGAGCCAGATTTTTGCGCTGAGCGCTGTGATTTTCAGTGTGCCGGACGCCTCAAAATCATTAAAAATCAACCCGTTCCAACTGACAAAAGCGCGCGAAACCGCCGCGAAAATCCAGCCGAACGCGCGTGTAGAATTCGCGAAAAATCTTGCAAAAAATCTTGCAAAAACAGATGCGAAAATGAAACTTTCAACAGCCGAAAATTCTTGGGTTTTGCTTGAAAATTTCCTGATGAATTTGTGAAAATGTGAAATTTTGAAAAACAAAACCGCCCCATTTGAGGCGGTTTTTTTTGCTTAAAAACTATTTTGAAGCTTTTGCGGCGGCCGGTTTTTTGGCCGGAGCTTTTTTCGCGGCCGGTTTGGCTGCGGTTTTCGCGGCCGGTTTTTTGGCTGCTGCGGCTTTCGGCGCGGTGGCTTTTACAGATGCTTTCGCAGCTGGCGTGGCTTTTTTCTTGCTCGCGACCGGTTTGACGCCGTTTTCTTTCGCGAATTTCGCGAGGTGGCTTAAACGGCGAGCGGCGGCGGCTTTGCTTAAAACGTTCTTTTTAACGGCGGTGTCAATTGCGCTCTGAGCGGTTTTAAACGCATCGTATGTGAGCTTGCTTTCGAGCTCTTTAACGGCGGTGCGAATTGCGCGCTTAGTGCGAACATTCTGCGCGTAGCGGCGCTGATCCTGTTTCATTTTTTTGACTGCGGATTTAATAATCGGCATTTTTACTCCTTTCGCCGGCGAAACGAATTCCGTGGACGGCTTAATAACTTACAGAACAAATTTTAACAGATTCGCGGAGCAATGGCAAGAGGCGAGGAAATTCGCGAAAATATTTGCATTTTTATCTAGCTTGTGCTAATATTTGACCAAATTATGAATACAGAAAAACATCCAAAACAACAGATTGCTGACAAAATCAAAAATTCCGGCAATATTTTGGTCACGGTTGCGAGAAATCCTTCAGTGGACGCTCTTGCGGCGGCGATCGCTTTGACGCTTGCGCTCGACAAATTGAAAAAACACGCCACATCGGTTTTTAGCGGAGACATTCCTCCGGCGATCAACTTTCTTGAACCTGAAAAAATGTTTGAAAACAACGCGGATTCTCTTCGCGATTTCGTGATTTCCCTCAGCAAAGACAAGGCGGATCGTTTGCGTTTCAAGCCGGACGGCGACATGGTGCGGATTTACATTACACCATACAAAACCAAGCTCAGCTCTGACGATTTGTCGTTTTCTGACGGAGATTTCAATATTGAGCTGGTTCTGGCGATTGGCGTTGACAGCAGAGACGATCTCGACGACGCGATTGCTTCTCACGGCAGAATTCTCCATTCCGCGACAACGGCGACGATCGGCTTGGCAGACCAGAAAGATTCTCTCGGTGCGATCAGCTGGCAGGACGGCGACGCGAGCAGTTATAGTGAAATGGTGGACGGTTTGATTTCAAATTTGTCCGGCGAAAAAGATTTTATTGATTCGCAAATCGCGACAGCGATTCTGACCGGTTTGGTCAGCGCGACGGACCAATTTCGCAACGCGAAAACGTCCGCAACAGTGATGACAATGGCCGCGAATTTGATGGCGAAAGGTGCAAATCAACAGCTCATCGCGAGCGAACTTTCTGGCGCAAACACAGCGAACACTCAAAACGGTCAGCCAAGCCCAGAAAATTCCGCGAAAAAATCCCGGACGCGCGACGGTCTTGTGATCACACACGAGCTGGACGACAGCGAAAAATGGAACCCAACAGTGGACCAAAACGAGCAAATTCAGGCTGAAAATGACAAAATCGCGGAAGATAACGCTTTGGCTGCGCACGCCGAGGCGCAGAACCAGCTCCAGCAGATTTCGGAGCAACAAATTCCAGCGGAACAAACCGTTTCCACCGAACAACAAGCACCTTTAACTGAGGCACCGGCGGGGATAGCGGAGCTCGACGGAATTATTGCCGGCAGTCAAAACAGCACAAACATCATGACGGATTTGAATAATTTCGCGAATTCTCCAACTCCGCCATCGCAGAACTCATCTCTCAGCCACGGCGAGCCTTACATCAACAACAATTTTTCGCCGATAGATTCTGCGCTTTTAAATGAAGATTTTCCGACATCCGACGGGTCATTTTCTGGCCTGCGAACCGATAGCCACATCACAATTTCTCCGCCAGCGCCCGAAGTAGCTCCTACTGAAAATTCCGCGCCAGCCCCTGAAATGAATTTGCCGATGCCGCCCGAGCTCCCGCCAATGGAGAGTTTTGCCGCGTCAGCTCCGCAAAACATTATCAGCGCCGACAACCAGCAGCCACCGATGTCAAGTTTTGACAGCTTGCCGCCAATTCCACCGCTTGCTCCGGAAACTCCGGATATCGCTTCGCTCGCGCAGTCCGCGTCTGATTTGGCCAGCGTTGCGCAAGCACCAACAATGTCTGCTCCAGCGGAGACAAACGCTCCGTTTCAGCCAGCGCCCATGAGCGAACCAGCGCCAGCCGCGCCAGTGAGCCAAGATCCGACGCAGTTCCAGATTCCTGGAATATGATCTGAAATGCTATAATATTCAGATGAAAAGTCAACAAAATAGCTCAGATTTTGACCGTGTGATTTTAGTGGACAAGCCTGCCGGGATTTCGAGTTTTGGTGTGGTTTCGCGAATTCGCGGGAAACTTTCACGAGAAAAGCGTTTTTTTGAACTGACAGAATTTAGAGAAAAAAATCCTGTTTTTAACAGCGAGTTAACAGAGGAAAACATCGCGGAATTCGCGAAAAATCCGCATCTGATCCCGAAAGAAATTCATGAAAAAATCTCGTTAACTAAAAAAATCAAAGTTGGCCACGCTGGCACGCTCGATCCGTTCGCGACCGGGCTTTTGATCGTTTTAACAGGGAAAATGACTCGTGAACAGGACAAATTTATGCGCCACGACAAGACATATTCGGCAAAGATTCGCTTGGGAGAAACGTCAACTACCGGTGATCCAGAAGGGGAGATTTCGCAGTTTTTAACAAATGAGCAAGCTGAAAATTTTGCGAAAAATCTAAAAAATGAGGAGATCGCGAAAATGTTGGCGGAAAAATTCACTGGTGAAATCACGCAAATTCCACCGGTTTTTTCCGCGATCAAAATGGACGGCGTGAAAGCTTATGAAATCTCGCGAAAAGCAATGAAAATCCGCGAAAAACCTGCCGACCAACGAAGCGAAAAAGAGCGAAAAATCCTGGCGAAAAACGACGAGTTTCGCGAAAAATTCGCGACTGAAAAATCGCGAAAAATCGTGGTTAAAAACCTTGAAATTGTGGATTTTCAGTGGCCAATTTTGGAAATTCGCGCGGAAGTTTCCGCCGGAACTTACATCCGCACGCTGGCGGAAGACATTGGCGCGGCGCTGGGAACGGGCGCGTTTTGCGCGGAACTGCGGCGGGAAAAAATCGGGGAATTTGATGTGAAAGATGCGGTAAAATTTGATGGTTTCGCGAAATAAGCTTGATTTGATATAATTTTTTTGAAAATTGAAAATCATAGTAAATTTTCCATTGACGGACGCGCCGTTAGTTCTTTTATAAGGAGGCAGAGAATGAAAATCTCTATTAAAAAAATGCTAATTTCGCTAGCATTATTATTGTCGGTTATTGGGACCGCTTCGGTTCCGGTTAGTCGAGTTAGGGCAGATACGCCAAATTACGGCGATTATCTGTCGGGGAAAGACCCTGAGGCTGTCGGCGCGAGCGCTGATGCTATAACAGTAGCAACTGCAAATGGTCCAGGGTATCAAGTTCAACTTAGATGGTCGCCAAAATACAAAGCTAACTGGGCTAGAATTGTTGTTTATCCGACAAAGCTAATCTTTAGTATGGCAATACAGGCTGAGCAAGATACTGGTTATACCCAAATACACTACTTTTCTGCATATGAAGGAGTATATTACACTCCAATGATATATTCTCCAGTCCATAAAGTGCGGGCTTTAGCTTGGGTTACTAATATGGAGCCAGGGCATATGGGAGCCGTATTTACCTCCTGGGTGTAAATTTAACAAAGCTAACCTTTTCAAGTAAAAGGTTAGCGATTTCAAGAAGGAAACTATGCTTATAAGTAATTTGCTAATATATATTTCAATTCAAGGATCGATCGTTTTTTCTGTAGTAGCTCTATCGTTTTTTGTATCATCCATAATTTCGCGAAAAATCCGCACTTTTGATATTTTGGCTGGGATTTTTGCAATTTTTACAAGTGCTTCGGCTTTTCTAAGCGCACGAGTTTTTTATAGAATATTTGTCCATTCTCCGGTCTGGTTTTCGCGTTTTGGCGGAATAATCTTTTCACTAATGGCACTCGTCTTGATTATATTTAAGATTTTTGCGAATATTAAAAATTCGCGAACTTCTATAATTCTAAATATCGCAATAGTATTTTTGCTTACACTAAGTTTTGTCGCTGTATTTTTGCTGACAGTTGGAGTTTAAGCGCTCACGTTTGGAAATTTTCGCGAAAAATGTTAAACTAAATTTCGTATGATTACAAAAGAGAAGAAAGCTGCGGCGATCGCCAGCACGCAGATCCATAAGAACGATGTCGGTTCGCCGGCTGCGCAGGTGGCGATTTTAACTGCGCGAATCAACGAGATCACCGAGCATTTGCGCGGTGCTAAGCACGATTTCATGGCGCGACGCGGCCTGCTGAAAATGGTCGGCACGCGCAAGAAACTGCTGAAATCTCTCGAGAAAAACGATTTCGCGAAATACAAAGAAGTGATCGCGACTTTGGGTCTCAGAAAATAATTTCTGAGTTCAGTGAATTCCGTCCAGAAATGGGCGGTTTTTTATTTTGCAAAGATTGTGTTATAATATAAAAATGCTTTGGCGCGGCCGAGCCGCACAAGCCATTCGCAAATAATAAACCGAGGGAGGATCTTATGATCCAAACAGCCATCGCGATAAGTATATTCAGTTTCACGACGATGAAAACAATTGTCATGAAACCAGTGGAAATTCGCGAAAAACAAGTCGCACATGCGATGATTTTCAAAACAAAGCCTGCGGAGATTGAAGCTCCGCAAGCCGAACCAACCGAAGAACCGAAAAATCCGAATCCGCTCAAATTAGCGTTTTCTGGTTATTCATCAATCGAGGAGGCGCGCGCTTTGCGAGTTAATATCGAGCAAGGCGGCGATTACAACGCTTTTTGCGGGGCAGATTTCTCGTATATTGGCGGATATGGTTTTGCAAATTCAACGTGGAGAATGTTGTGCGCGGAAACTGGTACATCTGTTGATGATTTCAGCCAGGAACATCAAGATCTCCTGGCAGACCAACTGGTCAAAGATTACTTTGGCGGCGATTGGGGAAATGTTCCGAGAAGCGGTGGTTGGTAGATAGCACATTTCATCCGAGCTAAATTTTAGCTCGGACTTTTTTTTGTTCAAAAATCTTGCGTTTCGCGAAAAATCTGATAGAATGGTGGTACTTAGAAGCGATTTCGCGAAACTCTTATTATAAATATTGTGAGGAATTTTTCGCGAAAATAATATGTTTTCGCGTTTTTCGCGAAAGAAAGAAGGAAGATTATGGGCCAACAGAAGCTCAAAGAAGTTAAAAAAGATGACATGAACAAGAGACCTCAGGTGAAGAAAAAATCTGGGATTCAGGTGCTAGACAATGTCAAAACACGACGCGGAGAAGTGTTGCGGGCGGCGCGCCGAATCAGCGACAACGTCAACGCGCAGGCCAGCCAGCACATCATTGACGTGCCGACAAACCGCTCGGTTTACAATGGTTTTAACGGCGAACAATTCAATAAAGATTTCGCGAAAAAACTGGCGGCGGCGAACCGAAACGCCAAAAAATCCGGTGAACCGACCTTAAAAGTCATCCCGGTCGGCGGTGTCGGCGAAATGGGAATCGGCAAAAACATGACCGCCATTGAATACGGCGACGAAATTTTGGTGATTGACATGGGATTTTTGTTCCCAGGCGAAGATTATCCAGGCATCAATTACATCACGCCGGACATTTCGTATCTAGAGGAGCACAAAGAAAAGATTAAAGCCGTCGCGATCACGCACGGACATTTGGATCACATTGGCGCGTTTCACCACTTGATTCCGAAAATTCCAGCGCCGGTTTACGCGACGCAGTTCACAATCGGCATGCTAAAGAAAAACATGGACGAAGACAGCGGCGATTTTGAGCCGGAATATCACGAAATGAACCCGGAAAAACACGATCGCGAACAAATCAGTGAACATTTTTCAATTGAATTTGTGCGCGTGAACCACTCAATTCCGGATTCAGCAGCTGTTGTAATTCGCACACCAATGGGCGTAATCGTTAGCTCTGGCGACTGGCGTTTTGAAAACGAACCTGTTGATGGCAAAAAATTTGACTTGGACCGAATGAGCGAAATTGCTGCAAAAGAGCACATTTTGCTTTTCATGAACGAGTCAACCAACTGTGAGGATGCTGGCTCCGTGACCGAATATGGCGAGAACGACATTAAGGTCAGTTTTGACCAAGTGATGGACAAATACCCGAATTCGCGAATGATTATTTCCGCGTTTTCGAGCCAGATTCACCGCATCCAAAACATCGTGCGCTCTGCGTCGGAACACGGGCGAAAAGTTGCATTTCAGGGTTTTTCGATGATTCAGAACGTTGAGCTCGGCCTGAAAACCGGCCAGTTGACAATTCCTGCGAACACTGTGGTAACTATTGAAGATTTAATGAAATTGCCAGATGATCAGATTTGCGTGATTTGTACTGGTTCACAGGGTGAATTTAATGCTGTTTTGAACCGAATGGCCAGCGGCCAGCACAGGTGGGTCAAGCTGGAAAGCAACGACGTGATTGTGTTCAGCTCAAACGCGATTCCAGGGAACGAAAACCACGTTACTCACACGGTTGACGGATTGATGCGCCTCGGTAGCGACGTGCTGCAAAACCGCCGCGTATCTCACTACGGAATCGGCCCGCTTCACCTGTCCGGCCACGCCAAACGCGATGACCACATTAAACTGATTGAGGCGCTCAACCCAACTTTTTACCTGCCAAACCACGGCGAATTCCACATGCTCGTGCACAACGCTGAAATCGCGGAATATGAGTGCGGAATCCCGCGCGACCACATTTTTGTGTGTGACGCCGGCGACGTGATTGAATTTGCCCGCGACGGTGAAAAAATCACCGGTGCAAAAACTGGCCGCATCAAAGTTGGCGGAATCATGTACGACGACAGCGGCACCGAGGTTTCAGATGTCGTTCTAAAAGATCGCATTCACATGAGCACCGAAGGAATTTTCACCGTTGTGATCACCGTCCAGCGCGGATCTGGCCGCATGCTCAGCAGCCCGGACATCATTTCGCGAGGTTTCATTTACCTCCGCGACAGTGAAGAGTTGATCGGGAAAATTCGCAGCTATGTCAAGCAAAAAACAAGCCAGATTTACAGAGGCCGACGAGTTGATATGGAGAGTTTCAAAAAAGATCTCCGCGACGAAATTTCGCAGATTCTTTACGATGAAACCGGCCGCAGCCCAATCGTCATTCCTGTTGTGAACGAAATTGGAAGTTTCAATAATCGCGAAGCCAAAAAATTTGACCAAAAGCGCGAACAAGACGAGAAAGATTTTCAAGCGCAGGAGCTCGCGAGAATTCGTGGCGGTTCGCATAGCAATCCGCGAAATTCGCGAAAACCGCAAAATTCAGGCCCGAAAAAAGCCATGAGTTTCGGCGGAAATCTGACCCAGAAAGATCTCGCGAAAAATGGCTCTTCTGAACAGCGTCCGCGCAATCCTTATGCCGGAAATATCGCCAGCGTCAGCACGCCAAAACGCAACGCCGACGAGATCAGTTTCAAGAAAAACACTGGTCCAGCGCCGATCAAAATGTGGAAAGACTAATTCCGCGAAAAAACTCCGCGAAACTTGCGGAGTTTTATTTTGCCCCAAAATAAGTGTATACTTGGGCCATAATAATGGAGGAAAATGTCGATT
This sequence comes from uncultured Candidatus Saccharibacteria bacterium, assembly GCA_964292495.1. Classification (GTDB taxonomy): domain Bacteria; phylum Patescibacteriota; class Saccharimonadia; order Saccharimonadales; family Saccharimonadaceae; genus CAXYVX01. The sequence continues at coordinate 15,991 of CAXYVX010000009.1, forward strand.
TTATCAAAAATTTTAGTTATTTTGGTCGCGATGGAATTTCTTTATATTTTATATCTTGAGACTTTCGCGACGGCGTCAAAAGCCACATCAAAAGTTTTCGGGCTCGGAAAAAAGGAATTATCAAATCCGAACATCAACACTTTGCTGAAAAATCAAGGAGTTTACAACGGATTGATTTCGGCCGGATTGATTTACACGGCGTTTTTTTCGTCGGCGCCGCTGGAATTTAGCCGCTTGATTTTGATTTACATCATTTGCGTCGCGCTTTACGGTGCGTTTTCGAGCAATCCAAAAATCATTTTGACTCAGGGCGGTTTGGCGATTTTGGCGCTAATTTCCACGCTTTTCTAGTTTTCGCGAAATTTTCCGCTCATGTTAAAATGTAATTACTATGAAAAAAATTTTAAGTTTTGACATTGACAACACATTAAACGAGCCAAAAATGCCGATCGCGACGGAAATGGCCGAGCTGCTGGCTGAGATTTCGCGAAAATTCATCGTCGCGCCAATCAGCGGACAGAAATTTGACCAGTTTTTAATCCAAATCATCGACCGATTGCCAGAAAACGCAAATCTCGCGAATTTTCATCTTTTTGTCGGGCAGGGAACTCAATATTACCGATGGGAAAATGAAAAATGGCAGCAAGTTTACAATTTCGCGCTCAAAGAAAACGAAGTTCGCGAGATTTCCGACGCGCTCGAACACGCAGCGAAAGAGCTCGGCTACTGGTATTCTGAGCACGAGGACGACGACATCATTGAGAATCGCGAAAGCATGATTGCGTTTTCGCCGCTTGGCCAACACGCTGGAGTTGCGGAGAAAAAATCTTGGGATCCAGACATGAAAAAGCGCGAAAAAGTTGTGGCGCTCGCGAAAAAATACGCGCCGGAATTCAGTTTTGAAATTGGCGGAACAACAACAATCAACGCCTTCGTTCCGGGGCAGGACAAAAGTTTTGGCATGGAACACATGATGGAAGAGCTCGGCGCCAGCAAACCGGAAATCCTTTATTTTGGCGACATGACGCAGCCGGGCGGCAACGATTTTCCGGTGGCGGAAATGGGAATTGAGACGATTACAGTTCGCGATTGGCAGGAAACAGCGAACGTTTTGCGCGGAATTTTAGCTCTAGAAAAATAATTTTTGCGCAAATAAAAACGCCAAGCTCCGCGATGAAAGCTTGGCTTTTTGGTTAAAAAACGATTTTTAACGAGATGGTTTCTCCCGCTTTGGACGAAACCGCCATGTATTCATCGACAATTTCGCGAAGAAATTCATTCTCGTTTTTCACCTGAAAATCTCCAAGCCATTCATTCACAGACTTCAATAAAAGTTCTGCCGCAATTTTGCCGACATCTCTCTGTCTGCGTCTGCAACTGATGTAAAAATACACGTCAACTACTCCGCTGACGCATTTCTTTTCATGTTTTTTGTACGCGATTTTTTGCCCATCAATCAGAACCAATCCGACCGGATCGCTCCCAAAAAGCACCATGAATTCATTGGCGTCGCCGGCAAGCAATTTCTGGATGAATTCCGTGTGGAAATATATTCCATCATTTGCTTTCGCGAGCAAATCGCTGCTGGACCATACTTTTTCATTGCGTTTTTCCGGGAATTCAAACTTGCTGAAATTCTCGCCGGACAAATATTTTCCGGTTTCGCGAAAAAGAAATCGCGATTTTTCACCATTGTACGCATCCAATATTTCTTTTGCATCTAAAACAAAAACTTCGTCTTCCATTTTTTTAACCTCTTTTTTATAAAGTACCCATCTTCAAGATGAATCTTTTTACAAAATAACATTTTCGCGAAAAAATGGCAATCATAAGCATAAGAAAAGCAGCCGCTTTCAGGCTGCTTAAAAGTGAAAAATTAGTTTTATTACGGCAACAACACCGATTATCGCGAAAAGAACCAAGCAAAATGCTAAAACTTTTACGCTCCGTTTTTCCTCTGGTGTGTCCGCAGATCTTTCCGCGAAATACTCTGCGTCAATCTGATTGTTTCGGGCTTCACATTGCAGAAAAACTCTGTCCATGTCGTCCAGAGCATATTTTGATTGTCCATAGCCGTAGCAAATCGCGAATTCAAAATCCGCGTTTTCATTCCCGAGAATAACGATTAGCGCTCGCTCGCGATTGTTGTTAAACGCATCGTCGTCGCGTTGATAATAAAACTCAACAACGCAAATATCATTTTCATCCAAAACAAATCTGGGAATTTTTTGCGTTTCACCGTCTTTAATAATTATTGCGTTCGTGATATCCATATTTTCACCTCTTTTTTGTAAATTTCAATCTCCGATTCGCGAAGTTCGATGCCATGATTTTACTCCTCTGCACCTGATTTTTGCAAGCATAAGTTCGTTTTTATCAAAAATTATGATAAAATAAGGAAATTGGAGAGGTGTCCGAGTGGTTGAAGGAGCACGCCTGGAAAGTGTGTATGCGGGCGACCGTATCGTGGGTTCGAATCCCATCCTCTCCGCCAGAAAATTTCGCGAAAATTTTCGCGAAATTTTTGTTTTTCCTTAAAAATTATTCTTCTATGGACCATTCTAAGTTTTGTAGAATTACATCGGATTTCGCGAAATTTTTGACGTAAATTTTGATCGCGTTTTCGCAATTTTCATATTCCACTTTATCGTCATCCATTACAAAATCATCATCAAAAAATAAAATATCACCAGAGAAATTTTTTTCATATTTTCGCGAAAAATCACTAAAAGCTTGGTTAACTTCCGCTAAAAGTTTTTGATTTCCCTTGATTTTCCCGAGCAAAATTTTACGCATTTTCATTATCCGATTTCTCCTGTTTTTCACAGAAATATTTCCAAAATTCGTGCCAAGAAATGCCGACTAATTCGCTTGGTTTTTTCGCGGAATCCGCGCAATATTCATGAACGATTTGATAGCCCAAGCGATAGCCAAAAAAATTGCGTCCAAACATCCAATCGTTGTGATCGTAATCTTGCTCGTTATTTTCCACGATTCTTTTGAGCTCCGTGAAATTTCGCGAAATGATTTTTTGATATAATTTTCTCTGTAAATTTTCATCTTTTTCCCATTTATAATTCATTTTTCGCGAAATTTCGTCTTCAAAATTCACCGCTAAACCTTCGTCGACCATGTAAGAAAAAAGGTTTTTGTTTTTATGGGCTTGGAGTTCACCGATCTCTCGCATTTTTTCATATCGCGCAAGATGAAAAGTTTCATGCCAAATCGTTCGCAAAATATAATCAGGCTCGGCCGGGTTTTCGCGAATTATGTAAGTTTCAATATTCGATGAAATATGTGCGTTCCCAAAGATCGTTTTATACCAACCTATAGAGGAATCCTGTGAAAAATAAAGATCAATTTTTTCGCGAAAAACATATGTTTTTTCAGGCCAATTATTTTCAACTTCATCAATCATATGCAAAATAAACTCACGATTTTTTTGCGAAACGTTCGGATTAAAAATTGGTTCATTGAATATTTTCATAATAAAAATGGACGATCAGTTCTTGCGATCGTCCGGTGAACTGAAAAATCAGTTTAGTAGTGTGTTATTTGCCGCGAGTTCCGGTTCCGCCGCCCTTTCCGCCGTAGTTTCCTGAACTTCCTGTACCAGATTTGTTTTCGCCTGTATTTTTAGACATAATCCTACCTCGTTTCTAGGGTAAATAATTACACGATCGAAGAACTTATCGCGTACCCAAGCGATACGCTTCTATATTATTATTATTATTATTATTAAAAGTCAAGTGTTTGGTGATTTTCGCGAAAAATTAGTTGTCGAAAGCAAGATTTCGGTGACGCCAAAAAATCAGACCGAAAATCAGAAGAACGATTCCGGCGAAAACTGTTCCGGCGAAAAGCCACCAATCCAAAGCCGTTCCGGAATCCGAGGCGATTTTCGCGAAAGCACCAAGCGGCAAAAAATTCGCGAAATCTTTCGGCAAATTCAACCAAACGACGAACAGCGATAAAAACATTTGCAGGAACAAAAACACTGAGAAAAGCGCCCAGCAAATTGCGCCAGCCAGCCGCGGCAAAATCCCGAAAAGCAAAACGTAAATTCCCGCCGCCAGAACCATCACCGGGAAATATGCCATCGTTCCAAAGGTGAATCCTGCAATATTTTGCTCCGGCGCTCCACTCAAATTCGCCGACACAGCCACTACAAATCCCGACAAACCAAGCATTAAAACAGAGCAGGCGAGCGTGAGAAAAACGTTTTTCGCAAGCCAGAAATACCGCGAGGTTTTGGTTGACAGGAGAATTTCAAGGCGGCCGGACGATTCGTCGGAGCGCATTTTCGCGAAACATTGGATGGCGAAGGCGAGAGTCATTGCCGCGACATATGTCAGCATCCCGACTAACATTGTTTTCACGATCAGCGATCCGGTCGAGCCGCCGAGAGACGCAATATAGCTTTTCATGATGTCGCTACGACTGTAAATTCCTTGTATTTCATTACTCATTCCGCCGATCACAGCCACAAGAACCAAGTTCCCAATCAGCCAACTGATGAAAATCGTTTTTTGTTCGTGCCAAGCCAAACCGAATTTCGAGCGCAATATCTTGCTGGCACGCGAACGACCTTTTCTGGCTGGCAAAATTCCTGATCCGAGATCGCGCTTGGACAGCAAAAAATATCCGATGACCATGAAAATTGGGCACATAATCGCGAAAATCAATAAATATTTCCAGTTCGCAAAAGTTAAACTTCTTGTCATTTCACCCCAGCCAAACGGGGAAAACCAGCTCCAAATATTCATCTCATTCAGGTTTTTTGTGAACACATCGCCGATTCCTCGCGAAATATATGTCATGCCAATAATTCCGCCAAAAATCGCGTTTGCGCCAGCGCTAGTTCCGGCCAGCTGGGCGGCAATCGCTGCGATGCCCGTGAAAGCCAAGCCAACTCCGCCCATTTCAAGCGCGAACAACCAGCTGCCATTCCAGACCGTTGGCGCGCCTCGACCCCAGCCGCCAGAAATTCCTTTAACGGAAAAATACATTCCCAACGCGGTCAAAACCACGATGATTAACAGAGAAGAAACAGCCACAAAAATCGCTGCGGTGAGCGGAGCTTTTCGCGAAACTTCGCCACTCAAAATCATTTCCGACGCGCCAGATTCTTCGTTTGCGCGCGTGTGGCGAATCACTAAAAGTCCGACGAAAAATGCTATCAAAACTGCGGTAAAAAGCTCGGCTTTGATCAGCGTTAGAGAACCCAAACCAGCGTTTCCGTTGATCAGCTGAAACGGCCCGCTTATCAGGCTGAGAATTGCGGATCCGCTCGACATTTGCTGTTGGAGATCAGCCAGATCAGACGCGCTGCCCATCGTTGCGTGCATGGCGAGCGGCATGCTGACGGCCGTCAAAACAATCGCGAAAATCCAAATCGGCAATTTCACGCGATCGCGGCGGAGAATCAATTTCACCAGAGGAAAAACGCCGCGCATCATTCCGCCTTTTTCGCGAATTCGTCAGACGCGTCGGCTAAGTTTTCATATTTGCTGAGAAAAAGTTTGGCCAAATCGTCGTGTTTTTCGCGAAGTTCTTTCATTGAATAATCCCCGGCGTTTTGTCCGGCGCGAATGATCGTCACGCGATCCGCCAAACTTTCAACCTCTGACAAAATGTGCGAACTCAGCAGAATTGTTTTGCCGGATTTTTTAAGATCGCGAACTTCATTTTGAAAAACTTCCTCCATCAGCGGATCAAGACCAGAAGTCGGTTCGTCAAAAATGTACAACTCAACATCAGCTGCGAGCGCCGCCACAAGCGCGACTTTTTGGCGATTTCCTTTACTGTAAGAACGAAATTTTTTGCTCGGATCCAGCTCAAATTTCGCGAGCAAATTTTTCAGGCGCGATTCAGAAATTCCGCCGCGCGTTTCCGCCAAAAGATCAATAATTTCTCCGCCAGTCAAATTCTGCCAAAAACTGACCTCGCCCGGAACATACGCCAATCGCGAATGCAGCGAAACCGAATTTTTCCACGGATCGTCCGAAAAAAGTTCTGCTTGTCCGCTCGATTTTTTAAGAAGACCCAAAATTATCCGGATTGTCGTGCTTTTTCCTGCTCCATTCGGGCCAAGAAATCCGTGAATTTCACCTTCGCGAATGTGCATATTGAATCCATTTAGCGCCGTTGTTTTGCCAAATTTTTTTGTTAAACCGTCGATCTTTATGATTTCTTTCATAGCTTTCTCCGTTAGTTGATTCGTCCTATTTTACCAAAAATTAAGCATTTGCGTTACAATATTTTCATGAATGAGTTGGGGCAAACTCGCGTTTTTAGCAAAAAGAAACCGA
>CAXYVX010000010.1:0-21588 GCA_964292495.1 uncultured Candidatus Saccharibacteria bacterium
GCCGGCCTTTTCTCCTCTATTTTCTGAGGTTCAGTCTATACGGGGAAGCCTTTTCTCCTCTATTTTCTGAGGGTCGCCGAACTTTATATCGCCTTTTCTCCTCTATTTTCTGAGGTCGTCCAGCCAGAGTATAGCCTTTTCTCCTCTATTTTCTGAGGCAAACGGGCCCGCACCGTGCCTTTTCTCCTCTATTTTCTGAGGTATATATCATCATGTTAGCCTTTTCTCCTCTATTTTCTGAGGGTGATAGCGTATGACATAGCCTTTTCTCCTCTATTTTCTGAGGATTTCCCTCTAAAATAACAGATTATAAACGTACGATTAACTATCGTTTATTATACACGGAAATGAGCGTAATGCAAGTGTTTTTATTATTTCGCATTCGGAAAGCATGTTTTCTCATTTTTCGCGAAAAAGTTGTAAAATCATTATATATGAAAGAAAACAAATACAAGAAATCTTCGCCTGCACGCGTTCCGCTCTGGCTGCCATATCTCCAAGAAATTTCCAGTAAAAAGGATGTTTTTGATTTTAAGTTTAATGGTGGTGAAGTTGAAACGTCGCTAGATAAAGTCTCGTCTATTATGATCTACGGCGACAGCGATACAGACTTGAGCGTAAAGACTATTGATAAAATTGCGCGCGCAGGCGTTCCGATTATCATTCACCGCCGGACAATGAACCAGCCGATTTATATCATTGGCGGTGCGCGTCCAGACCCAGACGACACACTGACTTTTCAATTAAGAAAACGCTCTGAGCCACGTTTCGCGAACGCAATTGCGCGCCAGCTACTTTTTGCAAAATTCCAGTCCATGAAATATCTGGTAGATCCTCGCATTCTACCGAAATTTACAAATGTATCAAAGCTCCGAAACATTGAGGCTCAACACGCGCGCGAATACTGGGATAAATGGTTTCGCGAACTCGGGCATCCAGAGTGGACGCGACGCGGAAAAAATCCAGCTTCCTCTGCTTTAGATGCACAAAGTAAATTTCTCGCTGGTATCATTCTCCGTTGGATCACTTACCACCACCTCTCTCCATATCATGGCTTTCTCCACGAACCAACAGATTACCCCTCACTTGTTTACGACCTAATGGAGCCGTTTCGCGGTATTTTTGAGGCTGAGATTTTACGACAATGGAAGGTTGGCGGGGTCGATCCAAAGAATTTTCTTGGGTCTGCAATTAATATTACGAAAGATATGCTTGACGAGAAAGTTTATATTCCACTTACACGACAAATCGTCACACGCCAGGAAATGCTCCACGGAATCGTTCTTTCACTAAAATTTTATTTTCTCGGTCGTCAGAAAAAATTTTTAATTCCACTTCCAGGAAAACCAAATGGTGGCCGCCCAGCAAAAGTTGAATTCCTTCTCTATGGTCGTCATGCTGGGAAAACCGACTTTTGGGCACAAGCAAAAGAAGTTCACAAAAAAAGCGAAAATCGCGAAATATCATCTGAAAAATCTGAAGTATATCTTTATTTTTCTCACTAGAACCAAAAATTTCGCAAAAACTTAATTTCGCGAAATTTTCGTCCTAATTTTATAGTTTTTAGTAAACTTTCAATATCAGCTCGCCGCCCAGTTTTTCGCGAATTGCTTCGCTACCGGTCATCAGACCTTTGGATGTGCTGACGATGACGATTCCGCGGCCGCTTTTGACGCGCGGGATTTCCGCCACGCCGGCGTAAACGCGTCGGCCTGGTTTGGAAATTCGCGAGATCTCGGTGATCGCAGCGTTTTCGCCTTCTTTGTTGATCAAGATAACCAGTTCGTCTCGCGGATCAGCTTTTTCAACTGAAACTTTCGCAAGATATCCCTTTGCCGCGAGAACTTTCGCGACTGATTCCTTGATGTTGCTGTGCGGCAGGCGCACTTCGTTTTTGCCGACGTTGATAGCGTTTCGCACGCGAGTCAACATATCGGCGATCGGATCTGTACTTTGCATAGACATATTCTTCTCTTCCTTTCTGTTAACTTTCTACCAACTCGATTTCGTTACACCCGGGATTTCGCCCTTTGCAGCATGTTCGCGGAAACTAATTCGCGAAAGACCGAATTTGCGCATATACGCGTGCGGTCGGCCCGTTTCTGAATCTCGGTTTTTGAGACGTGTCGGAGAAGCATTTCGCGGAAGTTTCTGCAAACCTTCGCGGTCGCCAGCTTCAAGAAGCTCAGCGCGCTTTTTCGCGAATTTCGCGTTCATTTTCGCGCGTTTCAGATCGCGATAAACAGCAGATTTCTTAGCCATTATTTATCTCCTTTCTTCTCAAACGGCATACCAAATTTTTCAAGCAAAGCGCGTGAAGCTTCTTTGCTTCCGTTTTTGATCTGGAAAGTGACTTGCAAACCGTGAGGAATGTTTGTCTCTTCAAAGGTCAATTCCGGGAAAATTGACTGCTCAATCAAGCCCAAATTGTAGTTGCCTTGCCCGTCAAAAGCTTTCGCACTAACACCGTGAAAATCGCGAACTCGCGGCAAAGCCACGCTGACCAAACGGTCTGCAAATTCCCACATTTTGTCGCCACGCAAAGTGACGGCGGTGCCAATCGGCGAACCCATGTTCTTGCGGATTTTGAATCCGGCGATGGATTTTTGTGCCAAGCGCTGATATGGTTTCTGACCAGTGATTTTCGTCAAAGTGTTCAGAACCGCAGCCTGGTAAGCTTTGTTATCCTTGTTTTTACCAGTTCCAACACTCACGATAATTTTCGCGAGTTTCGGCACCTGATTAACATTGTCAACATTCAACTCTTTTTCGAGCTCAGCCACAAATTTCTCCTGATAAAGAGATTTCAGTCGCGGAGTATATTTCTTCTCAGCCATTATTTGATCTCCTTTCCGGTCTTTTTCGCGACGCGGACTTTTTTGTCATCCTTTTTCGCGAAACTGACTTTGCCGAATTTTTCACTTCCTTTTGCGGTCTCAATTGCAAGAGCCACGTTTGAAATGTGAACCGGGAGTTGGATTTCTTTTTTCATGCCCTGGCCACCAGTTAACTGATTGCCGCGCATGTGTCGCTCACGGACGCCGATCTTCTCTAAGAAGACGTTGTCGCCGTCAATTTTCGCGACTTTAGCGATCTTGCCCTTGTTGCCGCCGGCGATCACTTTAACTAAATCATTTGTCTTGATTCGTTTCATTATAGTACCTCCGGTGCAAGGGAAACGATTTTCGCATAGCCGAGGTCGCGAAGTTCGCGAGGAATCGGCCCGAAAACGCGGGTCCCTTTTGGTGTTTTATCGTCGTTAATGATAACGCATGCGTTGTCATCAAATTTAATCGTGCTGCCGTCTGGTCGGCGAATCATATCACGAGTTCGCACAACAACTGCTTTCACAACCGATTTTTTCTTGGTGTTTCCGTGCGGATCAGCCTGTTTGACTGTCGCCACGAAGACATCACCCACGCGAGCGTAGCGTCGGCGGGTTGCGCCGAGAACGCGGATACAAAGGACTTCCTTTGCGCCGCTGTTGTCAGCAACTTTTAATCTACTTTCCTGCTGAATCATTCCTGATCCTCCTTCTTTGCGTGCTCGTCAATCTGTTCTTCGACTTCCGTCTTCTTGATTTCAAGCTTCTCGCGGCCTTTTTCGACGATTTCGCGAAGATTCCACTTCACGGTTCGGGAAAACGGCACGCTTTCTTCGATGACCACTTTATCGCCGACTTTCGCGGAATTCTCTTCGTCGTGGGCATGGAATTTGGTGTTAACCGTAAATTTCTTCCCGTACAACGGATGAGTCTCGCGAGTAGTTCGCGTAACAACAATAGTTTTGTTCATTTTGTCGCTGGTTACAACACCAGTTACTGTGCGCTTGCTCACTTTTGCTCCTTTCCTTCGTTAATTTTTTCGGCCAAGACCGTGTGGATCTTCGCGATGAATTTTCGCGAATTCTTCACAACAGTCGTGTTCGGCAGTTCATTAGCTTTTAACATTTTCTGTGCATTCAACAGATCTTTCTTCGCTGCAGCCAAGGCTTCGTGAAGTTCTTGTTCTGTCAAAGCGCGCAGATCCTTAGCGGTCTTTGCGACGTCTTTTTTGACAGTTTTCGGAGTCACTTTCGCGACTTTTTCCGACTTTTTCGCAACTTTTTTCTCAGCCATTATGCGTCCTCCCTTTTGACAAACCGGGTTTTAACCGGAAGTTTATTGCTGGCGAGCCTCATGGCTTCCCGAGCGACTTCTTCGCTAACACCATTGATTTCAAACATGACGGTTCCGGTTTTGACTTTCGCCACGTAAAATTCTGGCGAACCTTTACCCGAACCCATTTTCACGTCAAGCGGCTTTTTGGTCACCGGCGTGTGTGGGAAAATTCTGATCCAGATTTTACCACCGCGCTTTGTGTGTCCAGAGATCGCGCGACGTGCGCTTTCAATCTGGCGAGCCGTAATTCGCTCGTTATCCAAACTCTGTAATCCGAAATCACCAAACGCGACATAGTTGCCACGGCTTGCGACGCCCGGATTTTTACCTTTGCGGAGTTTGCGGAATTTCATTTTTTTCGGTTGCAACATGATTAATTCCTTTCTCCCTTGTTAATCCAAACTTTCACACCTATTGTGCCAGCCGGGGTTTTCGCGACGGCCAGGTTGTAGTCAATGTTTGCGCGCAATGTGTGCAGTGGAACCGAACCTTCAATCAGTTTTTCGCGGCGGCTCATTTCAGCACCGTTCAAACGTCCTGCAACTTCAATTCTGACACCTTTTGCACCGGCGCTCATCACGTTCTGCGCAGTCATTTTGGTGGCGCGACGGAAATTGATCCGGCGCTCCAACTGACGCGCGATGTTTTCACTGACGATTTTTGCCGCCAGGTCTGGTTTTTTAACTTCTTCGATGTTGATGCGCACGCTTGAACCGACCAATTTGTCAAGTTCGCTTTTCAGCTCTTGCACACCAGCACCCTGTCGGCCAATAACAACACCCGCTTTGCTGGTCCAAATTGTAACTTCAACCGCGTTCTGAGAACGAGCGATTTCAATTTTCTGGATCACAGCACGCGTCTCGAATTTCTTTTCAATCAGCTTGCGGATTTGAATGTCTTCGGCAAGGTTTTTCGCGAAATCTTTTTTATTCGCGTTGAACCATTTACTTGACCAATCTTTGTGCACTTGGAGGCGCATCGAGATCGGATTTACTTTCTGACCCATTACTTCCCCTCCTTCTTTTCTTCAACTTTAACAGCTTTTTCAGCTTTTTTCACCTTCAAAGCTCCGTCAACGACAACCAAAATGTTGCTTGTTCGTTTCTGGAACGGGTGCGCTTGACCTCGGCTAACCGGGCGGAAGCGTTTGAGGCGAGGACCGCTTGTCACGCTCAAAGTCGTGATCATGAGGCCTTCGGATTTCAGGCTGTGGTTGTTGATTGCATTTGCACGAGCGCTTGCGATAACTTTTGCGAGCGGCTTCGCACTGCGGCGCGGTGTGTGATTCAAAATCACCAACGCGTCTTCTACGCTACGTCCGCGAACCAAAGCAGCGACTTCGCTAACTTTGCGCGGCGACATGCGCAATTCTTTCAGATATGCTTTTACTTCACTCATTATTTAGCCTTTCCTCCGTGCTTGCGGAATTTGCGCGTTGGCGCGAATTCGCCCAGCTTATGGCCGACCATGTTTTCAGTAATGAAAACCGGAACATGCACGCGACCGTTGTGGACAGCAAAGCTAAAGCCAACCATTTCCGGCGTGATCGTGCTCGGGCGGGCCCAAGTCTTGATGACAGTGCGATCATCTTTGCTAAGTTTCGCGACTTTTTTCGCGAGCTTGGCGTCGATGAACGGACCTTTCTTCAATGATCTACTCATCTTTTATTTCCTCCTCTTAGCTTGATGTCGCGAACGAACGATCATTTTGTCCGTGGATTTTCGCGAACGTGTCTTTTTACCGAGAGCAATCTGGCCCCACGGTGTGCGACCAATACCGCGGTGCGATCCGGCACCACCGTCACCACCACCGTTCGGGTGATCAACTGCGTTCATCGCGCGACCGCGAGTCTGCGGTCGGATTCCCATGTGGCGTTTACGACCAGCCTGACCGATCTTGATGTTCTGGTGCTGCTCGTTTCCGACCAAGCCCAATGTTGCTTTATTCTCCAAACGGAATTTACGGACTTCGCCACTTGGCATGCGAACGAGAGCGTGATCGCCGTCTTTCGCGGTCAATGTTGCAGAAGTTCCGGCCGAGCGAACCATTTGTCCGCCGCGTCCAGCTGTAATCTCGATGTTATGAATCGAGCTTCCGAGCGGAATTTCGCGAAGTGTCATGCGGTTTCCGGCTTCAACAGCCACACCAGCACCAACTTCAATTTTTCCACCTTTTTCCACGTTTCGCGGAGCCACCATGTAGTGGAGATCGCCGTTTTCGTGTTGAACACGTGCGAGTCGCGCGGTGCGATCCGGTGCGTATTCGATTTCGCGGACCTCATATGCGCCTTCCGGCAAGTTGAAGTTCACGTTTCGTGCGAATTTCTTCGCGCCACCACCGCGGTGTCGTGAAGTGATGCGTCCCTGGTTGTTTCGACCAGCAGTCTGCATTTTTCGCGAAACCAAGCTTTTAACCGGCTTTTTGGTTGTGATCGCATCAAAATCCTGGGTCGTCATCAAGCGACGGCCGTTTGTTGTAGGTTTCAATCTTTTAATAGCCATATTTATGCCTCCTCACTTTCCGCGAAAACAGCAATTTTGCCTTCGCTCACAGAAACATACGCTTTTTTCTTGTCCGAGCGCTTTGCAGTGGTCGGGCGGGCGTGTTTGCCGCGATTAACAGCTTTCACTTTACCTTTCGCGATCATCAAGCGAACATCGCTGATTTTCACATCCGGGTAATTTTCTTTGACCGCTTCAATCACCTGCGCTTTGTTCGCGCTCATCGGCACGTCAAAAACGTAAATGTTCTGTTGGCTGAGACCATAGCTTTTTTCGCTAATTCGCGGAGAAATCAAAATACTCATTATTTATCTCCTTTCAACCATTCAGTTGTCTCGGCGAGCTGTTTTTTCGCGAAAACGATTTTATCTGCGTCCAAAATGTCTTTGACATTCAGGTATTTCGCACTGACGATTTTCACGTTTGAAAGGTTCGCCACAGCGCGCAAATTGTTTTCGGTCTTTTCAGCTACGAGCAAAATTCGGCGGAAATTCGCGACTTTTGCATCTTCCAAAGCCTTGACAGCATCTTTCGTTTTAGCGGATTTGATCGCGAAATCTTCAACTTCAACGATTTTCTTCGCTTTGTTCGCAAGCGTCAAAGCCTGGCGCAAAGCCACTTTCTTGGCGGTTTTGCTAACTTTTTTGGTGTAATTTTCGATTCCAAGAGGACCAAAAACGATACCGCCACCGCGCCAAATCGGGTTTCGCGAAGAACCGAAACGCGCACGGCCGGTGCCTTTTTGGCGCCACGGTTTTTTACCACCACCGCGGACTTCACCACGGCGCAGAGTTTTCGCACCAACCTGTCGGTTTGCGGCGAGAACTGCGTCGTAAGCGAGTTTCAGCAGTTCGTGGTTCTCAACCTTGACATCAAAGACTGATTTGTTTAAAGCCATGATTATTTACCAGCCTTTCCATGATTAGCTCCCTTTGCCAGAGAGATTTCCACTATTCCTTTTTTCGGTCCAGGCACAGCGCCCTTCACACCGATGAGATTCTTGCTCGCGTCAACATAAGCGACGGTCAAGTTCTTCACCGTAACGCGCTCCGCACCCATCTGTCCAGCCATTGGGTGGCCTTTGAAGACTTTCTGCGGGTACATCGATCCAATCGAACCGACTTTTCGCGTGTTTCCTTTTCCACCGTGTGATTTGCGGTGGCGTTTGAAGTTGTGGCGTTTAATCGTTCCCGCCCAACCTTTACCTTTGCTGGTGCCGATCGCGTCGATTGTGTCGCCGATGGCGAACATCTCAACGGTGAATTCATCACCAACTTTTTCTTCGCCGGTCAAGTTGTCGCGAGTTTCGCGAATTTCCTTCGGTGCGAAGTTTTCTTTGCCGGCTTTTTTAACGTGCCCGGCCACGGCCTTGCTCAGGTTCTTACCCTCTCCAAAACCAAACTGAACCGCATCATAACCATCGTTTTCGATAGTCTTGACCTGAGTCACGGTCGCTGGGCTGGCTTCAATGATGGTGACCGGAGTCATCGTTCCATCTTCGCCAAGGATTTGGGTCATACCAATTTTGGTACCGAGTAAAGTTTTCATAACTTTACATTTCCTTTCCACTTAAAACGCCGGAAATTTCGCAGTATCCTTGCGATTTGTGATTCAACATTTTCTTGGTTCCGTGAAATCTCTTAAATTTCACGTTTTTTCGCGAATTTCCGCAATGCGTTTATTCGTGAAAAACCAAGCGTTCCGCTGCTGGAATCCGCCTTTTTCGCCTTTTCCAGTTTAATTTTCTTTGAACTTTCAGAGAGAAATTTCAGAGAAAACCTCACGCCTCAACATCGGACTTACGAGCGTCTCCGTCGCCTGTCTAATATTTACCGAACAAGTCTAGCATAAATTTTTGGAAAAAGCAAGGAAAATTTCGGAATTGACTCAAAAAACTATCCCGATTGGCGTGAAAAAACTCAAACTTGCAAACGCAATCAAAATCGCGAATTCAACCCAGCGGTTTACAGAACTTTTTTCATTGGCAACAATAATTAAACCCAGCAAAAATCCGATTGGGGAAATGTAATTTATCAGGGGTAAATTCAGTGGGGTTCGCAACCAAATTAACGCTAAAATTCCACAAAAAATATACTTCAAAAAATAACGCGAATACCATTTCTGATTCTTGAAAACTTCTCGCGACAAATTTTTTCGCGAAATTTTTGGCGCATTCTTCACAACTCGCGAAACCGCATTTTCATTGCGCGAACGGCCTCGCGACGTGCGTTTTTTGCGCCAAAGTTTTTCTTTTGTCATTATGTTTGAAATTTTACCACATTTCAACTTGGGATTCCACCGTTCAGCCTAATATCTCGCCGGCATGCTGATTGTATTGACGGTTTGCCAGTCCGCTTTGCCATCATTTTCGTGAGTATTGCTAAATGAGATCAAGAAAACATTTGGCGTGTATTCGACGATCTCAGCCAGTGTTTGAACGGGAGATCCCGCACCAGCACTATATCCGCCCGGATCGATTGAAATTTGCTAGGAATTCTTTACACAAAAAAACAGGCTGTTTCCAGCCCGTTTCGCGAAATTTAGTGTTTTTTCGCTTTGACGACGTTTCGTCCGAGATTCTTCTTTGTCTCAGAGAAGATCTCGTGCTGTCGGGTTTTCGGGTTATATTTCCGAAGAACCAATTTATCCGGTGTGTTTTGCGGATTTTTCTTGGTGTAGTAGATACGCGTTTTGCCGTCCTCGCTGACGAGACCGACAAGTTTGCGCTTGCTACGTGAATTGCTTTTAGCCATCTCTTTCCTTTCTCCTCAGTTATTACATTCTAATTTCTGCGTCAACACCAGCCGGCAAGCTCAAACTCTGCAAGCTGTCGATGGTTTTTGGTTTGGTGTCGACGATGTCAATCAATCGCTTGTGAACGCGCATTTCAAACGCTTCACCGCCTTTTTTGTAGACGTGCGGCGATTTGACGACAGTGTAGGTCGAGCGCTTCACTGGAAGCGGAACTGGACCAATGACAGTCGCACCACTGCGAACGGCGGTTTCCACGATCTGTTTCGCGGCCGCATCGATGATTTTGTGATCATACGCCTTCAATTTGATGCGGATTTTCGGCATTGTACTTTCAGCCATAAAACTCCTCTGTTATTACGCGTTTTCTCGCGGCTACGCAATCATCTCGCGAATACGAAATGTTCCCATAACATTAAAATTTACCATGAAATTATATCAGGTTTTCGCGAAAAGTTCAACACATTATTCGGTTTTCTGAGCTTTGTTGATTTTTCTACCAATAAATTTATGCGTTTCAAGCGAAGAAATCATCAAAACAACCGCGAGGGCGCAAGCGACCCAGCTGTCCGCGTGAATTGTTGACAGGTGTAAAATTTCGCGAAACGGCGACAAAATCATCGCAACTTGCAGAATGAACGCCGCAATCAGCGCACCGAAAAAGACTTTATTTTTAACCTTAAACAGCTTGAAGAAACTCACTTCTCCACGGATCGAGAACGCGACCGCCCATTGAAGAACGATCAACACTAGAAAGGCTGCCGAGCGCGCCTCGGCTTCCCCGTGCCATCCAAGGAAAAGCGCGTAAACGCCGAGGTCAGCCACCGCCATGACCACTGCAATCATTATCATTCGCGAAATCATGAATGCGTTAAGGACTGGCGCGTCTGGCCGGTTTGGAGCTTTTTTCATCACATCCGCCGCGCCCGGCTCAAGCCCAAGCGGGATCACCATAAATGTATCCGTCGCGAGATTGATCCAGAGAATTTGAACAGCAACCAGCGGTAAAGGCAAGCCGAAAACTAGCGCTCCGAGCGTAACCAAAACTTCGCCCGCATTTGACGCCAGCAAATAAACCAGCATGCGCTGAATATTCGCGAAAACAATCCGCCCCTCTTTCACAGCACTAACAATCGTGCGGAAATTGTTGTCCAGAAGCACAATATCCGCCGCATCCTTCGCCATTGCTGCTCCCGCACCCATTGCCACGCCAACATTTGCTTGCGTCAGCGCCGGAACATCATTCACGCCATCACCGGTCATTGCAGTGATATTCGTCTTGTTAAGCTCGGTCAAAATGGCGTATTTCGCTTCCGGAATCACGCGCGCAAAAACCGTCGTTCCTTCAATCACCTCTGATAATTCCGTGCCGCTGAGTTTCATCAGTTTTCGCGAATCATAAGTTTGCTTGCGGTTCTCCGCAATATTGATTTTCTCAGCAATGCGAAATGCCGTTTCCGCGTGATCTCCGGTGATCATGCGAACGGAAATCCCAGCACTTTTCGCACTGTTAATTGCCGCACTGACCCTTGGTCGCAGCTCATCCGCAACAGCCACAAATCCCAGAAAATCCGCCTGCTTACCTTTTGTGATTTCGCGGAATTTATAAGTTTTTTTATCACTTTTCTCAGCGGAAATTTTCGCGAATGCAATAACTCTGAATCCATTTCCTGCAAATTCTTCCAATTTTTCTTCCGCGGTTTTTATTTCACTTGCGGAGAGTTTACAGAGGTCTAGGATTTTTTCCGGCGCGCCTTTTAGATATATTTCGGTAGTTTTCGCGAAATTCCAAACATTTCCGCTCATTGCAAACGAATAATCAAACGGCAGATTTTGCATCAATTTTTCATGCGTTCCGTCGTGCGCAACCACATGTTTTTCGCGAGAAAACGCAGCCAGAGCAACGTCCAGCGGATCACTAGCCTTGCCTTTCGCGAAATTCAGTGAAAAACTCATTTGTAGTGCCATGCTGGCGTCGTTAAATCTTGGAGACCAAGTTTCCTGAACACGCAGTTCATTTCTGGTCAAAGTTCCCGTTTTATCACTGGCGATCGTTGTGATGAGGCCGATGTTTTCAATTGCGCGCATGTTTCGGACCAGCGCCTTTTTCTGGGCCATGCGTCGCATCGCCAAGGTGATGATCACCATTATCGCGATTGGCAAACTCTCGGGAACCGCTGAAACCGCAAACGCCAAGACAAATTTTAACGCCTCCACTGCATCAACACCTCTGGCGAGCTCCAGCCCAAAAGCTAGAATTGCCAAGACAAACACGGCGTAAATCACGTATTTTACAAGTTTGTCAATTTTCTGTTGAAGAGGAGAAACCGAGTTTGCGCTGTCGCCAGCAAGTTTCGCGATTTTTCCGAATTCTGTCGCATTTCCCGTCGCCACAACAACTGCAACACCAGCGCCAGCCACGACGAAGCTGCCTGAAAAAAGCATGTTTGATTGAGCGTAAACTTCTTTGTCGCCTTTGAGCGCCTCGACGGTTTTTTTAACACTCAGGCTCTCGCCAGTCAACATTGATTCGTCGACATGGAGATTATCGCTCTCTGTCAGCCTGGAATCTGCCGGGATTTTTTGACCCTCATGCAGAATAATTACGTCGCCAGGGACAATATTCTCCGCTGGAACAGATTCCACTTTATCCTCGCGAAACACCTCAACATTTTCGTTTTCGCGCTTTTTCAGGCTTCTGAGGATTTTTTCGGTGGAATACTGCTGCACCCAGTCAATTCCCGCGCTGACAAAAATAATTGCAAAAACAATCGTCGCGTCAATAAATTCCTGATGCCAGAGACTCAAAATCCCCGCGGCAAACAAAACGCCGATCATCACATTCGCGAACGGCTCTAAAACTTTTACCCAAAATGGCTTTTCGTGGACATTTAACAGGTTTGGTCCAAACTTTTTCAAGCGAGTCAAAACCTGTTTTTTGCTTAATCCGTCTTTTGATGAGCCAACATCTTTAAACACTTCACTAATTTCTTTTTTATAAAAACTCATGCTTACTATTTTACATGAAGATCTGTTTTTTACGAAATCAAAAGAACCGCCAAAAATTGACGGTTCTTTTTAAGTGAATCGCGAATACTTATTTCACGATCTCGGTCACGCGACCAGCACCAACGGTGCGGCCACCTTCACGAATAGCGAAAGTCAAACCTTTCTCCATCGCGATCGGAGCTTGCAACTTAACTTCAAAAGTTACGTTGTCGCCCGGCATGACCATTTCTTTGTCAGACGGAAGTTCAACTTCACCGGTGACATCAGTTGTGCGGAAGTAGAACTGCGGTTTGTAGCCCTTGGTGAACGGCGTGTGGCGGCCGCCCTCTTCCTTAGTCAAGATGTAAACTTCACCCTTGAATTCGGTGTGCGGAGTGATCGTACCCGGCTGAGCGATGACCTGACCGCGCTCGATGTCGGTGCGCTCGATACCGCGGAGCAAAATACCTGCGTTATCGCCAGCTTCACCAGCTTCAAGAGCTTTTTTGAAGGCTTCAATACCAGTGACGGTAGATTTTTGCGTCGCTTTGAGGCCGACAATTTCAACTTCGTCGCCGATTTTCACGACACCCTGCTCGATACGACCAGTAGCAACTGTTCCACGGCCTTTGATTGAGAAAACATCTTCAATCGGCATAAGGAACGGTTTGTCGAGGTCGCGAGTCGGCTCTGGGAAGTATTCGTCCATAGCGTCAAGCAATTCCATGACGTGATCGCGCTCAGTAGCGTCGCCTTCAATGGCTTTAAGGGCAGAACCCTTGATGATCGGAGCTTCACGGTCAAAACCGTTCTTTTCGAGCAAGTCGCGAATGTCTTCTTCGACGAGTTCGACGAGGTCCGCGTCAGCCTGATCCATTTTGTTCAGGAAAACGAGGATCTTAGGAACACCAACCTGGTGAGCCAAAAGCACGTGCTCGCGGGTCTGCGGCATCGGGCCATCAGCAGCGGAAACGACCAAGATCGCACCGTCAACCTGAGCAGCACCGGTGATCATGTTTTTAACATAGTCAGCGTGTCCCGGCATGTCAACGTGAGCGTAATGTCGCTTCGCAGTTTCATATTCCTGGTGAGAAGTAGCGATGGTTATACCGCGAGCCTTCTCCTCTGGTGCGTTGTCGATCTGATCGTAAGCAACGACTTTGTTGATTTCGCTCGGCAAGCGTTCCGCGAGAGTTGCGGTGATCGCAGCCGTAAGTGTGGTTTTACCGTGGTCAACGTGGCCCATGGTGCCGACGTTCACATGCGGTTTTCCGCCATAAGATTTTGCCATAATTTACAAAAACCTTTCTTATTACAGTTTACTTTGCGCGCTGGTGCGGTGTTTAGACCAGACATTCCGCAAGGTTTCCCCCGCAAAATGTCGCCGCGCGGCGCTTACTTATATCTTATCAAGATTTTTCGCGAAAAACAAGTACTTTCGCGAAAAATCTCAAACTCACCCGATTTTTATTGCAGACCGCTTTTTCGCTGGCCATTCGCAATGACCGTCGGCAAGGAAACCGCCTGAATTTTTTCGTCAACAAGCTTAATATTCGCATCAATCACTTTTTTGATTTTGTCGGATTTTGCGAGATCAGCAATTTCTTTCACTTTATCAGTGTTATAACCGAAATCTGCCAGCCATTTATTCAACTCTTCGCGAGCTTGGTCTTGTGTGAAAAGTCGCCCAAAAGAACCGTATGTATTGCTGTCAAGCGAACCAAATGTGTCCTGCCAAGGATGATTTGTTTGCGGATCGTTTTCAAGCATCAATCGCGAAATTAAGAGCCAAACCGCTGGCATTTTTTCATTTTTCGCGGAAAGCTCGGATTCAGAAAGCGGATTTTTGCGAACCGCCTCAATATAGCTCGCCAAAACATATGAATTTTCAAATTCATGGCCATTTTTATCCCCAGCTTTCACATATGGAATGATAGCAACGTTGTTTTTCGCGAAAAAGTCGCTCGCAAGTTGGTTGTTAAATTCAAGCCGGCAATACGTGCAGCCAGGTTCAAAAACGTCCAGCGCAACTGGTTTATTTGAATCATATTTTCCAGCATAAAACGCGTTTTTCGCGTCGCTCAAATTGCTGGAATTCGGCAAATATTCTTTTGCATCCCAGTTCTTCATATTTGACGGAATCTGTGCAATTGCGGCGCCCCATTGACCAAACCAATTTCCTGTCCAACCAATCGGATCTTTGAAGAACTCCGGACCAGTCTCGCCAATTGTGCAAGCCTTAACAGCAGAACCAGAGCTCAAAACACAAGATTTTGGATCCGACGGTTCGCACGTTCCATAAGCTGTGAGAAGAGTTAAACTTCTAACAGCCACCAAAGTTGACCACAAAGCCAAAATCACAATCAAAACGGATAGAACTTCAATCGCGAAACTGATTGGTTTTGTCCAATTCGGATGTTTCAAAACAGTTCGTTTCAAAATTGAGTTTTTAATATCATCTTTAAAATTGGAATCACATTTTCGCAAAGTCACTCTTCGCGAAAAACAATGCATGCTCTTTTTGAACAACTTCCAAATATTATCCGCCATTTTCTTATTAAAAATTCTAATAACAGGGATAAAAAGAGCGATCAACCCCAGAATTATAAACGCAGCAATACAAACCAAAACACCTCCTTATTTTATTTGCTTATGCAAAATTTGTTATGTAATTTTACCAAATTAAAGCGCTTTAGTCAAAATTTCGATCAGCTTGTCAGCATCCGATTCTGTGTTCGCGAAACTCAAAGAAAGACGAACTAGTGGCGGGTAATGTTTGACGTGATCAAGGTAATAATGTGCGCAGTAATATCCGGACCTGGCCATCACGCCGGCCGAAGACAAAGCCTCCGCCAGCAAATGTGCATCCATTTTGTCGCTATAAAAACTGATTGTGGACGATGTTTTATGGTTGATCACATGAACGCTCTTTTTTGACCCAAGAAAATCCAAAATTTTCTTTGAAACGCGCTCAATTTCATCATAATCCGCCTTTTTTCGCGAATTTATAAAATCTAGCGCCGCGCCAAAACCGATGATTTCCGCATATAGTTGAAGCCCTGGCTCAAAAATCGTGTGGATGTGCTCATCTGGATTTGTCTTTGCGCTGAGATCATAAGAATCTTCGCGAACGTCGTCCACCATCCCGCCGCCAAGAAAAGCAACGTTCAGTTTTTCAACAATATTTTTCCGTGCGACAATTGCGCCTAAACTCGGACCGTACATTTTGTGCGCCGAAAAACAAACCACATCCGCACCAATCCCCTTCAATTGATCGCGAAACCACTCGGAGTAAAAACCCAAAGTTTGCGCCGCGTCAATCACTAAGAATCCACCATTTTCGCGAACTTTTTTTGCGACTTCGCGGAGATTTTCTAGTTTTCGTGCGTCAATATTGCTCACGGCGTTCACAACAACAAGCGCGTTTTTCGCGTCAAAATCCGGCAGCGAACCGTCTTCTTCGCGAGAAAGAATTTCTCTCGGGATGTTCCACTTTTTCGCGAATTCCATTGAAGTTAGAAACACCGAATTATGCTCAACATCAGAGGTGATTATTCGCGAAAATTTGCTTCCGTCAAGCTGAGAGAGCGCCAAATTCAGCCCGTATGTGGTGTTCAAAGTGAAAGCTGTGAAAAATTCTTTGGTGGAAAAACCAAGAAATTTCAGAGTTTTTTCGCGAATTTCTGTCACCTCGGCGTCAACTTTCAAACCCCATTTATAGCGGACGCGCTCGCCACAAGAGTTGTATTCTTCGTAATATTTTTGCATCGCTTTGACCACGCTGGTTGGGCGCAAGCTTTGACAGGCCGAGTCGAAATATAGATCATTTTCCGACAAAAAGCTAAATTCTGCGTTTCGCGAACCAGCTGCGACCTCTGTGGTCTGTGTGCTTTTTTTACGTTTAAACATGTGCATTATTTTATCATGTTTGCGCCGGCGGAGCAACCAAAAACCCCTCCGGCACGTGGCTGGCGGGGCTGTTTTGTTTGATGCGATGCGATTATTTCTTTTCGGCGATCATTTGTTTGAGCTCAGTGAATATTTCAGAAAGTTCTTCTTTATTATGTGCAATTCCCCTAGCATCCGGGCCAAGGCTACCTTTGAAGTCTATTCCATAAACCTCACCGTCAGAACCGCCGCCAACTCTGCCGTGATAACCATCAACTATAACTTCAACGGAAAATTCATTTCCACTTACACTTTTACTTCCAGGCACAACCTGGAAACCCGCATCCTTGATGTTTTTAATAGACTGGCCAAAGTTTTGATTAAAAGAAGTATCGTCGGAATTACCGGATTCAGAACTGGATTTATCGGTATTCGTGTTATTATTCGCGTTTTTCTTCGCAGGCTGTTCCGTCTTCGGTTCGCTTGAACCA
The DNA here is from genome assembly GCA_964292495.1 of uncultured Candidatus Saccharibacteria bacterium. Taxonomy (GTDB): domain Bacteria; phylum Patescibacteriota; class Saccharimonadia; order Saccharimonadales; family Saccharimonadaceae; genus CAXYVX01. The sequence continues at coordinate 16,779 of CAXYVX010000010.1, forward strand.
GCCGGTTTTGCACTGGCATCGTTGTTTCCGCAGGCCGCAAGAGTCAGTGCTGCCATGGCTGTAATAGCCGTGATAGTGGCTTTTTTCGCGAAGTTTGGATTTTTCGCATTTTCGCCGCTAGATTTACCTAAATTTGCGTTCTTATTCATAATGAATTTCCTTTTGAGGTTCAACCTCATTTACAAATATAATCAATCTATTTACAGATTTGTCAAGATTATACATCTTTTCACAAATAAAGCAAGCATAAGCTTAATCTTATGCTCGCTTATTTTGTATTTTTAGATGCAAATTTAATTACCGGCAACTGCTTGCGCCAAATCCGCGGGCACACCTTGGCTCAGCAAAAAGTTCTCCAGAAATCCCGTGCCTGGCGGGACGACCATTGAATCGCCGTTAAAAATCGCGACCGCAGTATTCTGCCCAATATTCACCTTAACCACCGACCAAGCGCCACTAGTTTTCAGTGTTGATGTGGCCTGAGCTTGCTGATTGCCAGTTGATTTCTGGACGGCAGAAGTTGCATCTTTCAAGCTAACAGTTTGGGCGGTCTGGTCAGACGGAGATGGTTTTTGAGAATCATCCTTCGCACTATTTGTATCATTAGCTGAATCATTATTCTGGCTTTGATTCTGATCATGATTTTGATTCTGTGATTTGTCTGCATTATTTTCACTTGGATTCGTCGCCTCCGAAGATTTATTTCCACTTTTCGCGAAAATCCAAACCGTAGCAACGATGATAACCGCAAGTATCAACACACCAAAAAGCACCGCTATTTTAATTTTAGGCTTTCTCCACTCTCCGCGAAATTTATTCATTTGGTCATCTCCTTCTTTATTATTGTAATTATCTATGGTTTATATCTGTAAATTGTTGCCTCGTCGTAAGTGCGGGTATTTAGTCCTGGGCCGTGTCCACCATAACTTTCCGCGGTCTGGAACTTTTTCGCACTGGTGTCATTGCTTAAAATTACGCCCGTATGTCCACCGCCAACCGTGTCATTATTTCGCGAAAATAGATCGCCCGGCTGAGCTTGGCTTGGGTCAATTTTTGTCAGGTGCGAGGAAATGTCGCCGTCCAACATACCTTCCGCCGCTGAGCCATTCGCGAATATACTGCCAACATCTTTTCCTGTGGCCTGATATATCGCCGCGCGGACAAATCCTGAGCAGTCCACACTCATCGCGTTTGGCTGGAATTTTGCAGCGATGCGAGATTTCAGATCATCTGTGTCGCCATGTCCGCCACCAAAGTTATAAAGATTCTCATTTTGAGCGTCTCCCCAACCAGCCATGGTTTTCGCGACATCAGCTATTGAGCCGGTGTCGGCTGAATTTGGACTTGTCGACCCGCACGACCCATCCGCTTTACAGCCGAGGTTTGAACCTTGGTTAATATTGCTATTCGCGAGGTAATATTGAATGTAATTATAGAGAATTTTAAGGTTCTGGTCTCCGCCATATGCTTTGGAGTTGCCGAAAGCGCAGCTGGAGCCAGTGTCAATTGTTTTATCCTCACTATCACTTCCCATAGGTGTAAACTGATGCTTGCTACTATTTCTTGTAATACATTCATCTATAAAGTCTGAGATTTTTCCCTTACCAAGACCTTTCTCAGGTATCAGCGCATTAAAGTTCAATCCATAAACATCGTTGTACCCGCTCGCTTTGGAGTCTATAGCCCCATTTCCATCAGCATCTTTCCATTTAGATATAGCATCAATCGTTTCTTCCACATCCATTGTATTTTCTTCGCTCAGACCGTAAATTGGGTTACAGAATGGATCCGCGGCGAGCCCATTACCGCCTTTTTCCAAAGTGTTAAAGTCAGAATCAGAACAAGAACTCGCGTATGCAGTGCTCGCAGCATCCGCCATTGCGCTTGTGCCATTCAAGATGTTCGCGAAACCGGTGCCAAACATCCCAAACAACGATCCGATCATCTCTGTTGGCTTGTTGCCGTTTGCGTAAAGTGATGCCATGAAATTCCCCATGATTGACCCTGCAAAAGTTGCTTGGTTATACACATCAAACGGAGACGCGTTCGCGCGCTTGACTGCATCTTCTTGTTTGTTATATGTGGCAAGTTCGCGATTTACTGCCAAATAATTAGTTAGTCCGGCGGTCGTTGATATTGAAGACATCACCGGAACGCCATTTCCAGCAGCATTCATCCCCATTGACGCGCCCGCGCCAGACATGATTGCGTCCATTGCATCTGCGCCAACAGGCATTGGGTTTGTGAGATATTCATCTTTGAATTTATCGATTAGGGTGCCAACAATTTTAGGCGTAGCAATAGTAACAACTGCGGACAGAACAGATACAACACATTCACTTATTGTGCCTGACGCCACAACACCGATGCATGACCCAATAACATCCAGTGTAGCGGCAGCGGTTGCGGTCTCGTCGCTGCCCGACAAAAACTGTAGGGCGATAGCAAATCCTTTGGAGCCCAAACTGATCCATCCGGCAGGGCTAAACGCCTTAAACAGAACAGCACCGTCAGATATAAGACCCCCGACCTGCAAAACATTCATTGCGTTCATTAAATACGGACACTCACCTTTTAATATTGCGGTCAAAGTTTCACCCCCAGGAATATCAAGACCTTGAAGAGCATCAAACCATTTATTGCTTTGGCCAATTTTGCCGTCAACAACAGCCGATGACGTGAACTCTGATGGCTGACCAGAACCTGACGATTTTGAAGTGTTGCTGATGTCAAATTTATTTCCACTTGGCGACAAATATCCGGCGGCGAGCTGATAACCGAAAGAATCCGTCCCTGATTTTGTAAGCACTTTTCCATTTTTATCGCGAATAACAGTTGTCAATGAATCCATCAACTGAGAAAACTGTTCTGTAGTTGGGCCCGTGTGCCCTTTTTCGCTAGTTCCATCGGTAGCCTGAACCGAATTCAAAACAGACAGAAACGTTGAAGAAAATTTCACGAGCGCGAGAATTTTTTGCAACTTAACGCCAATCAATACCGCCTTATTTGCCCCTGTCATTCCGCATGCAAACCCACCGAACGCAATCGCCGCAGTCCCCGCTTTCTTCAAGCTTGCGGGGATCTCGTCTAATTTACTTTTTGCTCGTTTCAAAATACTGCCTCCAGATTCCAAATCATTCATTCCACCAGATGCCTCAGTAAATCCTGATTTTGGAACATCTTCATCCGCGTTTCCGCCCGAATTTGGCTTTTTCGCGAATTCTGGCGAGACATCTGGTTGGACAGTCTCAGCAAGCTGAACCGTCAAATCCTCTGGCGGAGCTTTATTTGGTGAATTTGGATCGTCCGTCGCGTTTTTTTGTGTTTCAAGCTGTTCACCGATGGTTTGGGATTTGCCGTTTTTATCACCGACCTTTTCGTCAATCGGGATGTTTTTATTAGAGCCGGTTGTTTTTAACATATCAGCCGTTGGATCGCCGCCCAGTGCACCCGATGCACCGTCAGCCGCGGGAGAAGAATTTCTGAACTCACTCTCAGTTGCTGGCGACATTTTCTCAATATCTTGAACACCATCCTTGCCCGCAGTTCCGACCTTTTCGCCATTTTTCAGTTTTATACTGCCATCAGCGCCATCTTTCGGCGTGGATACATCTCCACCGTTATTTTTAATGCTTTCTTCGGCAGCGTCAGAGATTTGCCCCATTCCATCACCCTTCTCCCCGCTGGCATTAGTCTTCTCGTTTATATCTTTTGAACAGCTCGCGGACAATTTGCATTTCCAAAGTTTTTTCGTGTGGGAACTAACAGCTTTTGAAGTTGGCGCTACGAAGCGTTTTTCAATAACATCCAAGATTTTCGCGGACAATATTTTTGGACCAGAAAGTAGCATAACAACAATTCCGCCACCGCCAAAAAGTCCCGTCAAAACCCAAGCTAAAATGCGCATTTTCACTTTGTCGGACAAACTTCCGCCGCCGATGATCGAGCTTTTTCCCAAACCAGTTTTATTGTAAAAACCGCTTTTATTTGGCGCAGATTTTTTCGCGGAACTTTTAATGAGCGAAGATTTTCCGTTTAAGTCTGAATTGATTCCCGAATTCCAGGCTTTGGAAAGATTTCCGTTTTCAGCCAAAGAATTGTTGTTAGTTTTTGAAGTTATTCCAGCAGAATGGTCAGACATTTGCGAATAATCCGTCGATCCAAGCTCGTCGTTATAATCGCGAAATTCGTCTTGATCCGGCTTGTAATCAGACATGTTTCGCCCCTAAATTATGCAGAAAAGCAAACTTCATAAACATAAAAATTATAGCATCTTCAAGTTTTCTCGCCCAAAAATTCGCGAAAAAACCTCTCAGAAAAATCCTACTTATCTTTTCCATAATTCTCATTTCCAGTTGCTTTTTCAGCTTGAGTTGTGAAATTATTGTCTTTATTAAGCTGTTTTGAAAAATCAGAACTTGTGCCCGTGAACAATTTATACATACTCGACCCCGCAATATTAGAAACATCAACAGCGGCTGCGCAGATGTAGAAGGATAGGTTTATTAGTATGGCGAAGATTATGAGTCTTGGTAAGGTTTTTTTGATGCTGTAATTGTTCATTGCACCGAATCCGTTTCCTGTTGCTTCTGAGTATATTATTAGTAGGAATACTACGGCTAGGACTAGGTTGGCGTATGGGAGGAAGGTGTTGTAGGCGGCGAGAACTGACGCGTTTGAAAATATTGTTGACGGAATGGCTAAAATATTTGAGAGAAGGCCATATGTTGAGTCAATCGCGGCAGACATCATCCACATTAGCGGGCAAATAATGAATCCAACGCCGTTTGAGAGCGCGCATTTAGTTGAG